>CAZSPH010000017.1:0-28237 GCA_964608715.1 uncultured Gemmatimonadaceae bacterium | reverse complement strand
CGACAAGGAGGGGTGGGACAACATCGACATCTTCGGTTGGCTCGGCTACCCGATGCAGCTCAAGGTCGACTTCCTCTGCAAGGACTCGATCCTGGCCGCACCGCTGGTGCTCGATCTGGCACTGTTCTTCGACCTGGCACAGCGCGCCGGAATGAGCGGAGTGCAGGAGTGGCTCTCGTTCTACTTCAAGAGCCCGCAGACCGCTCCCGGTCTCTATCCCGAGCATGACCTGTTCATTCAGCAGACCAAGCTCAAGAACACGCTCCGGTGGATGATGGGTGAGGACATGATCACCCACCTGGGGCAGGAGTACTACCAGGAAAGCTGAGGCTGGCGTGCAGTATTTCCATCGCACCCCCCTTTCGCCCGACACGGTGGCCGCGCGAGCGGCCGCCTGGTTCGGGGGTCGGCTCGCTCCCACGATGGAGGAGCCGCGGCGCAGGATATTCTCCGGCTCCCTCGGTACGGTGAAGGTGGCGATCCGGGCCGAGGGTGGTCACTACACTCTGGTCACCGCCGCGACCGACCAACCGGGCGAGAGCGAGCTGGACAAGTTCACCAGGCGATTCCTCGGCGAACTTCACGCCGAGGCGGAGCCGGACCACGTACTGCGCGGGTTCTACTGAGGATGATCCGATGAAATTCAGGTTGCTGCCGCGTGATGAACGCTTCTTCGAGCTGTTCATTGCGCTGGCCCAGCACGGCGTGGACGGATCACGGATCCTGGCCCAGCTCTTTTCCCGCCGCGATGCCGAGCGCTGGCAGCTCGTTGAGACGATCAAGGGACTGGAGCATGCCGCCGACGATGTCACCCATGAACTGATCAACCGGATCGACCGTTCGTTCATCACTCCGTTCGATCGTGAGGATATCCACCTTCTCGCCTCCCGTCTCGATGACATCATCGATCATATCGACGGGACCGCGGCTCGGGTGAAGATCTTCCGCGCCGAAGCGGTGCCGGATGGCGCGGTGCTGATCGCCGAGGTAATCCACCGGATGACGATGGAAGTGCTGCGGGCGGTGCGGGCACTGGAATCGGGGCCACCGGCCGACGTGCTGGCGTCCTGCCGCGAGATCAAGCGGCTGGAGGAGGAGGGCGACGACCTCTACCAGGTCTGGCTCGGGCGGCTGTTCGACAACGGTACCGATCCGCTGACGGTGATCAAGTGGAAGGAGCTGTACGACATACTCGAGTCGACGCTGGATGTCGCGGAGGATGCAGCCAATGTCCTCGAGTCTGTCACCCTGAAGCACGCCTGATCGCAATGGATGCATCACTGACATTCGTGCTGGCCGTGGTCGTCATCGCACTGATCTTCGATTTCATCAACGGCTTCCACGACAGCGCCAACTCGATCGCCACCATCGTTGCCACCCGGGTGCTCTCCCCCATGGTGGCGGTGGTCTGGGCTGCTTCGTTCAATTTCGCCGCTGCGTTCGTGGTCGGCACCGCGGTGGCCAGGACCATCTCGAAGGGACTGATCGACCCGTCGATCGTCACGCCGACGCTGATGTGCGCGGCGCTGCTGGGTGCGATCATCTGGAACCTGGTCACCTGGTACTGGGGCCTTCCCAGTTCCTCCTCTCATGCGCTGCTCGGAGGCCTCGCCGGCGCCGCGATCGCCAAGGCAGGGATCGGATCCATCATCCCATCGGGGTGGGTGATGCCTATTGCCGGAATCGTGATCTCGCCGCTGCTGGGAATGATTCTGGGCCTCCTGCTCTCGGTGACACTGTCGTGGACCTTCTGGAAGAGCGACGGCCGGAGGATGGAAGGGATCTTCCGCAAGCTGCAGCTGGTGTCGGCGGGGCTCTACTCGCTCTCGCACGGTTCCAACGATGCCCAGAAGACGATGGGCATCATCGTCGGCCTCCTGGTGGCATCCCAGGAGCTTTTCGTCAACCAGACCGGGTTCCTCTCCCACTTCCATCTCACCACCCTCGACCATGTCCCGCTCTGGATCGAGATGTCGGCCTACTCGGCGATTGCGATGGGAACGGCGATGGGTGGTTGGCGGATCGTCAAGACGATGGGCACGAAGATTACCAAGCTCGCTCCGTTCGGTGGTTTCTGCGCCGAGACCGGCGGGGCGATGACCATTCTGTTCGCTTCCGCACTGGGAGTGCCGGTCAGCACCACTCACACCATCACCGGTGCGATCGTGGGGGTCGGAGCCTCGCGGCGGTTGGCCGCCGTCAGGTGGGGGGTGGCCGGCCGGATAGTCTGGGCCTGGGTGCTCACCATTCCGCTGAGTGCCCTCATCGCGGCAGTCTGTTTCTGGCTCCTGCCGGGGTGATATCGCCCCGGCTTGATTCCCCGGCCCCGGATGCCGAACTTTCCGGGCGGAAAAATTCCCTCGCCGAGGCGACCTGAATCAGATGACCGCAATCGATGCTCCCGCCGCCGCTGGCGGGACCGATCTCGACCCAGCACAACGACTCGAACTCTATCGATGGATGCGGCTGACCCGCACCCTCGAGGAACGGCTGGTAGCCCTCTACCGCCAGACCAAGGTGGTCGGTGGTCTGTTCCGTTCCCTCGGCCAGGAAGGGTGTGCCGTCGGCAGTGCCTACGCCCTCCGCCGCGAGGACGTGATGTCTCCCCTCATTCGCAACCTCGGTTCGATGCTGGTGAAGGGGGCCACGCCCGTCGAGGTGCTGCGCCAGTACATGGCGAAGGGTGATTCGCCGACCCGCGGTCGCGAGCTGAACATCCACTTCGGCGATGTCACCGACCGCAACTTCGTAGGCCAGATCTCCCACCTCGGCGACATGGTGCCGGTGATGGCCGGGATTACGCTGACCTTCCGGCTGCGGAATGAGCCCCGGGTCGGGCTGGTCTACGTCGGCGACGGCGCGACCAGCACCGGAGCCTTTCACGAAGGGATCAATTTCGCGGCGGTGCAGCGCTGCCCGCTGGTGGTGATTGTCGAGAACAACGGCTATGCCTATTCGACTCCCACCAGCATGCAGACCGCAGCGGAGCGTCTGGTGGACAAGGCCGCGGGATACGGCTGTGCCGGAGTCAGGGCCGACGGCAATGATGTCCTGGAGGTGTACCGGGTCACCCGCGAGGCGGTTGACCGCGCCCGCAACGGTGGCGGGGTGACTCTGGTGGAGCTGATGACCTACCGTCGCAAGGGTCACGCCGAGCACGACAACCAGAGCTACATCCCGACCGGCGAGATCGAGCGCTGGGCCGCGGAGAATGACCCGATCGATCGCTACGTTGCGCGACTCACCGGCGAGTTCGGGGTGAGCGCCGCCGAGTTGGAGGCGATCGACCTGTCGGTGCGGGAGGAAGTCGACACTGCCACCGATATCGCCGAGACTTCGCCGCCGTGCGATGGTGCAGAGGCACTGACCGGAGTCTACGCCGATCCGGGGGTGATGCCGACCCTGTGGTATCGCGGCGGCGCCACTGCGGCGGTAGAGGCCCACGAACGCCCTGCCTCCTGGGGGACGCACGATGGCTGAGATCACGATGGTCGAGGCGATCCGCGACGCCATGGCCGAGGAGATGGAGCGGGACGAGAACGTCTTCCTGATGGGTGAGGACATCGGCCGCTACGGCGGGGCATTCAAGGCGACCGACGGGCTGCTGGGCCGGTTCGGCTCGAGCCGGGTGATCGACACCCCCATCAGCGAAGCAGGGATCGTCGGTGCGGCGGCAGGAGCTGCGCACTACGGTATGCGGCCAGTCGTCGAGATGCAGTTCATCGACTTCATCTCCTGCGCCTACGACATGCTGACCAACTATGTGGCGACGGCGCGCTACCGGGCATTTCTACCCTGTCCGATGGTGGTGCGCGGACCTTCGGGAGGCTATGTGCGGGGTGGCCCGTTTCATTCGCAGAATCCCGAGGCGGCTTTCCTTCATACTCCCGGGCTCAAGATCATCTATCCATCTACCGCAGAGGACGCCAAGGGACTGCTGAAGGCGGCAATCCGCGATGATGACCCGGTGCTCTTCTTCGAGCACAAGTACCTCTATCGCCGGGTCAAGGCGGAGTTCCCGGCCGGCAGCGACGTGGTGCTGCCGATCGGCAAGGCGCGGACGGTCAGGGATGGCAAGGATCTCACCATCATCACCTATGCGGCCACGGTCTACAAGGCGCTGGAAGCGGCCGAGCAGCTCGAGCGCGAGGACGGGTTGTCGGTGGAGATCATCGACCTGAGGACGCTGCTGCCGATCGACGACGACGCGATCGTGGCCAGTGTGAAGAAGACCAACCGGGTCCTGATCCTCCACGAGGACACGGTCACCGGTGGGATTGCGGGAGAACTCACCGCCCGGATCAATGAGCTATGCTTCGAGTGGCTCGATGCTCCGGTGCGCCGGATCGCGGCTCATGATGTGCCGCTGCCGTATGCACCACCGCTGGAGGACTTCGTCCTTCCGCAGACCTCTGACATCGTGCGTGCGAGCCGCTGGCTCGCCGCCTACTGATAGCCGGGAACCGAAGGGAAGAGTCATGGCCCGCGTTGATGTGATCATGCCGCAGATGGGCGAGTCGATCGCCGAAGGAACGATGTCCCGCTGGATCAGGCAGGTCGGCGACGCCGTCAAGCGCGACGAGCCGATCTTCGAGATCTCGACCGACAAGGTCGATGCGGAGATTCCGGCACCCAATGCCGGCGTGCTGGCGGAAGTCCTCGTCAAGGAGGGCGAGACGGTTGCGGTGGGAACGATCGTTGCCAGGATCGAGACGGATGCCGCCGCCGGAGCGGCAGCATCTGCTCCGAGCGCACCGGCTGCCGCCCCTGCTCCAGCGGTTGCCGAACCTGCCCCCGTAGCGGCTGCACCGGCTCCTCCGGCTCCGGCAACTCCCGCTGCACCGAAGGCTGCTCCAGGAACGGCCGAAGAGCGCCTGCAGCAGAAGTCGACGCCGCTGGTCAGGAAGATGGTGGCAGAACATGGGCTCGATCTCGCCGAGATTCCGGGCACCGGTTCGGCCGGTCGGGTAACCAGGCAGGATGTGCTTACCTACCTGGAGGGTGGCACGGCAGCGGCTCCGGCTGCCGTTACCCCAGGCACCAGCGCATCCGCACCCTCGGCACCGCCGGCTCCTGCGGCTGCAGCCGCAACGCACACCAGCCCGCCTGCCGCCACGGTTGCTGCATGGGAAGGCGATCGAGTCGAGCCCTGGTCACGGATCCGCAAGCTCACTGCCGATCACATGGTGGCCTCCCGGCGCGTTTCCGCTCACGTGAACTCGCTGATGGAGATCGACTACACCCGGGTCGCCGGGGTACGGAAGCGCCTGAAGGCGAGTTACGCCGAGCGCGGGGTCAATCTCACCTACCTGGCATTCATCGTGAAGGCGGTGGCAGACAATCTCCGCAAGCACCCGGTGATCAACGCCGCGATCTCCGGTGACAACACGATCTACCGGCGCGAGATCAATGTCGGGATCGCGGTCGCGCTCGACTGGGGGCTGATCGTTCCGGTGATCCGCCACGCCGATGAGCTGTCGCTGCTCGGTGTCGCGCGGGCGATTCAGGACCTTGCCGACCGAGCCCGCAACAGGAAGCTGGCGCCCGAGGATGTGCAGAAGGGCACGTTCACCATCACCAACCCCGGCGGCTTCGGAACTTACGTCGGGACGCCGATCATCAACCAGCCTCAGGTGGCGATCCTTGCGGTCGGCGCCATCGAGAAGCGTCCGGCAGTGGTCACCCTCGAGGATGGTTCGGATGCCCTCGGCATTCGTACCAAGGGGATGTGGTGTATGGCCTACGATCACCGGATCGTCGATGGTGCCGATGCCGACCGGTTCCTGGCCGATGTCCGGAGCACCCTGCACGACTTCTCCGAGCCGGAGTGAGGCGGAAGGAGCAGCACGATGGAACGGATGATCACCGCTCCGGATGGGGCGAGATGGCGGGTCACGCTGACCGGTCGGATCACCCAGTACTCGCGGGATGAGCTGGGACTGACCTACCAACGGCTCGGCGATGAATCGGAGGAGCGGTTCGTGCGCTTCTCCCCGCGTGGGGCGAAGAGCGGTGAACTCGCTCTTGCCGAGGCATCGGAGGGACTTCTGACCCGGCTGCTGGCTTCTTCCCAGCCGGGGTGGACGGCGCCCCAGGGAGGGTATCGCCGTCAGTACTGATCTGCTGGTCGATCTGCACTGCCATTCGACGGCCTCCGACGGGTTGCTGCCCCCCGCGGAGGTCGTACGGTTTGCAGCCTCGCGCGGCCTTGCCGCAATGGCATTGACCGATCACGACACTCTGGCCGGTGTCGGCGAAGCTTCTGCAGTTGGCGACGCGCTTGGGGTGAGGGTGATCGGCGGCTGCGAGTTCTCGGTTGCGGCCCCCTGGGGAGAGATGCACCTCCTCGGCTACTTTCTCGATCCCACCGATGACGGACTGGCTGCATTCCTCTCGCATGCCCGGGAAGGCCGCACCCGGCGGGCCGAAACCATCGTCAACCGGTTGCATGGTCAGGGAATCCCGATCACGATGACGATGATACGTGAGGAAGCAGGCGGTGCCAGCATCGGCCGCCCCCACGTTGCGCGAGTGCTGATGAACCTCGGCGTCGTGAATGACATGCAGGCGGCGTTCGATCGGTGGATCGGCCGCGGCAAGCCCGCCTATGTCGACAAGGAACTCCCGACGCTGCGCGAGGTGGCTGATATCGTCCACTCCCGCGATGGCCTGGTTTCAGCAGCTCACCTCAAGATGCACGGCACCGAAAACGTGCTGCGGGAACTGATGGCCCAGGGGCTCGATGCAGTGGAGGTCCGGCATCCGAGTCATGACGGCGATCGGGTCGCGATCCTGACCAACGCGGCCCTGAAGCTCGGACTGCTGCGGACCGGCGGCTCCGACTGGCACGGCGAAACGGCTCCGGCCGGTACCCATTCACTGCTCGGAGACCAGCGGGTCCCGCACGACTGGCTGGTGGCGCTGGAGAATGCCAGGGGAGGGTGGCGTGCCTGAGAGGATGGTCGCCCTCGTTACCGGTGGTGCCCGCAGGCTCGGGAAGGCGTTCTCGCTCGGGCTTGCCGGGTGGGGGTATCGGGTCGCAGTGCACTATGGTGTCTCCCGGAAGGAAGCCGAGGAGACGGTCGCGGAGATCACTGATGCTGGTGGTGATGCCAGGTCTTTCGGTGCTGATCTTCGCGACCCTGCGGAGGCAACCGGACTGGTAGATCGCGTGATCGCGGATATGGGGCGGTTGGACGTGCTGGTCAACAGCGCCGCCGTGATGGAACGGGTACCGGTAGGTGAGGTGACCGTTGAGCAGTGGAATGGAGTGCTCGACCTCAATCTCCGCGCGCCGTTTCTGCTGGCGCAGCAGGCTGCGCCGGAACTCCGTCGCCGCCGCGGCACCATGGTCAACATTTCCGATCTCTCCGGTTTCGAGCCATGGCGCCACTATCCGGCGCACTCGGTGAGCAAGGCCGGCGTGGTGATGCTGACGAAGGTGCTCGCTGCGGCACTCGCTCCCGAAATCACCGTGAACGGGATTGCACCAGGCACCGTTCTCCTTCCCGATGACTGGGGCGACGAACGTGGCGCCTTCCTTGCCGGGACCACGCCGCTCGGGAGGCTCGGCACGCCACAGGATGCAGTCGGAGCGCTCCGGTACCTCATCGAGGCGCCATTCGTCACCGGTGAGACGATCGTCGTCGACGGCGGCAGGCTGCTCCGGCGATGATCGACCTCGGTACCACCGCGATCATCGGCGGCGGGTGCTACGGTTCGTTCTATCTCGAACAGTTGCGGAAGGCGCGTACCGCGGGTGCGGCCACCTGGCACAGGCTGCTGGTGATCGACCGCAACACCGACTGTCAGGCGCGTTCTCTGGCCGCCGAAGTAGTGGATGCGGAGGTCGTTGTCGCCGACTGGGACGCCTTCCTCGACGACTGGCTCGGCAGCGATTCGCTCACCGATGCCGACCGGATCGTTCCGTCGCCCCTGATGCCTCATCTGATGGCAGCCTGGCTTCATCGGCGTGCAGCCGAACGATGGCCCGATCGCCAGGTCGAGATGTCACCCGTGACGGAACCGTTCGGTACGCCATTCGACTGGCTCAATCCGAAGGACGGGGTCAGGTACGTCTCGCATGCCGACTGGATCTGTCCGACTCACTGCATCGAACCGGCCCGCTGTCCGGCCATCAGGGCACCGAGGACGTGGGAGATGGGAGAAACGGTGGCCACCTGGGCAGCAGGACGCAGTGATCCTACGGTCGTGGCATTGTTCACCTGCCGTCACGTGGCGCACGGGGTGGGGATGTACCGGGCCGCCAGGGCTCGGGAGGCGCTGGCCGGACTCATCGGCAGGGTGCAGGAGCAGGGCAGTGCCGATATGGCGATCGGGTCGGTTTCGGCCTGCCACGGCGCAATCGCACTGCTCCGGGTGGGGCCCGCTGGAACCTGATGCCGCACCGGGCGTTCTATATTCGCGGGCAGTGATGAACGGCTACCACCAGTGAACATGGGAATCGGAAGCATGACCGAAAGCAGCACCTCCGCGGCAGACGAGAAGCTGGTGATCATCGGCTCGGGGCCGGCAGCCTGGACGGCCGCGATCTATGCGGCCAGGGCCAATCTCCGCCCACTGGTGTTCGAGGGTGAGCCGACCCGCGAGATGATACCCGGCGGTCAGCTCATGTGGACCACGGAGGTGGACAACTTCCCGGGCTTCCCCGAAGGGGTCGGTGGCCAGCCGTTGATGGACCGGATGAAGGCCCAGGCGCTCCGGTTCGGCACCAGGGCTATTGCCGATGCAATCGCGACGGTCGACTTCTCGAAGCGGCCGTTCGCCCTCAAGCCGGCCTGGGGTGAGGCAGTCACGGCTGAGGCGGTGATCGTGGCCACCGGTGCTCGCGCAATCTGGCTCGGTCTGCACAACGAGGAGCGGCTGGCCCACAGTGGCGGCGGAGTCTCCGCCTGTGCCGTCTGCGACGGTGCTCTCCCGTTCTATCGCGAAAAGGTCCTGGCAGTGGTCGGCGGCGGCGATTCCGCGATGGAGGAGGCCAACTATCTGACCAAGTTTGCGTCCGAGGTGGTGATCATCCATCGCCGCGATTCCTTCCGCGCCTCGAAGGCGATGGCCGACATGGTGCTGTCGAATCCGAAGATCCGGGTCGAGTGGAACACGGTGGTGACCGATGTGCTGGGAGAGGACTTCATCACCGGCCTCACGGTGAAGGACGTGAACACCGGCGATGAACGGACCATGGAGGTGGGCGGGCTGTTCCTCGCCATCGGTCACACTCCCAACACCGGCTTCCTGGCTGGTCAGCTCGATACCAACGCGAACGGCTACATCGTCACCCGGGAGCACTTCCGTACCATCACGAGTGTCGAAGGTGTCTTCGCTGCCGGCGATGTGATCGATGACTACTACCGCCAGGCGATCACCTCGGCCGGTACCGGCTGCATGGCGGCACTCGACGCCGAGCGATGGCTGGCGCACCAGGGACTGGCGTGAGCAGTCCGGCAGCACCGGAAGTAGTGGTGATCCCGAACGGCTCGTTCGGGCAGAACACGGTGCTTTTGGTGGACCCGGGAACCCGGGAAGCAGTGATGATCGATCCGGGTGAGGAGCACGGCCGGATCCTGGCGGCGGTACGCCACCGTGGGCTCGATCTGAAGGCTATCTGGCTCACGCATGCCCATATCGATCACATCTGGGGGACCGACGAGGTGAGGGCGGCAACCGGTGCTCCGGTATGGCTTCATCCCGATGACCGCCGCTGGTACGACTCGCTGCCTGAGCAGGGGAGAATGTTCGGGCTGGGAGATCTCCCCAGGCTCGATCCTCCCGATCACGAGCTGGCTGATGGGGATGATGTGCGGGTCGGGCGGTTCACCTTTACCGTGAGGCATGTTCCCGGGCATTCTCCCGGCCATGTCGCCTTCATCGGTCATGGTCTCTGTCTCTCGGGCGACGTGCTCTTCCAGGGTTCGATCGGGCGCACCGATCTGCTAGGCGGTGACCCGGCAACACTGATGGCAAGCATCCGCGATGTCCTGCTCCCTCTGCCGGATGAGACCAGGGTGATCACCGGTCATGGGCCGGACACCACCATCGGGGCCGAGCGGGCCGCCAATCCGTATCTTCGGGGGCTGGGTTAACCATGCCTATTCCCGGTTCCGCACATTTCATGTCACCTCAAACACATCAGGGAGCCGCTGCAATGGCGTTCCGTACCGAGAAGGATCCGCTGGGCGAGAAGCAGGTACCGACCGAAGCACTCTACGGCATCCAGACCCTCCGTGCCGTCGAGAACTATCCCATATCGGGCCTCAAGCCGCTCCCCGGCTTCGTCGAGGCCGTGGTGATGATCAAGCGATCGGCTGCGGAGACCCACAAGGAAACGGGTCGTCTTCCCGCCGAGCTGGCTGACGCGATCATCCAGGCCGCCGATGAGGTCCTTGCCGGACAGCACCGTGAGCAGTTCGTGGTCGATCCCTATCAGGCGGGTGCCGGTACCTCGCACAACATGAACTGCAACGAGGTGCTGGCCAACCGGGCCAACGAGATCCTCGGCGCCGAGCGCGGTGCCTACGCTCCGGTGCATCCGAACGACCACGTCAACATGGCGCAGTCGACCAACGACGTAATTCCGACCGCGATGCGCCTGGTGGTTCTTCGCGCACTGCCGGAGATGCTGGAGACGCTGGGCAGGCTCGCCGAGACCTTCATGCAGAAAGGGAAGCAGTTCGACCATGTGATGAAGTCGGGTCGCACCCATCTGCAGGATGCCACCCCGATCCGGCTCGGTCAGGAGTTTGCCGCCTATGGCCGCACCGTGGCGCGACACCGCGCCAAGCTGGGGCAGGCCGCCGAATGGCTGCGGGCGATGAACATCGGCGGCAGTGCGGTCGGTACCGGCCTCAATGTCGAGCCCCAGTACCCGGCGCTGATGGTGAAGCATCTCTCGGCGGTCACCGAGCTGCCGCTGGAGGTGGCCGAGGACCGGATCCAGTTGATGCAGTCGATGGGCGACATCGCCACGTTCAGCGGAGCGTATCGCGCTTTCGCGCTGGATCTCTGCAAGATCGCCGACGACATCCGGCTGCTCGCTTCAGGCCCGCGGACGGGCCTGGCTGAAATCCTGCTGCCAGCGGTACAGCCGGGGTCAAGCATCATGCCGGGCAAGGTCAACCCGTCGATCGCCGAGATGGTCAACCAGGTCTGCTACCAGGCCATCGGGTTCGATACCACCGTGGCGATGGCGGCCAAGGCCGGCGAACTCGAACTCAACGTGATGATGCCGGTGATCACCCACAACATCCTGTTCGGAATGCAGATCATCACCAACGCTGTCCGGATGTTCGACGAGAAGTGCATCTCCGGCATCGAGGCCGACGAGGCGATGTGCGCCTACTGGCTGGAGCGTTCGCCGGCGCTGGTTACCGCGCTGATGCCGAAGATCGGCTACACCGAATCGGCGAAGCTTTCCAAGGAGGCGATCGCCACCGGCAAGACGGTCAAGCAGCTCGTGACCGACAAGGGAGTTCTTGCCGGGAGGGAACTGGAAGAGACTCTCGATCTCCGTGCGATGACCGAACTCGGCGTGCCGGGTGGCGGCAAGGGTGTGCCGCTGGGCGGGTGAGAGCGAACCGCGAACTGCGAACGGATCAGCCGCCGCCGTGAGGCGGCGGCGATGGCGTCCCAATCATGATGTCATCCCGAGCGTCAGCGAGGGATCTGCTTTTCGGGTAACGGCAGGAGGAGCAGATTCCTCCGCTTCGGTCCGGCTTTGCCGGACCTTCGGTCGGAATGACGGGCTCGCCGTTCTCTGTCATCTGTCATCTGTCTTCAGTCCGTACCGCACGATGCTGGCCTCGTTGTGATCGAAGGCATACATCGTCGCGTCGTCAGGTGAGACAGCGATGGCGCTGACGTCCCGGTCGAGCTGATACACCTTCACCAGTTTGCCCTCCCAGTCGAAGACGTGCACCATCCGTGCTCTGCTGTTGTCCGGGCGGTCGCTGCGATCTCTGGGCCAGATGAAGCGGTGTCCGTCGTAGAGCAGGTAGAGGCGCTGCTCGGTGGCCGAGCAGTTCTGATAGTTGATTATCCAGTCCTCGGCGTTGACTGCGGCGGCACCGCCCACGAAGAGCGATGGTTTCGGGAACGGCACCTGGAAGCGGCCCAGCCAGTTGCCATCGCGGTCGAAGCGATCGGCGCGACCGATGGCGTTGTAGGAGACCGAGAAGTGACTACCCGAGGGCCTGGCGCAGATCTGGTGATTGGACGAGGCGTTCAGGCGGGCGAACGCCGGTACCGAATCTGGTCCGGGGAGGGGCGCCTCCCGGATCGACAGGACGGCACCGGCGTCGGACAGCACGGTCATCCTCGCGAGAGTGTCGCGTCCCAGTGCGATGAATCGGTCGCCTACCCGAGCAGATCTGGTCCACATCGGTGTGTTCGCGGGAAAGGTGAGGACCCGTTCCACTTTGGGGGGTGAGCCAGCGGTGATGCGAGTGACCCGCTTGAGGCGGCCGTCGGCTGCCCAGATGCCGCCAGCGGCATCTTTCGAAAGGCCGATCAGCCAGCTGAAATCGCCGGGTCCCTCTCCCATTGCACCGATACCTGCCCGGTACTCTCCGGTGCTGCGGTTGAGCAGGTGGAGCCAGGGGGAGGCCGAGAAATCCTGGACCCAGAGATTCGGACCGTCGACCGCGAGCTTGCCGACCTCTCCCAGGCGCTCATCAGAACTCAGGACCTCACCCCTCAGCAGAGTCGGGTTGAGCTTCGAATGGTCGGCGATGGTCACTGGAGTGAGGGCGAGACGGACCAGCGCATCTTCGGACTGCGCTTCGGCCGCTCTCTGGCCGGCGCCTGTCCGAGGGATGCAGGCGACAGCCAGAATGGCAAGAAGAACCAGCGGTCGACGAGGCTTGGATGACATGACTGACTCGCAGGGGTAGAGGAAGAGTTGTCCGGCCATGCACTGGATGCCGGAAACTCCGTCACCGTCGCGGTCGTGGACCTGCACGTCAGCAAATGCGGAGCGTACCGCTATCGCATGATGGCAGTTCCGGAGCCGGGCGTGGTTGCGTGGAAGATCCGTCCGCCGCTTCCGATGATCACCGCCAGCCCTGGCACGGCGCTGATGCTGCGGATCACGTCGCCGGGGTCGCCGTTGACGTCGGGGATCGTGGCGATCCGGCTCCAGGCGCTGCCGTTCCAGCGCCAGACGCTACCGTTGCGGGTGGCGGTATAGATCTCCCCCGGCGAGATGGCGGCGATTCCTACCGGCTGCCCCCCGGCGCGGAGATCGCCAGGGAGAGGAAGGGTGCTCCAGGACGTGCCATCCCAACGGAACATGAAGGTGCTGTTGATCGCCACGGCGAAGGTGGGTGACATGACGTCGAGGTAGTAGTAGCCGGTGTCGCCATAACCGGCGCCGGTGAAGGTCTGGTCACCGGTCCACTGGGTGCCGTTCCAGCGCCGGATGATGGTCTGGTTGCCGGACCATCCGGTAATTCCGAACACGAATGCCAGTTCGGCTGAGGTCCCGTCGATCGCCATGCCGATGAACTGGCCTGGGGGCACTGAAACCGCAGCCCAGGAGGAGCCGTTCCACCGGGAGCTGGGACTGAGGCCGAAATTCCGGGAATGGAGCCAGAGGTTGGATGCATCCAGCGAGGGCACCCGGGTGACGTTGGGGCCATCGACGAAATAGGTGCCGACAGGATGGCTGTTGTCGGTCACCATCGCGGTGCCATCCGATGCAGCTGTCAGATCCCCCGAATAGAAAGCGGAGTTGGCTACTGCAGGTTCCGACCAGGTCGATCCGTTCCACCTGGTGAGCAGAATGCCGCCGCTGAAGTTCGCCCAGGCAAGATCGGAGCGCAGAACCTTCACCGTGTTGGCGTCTTCGTTCATCAGCTCTAGTCGCCATTCGGCGCCACTCCAGCGCGAGATCGTCAGTCCTCCGGAAGCGCGCAGGCTGCCGTCGCTCCAGCAGGAAAGGATGCTCCGCCAGGAGCCCGGCGCAGCCATCTGGGGAGCACCGACTGTCTCCCACGCTGTGCCGCTCAGACGGAGTACCCGGCCGTCCTGGTAGGTACCGGCGTAAACCGCTCCGCCGCATTCGGTGAGCGACTGCAGAGTGTAGCCCGGTCCGATCCCGGTGCCACCGGAGGGGGTAAGGTGCGGCTGCGGGCGAGGCGGTGCGGACTGAATGCTCCAGCTGCTGCCGTTGAAGCGGGCCGTCGTGAGCGGTGCCGTGGCGACCAGGAGGTCACCGTTGGACAGCCTGAGGATTTCGGAAACGATGCTCCCCGGGGGATTCGGCAGTGAAGTCCAGGCCTCACCGTTCCAGCGGACCACCCGGGACCCACCGGTACCGCTGACGACGATGTCGCTGGCGGAGCTGCCGGTCGCGCCGGTGATGTGAGTGACGGGTGGCGAAGGCATGGTAGTCCAACTGTTGCCATTGAGGAGAATCAGGCGGTTCGACTCCGCCTGCCATGCCACTGCTACCCCGGGAGAAATTCCCTTCACCGCTGTGATGTAGGGCGGCCATCCCGCTCCCGGAGAAACGGGAGTGCCGGTCATCATCGTGAATGTGGCTCCATTGCTGCGAGCAAAGGTGCCTGTTTCGGTCGCTACCCAGATGTCGCTGCCGATACTTCCGGTCGCGACGGGGTTCGTGAATGGCAGCCCGGTTGCTTTCTGCCAGCTCCCGTTGACCCGGACCAGCAGCCCACTGCCTGATCCCGAAGGCTCGTCGAACACGGCTACCCCTGCTCCGTCGGCACCGGTTCCGATCGACCTGATGACTCCCGCGCCATCGACCTGCTGCCAGGAGAAGGCCGTGGTCTGGCTCCACTGAACGGTCGGCGCCGGAGCGCTGCGCACCGTTATGGCCGCAGTACCCATGACCGACGGATCGGCCGTTGATGTGGCGGTGATGGTGGCACTGCCACTGCCTGTTGCCGTGACCACACCATTCTGGCTCACCGTTGCGACCGAAGCCGCACCGCTCGTCCACGACACTCCGGTCGGGGCGCCAGCCTCGGTGTCCAGGATCGATGAGAGCTGGGTAGTGGAGCCGATGTCGAGTGTAGCCGATCCGGGGTCGATTGTGAGGGTACGGACCTTCGGGACGACAACGACTGTAGCGCTGGCGGTATGGCTGCCGAGTGTCGCGGTGATGTAGGCTGTTCCGGCCGAGACAGCGGCGACGCTGGCGGATCGACCACTTCCGGAGACGGTGGCGACGCCGGGTCTGTCGCTGGACCAGGTGGGCATGCCTGGTACCCCTGTCGGCGTGACCGTTGCTGTCAGCGTTCCGGTTGCTCCGCTGCCGTTGAGTGTCAGCGACGTAGCGGGCAGTGTGACACCAGTCGGTTCCGGCGGTGGCGGGGGGGCTGGCGCAGTAGGCGGTGAGCTTGAGCCGCAGGCCATGACTGCGGTCAGTGCGACGATTGCGAACCCGGCAGCAACGGCAGGGGTGTGGGTCATGGTTTGCCTCCTGGGCAGGGCGGGTTCGACCTGATGGCAGTTGTTGCCCGAGCGTCGACCTTACCCTGTAAGCGAGATACGGCGCGGTGTTCGGATCATGCCGCGGCAGATGCGGCTGTGTCAGCCTTCCGAAGGTGCCGGAGGTCGGGTATCTTTTCGGGATGCGGGTAACCACCTGGACCGAGTATTCCCTGATCATCGCGCTTCACCTGGCGCGCCGTCATGGCGCTGGCGCGGGCCCGGTAGCCGCCCGCGAACTGGCGGAACGCGAGGGGCTGCCGGTCGACTACGTCGAGCAGATCCTGCTCAGACTCCGCCGTGGCGGCCTGGTCGATTCGGTTCGCGGTGCCCGCGGTGGCTACACCCTGGCCCGCGACCCGGATGACGTCAGCATTCACGACCTGATGTCGGCCTCCGAGCACCAGACCTTCGAGATGAACTGCGATCGTCACCCGATCAGCCACGAGCGATGCGATCCGGCCGTCGGTTGTGTCATCCGGCCAGTATGGCTGGAACTTCAGAGCCGGATCGAGGGTTTCCTGAGCAGCGTCTCGCTCGGTGATCTACTCGCCCGTTCCGAGTCCTCCCCCGAGCTGGTGACGCTGACGGTCAATTCCTGACGGCGGCACTGCCGCCGCGTCCAGTCGCGTGGTGGTGAAATGCTCGATTCCGCAGAACTCCAGAGGTACGCCCGGCACCTGACGCTGAACGGCTTCGGCGCCGAAGCGCAGGTGCGTCTCAAGACAGCCCGCGTACTGCTGGTGGGAGCGGGGGGGCTCGGTTCCCCGGCAGCTCTCTACCTTGCAGCCGCCGGTGTGGGAACGATCGGCATGGTAGATGACGATCACGTCGATCTCTCCAATCTCCAGCGTCAGGTGCTGCACGGCACCGCCGCAATCGGCCGCCACAAGCTCGACTCCGCCGGCGACAGGCTCCACGATCTCAATCCGCATGTGACCTTCGAGCCGATCGATGCCAGGCTGACCAGCGCCAACGCGCGGGAGATCGTCTCCCGCTACGATCTGGTCATCGATGGCAGCGACAATTTCCCGACCCGCTATCTGGTCAACGATGCCTGCGTGCTCGAAGGGAAACCGCTGGTCTACGGCGCCGTCTATCGCTTCGAGGGGCAGTTGTCCGTATTCGCGGCATCCGGTGGTCCCTGCTACCGCTGCCTCTTCGCCGAGCCGCCGGCTCCGGAGCTGGTGCCGAGCTGCGTGGAGGCGGGAGTTCTGGGAGTGGTGCCGGGAGTGATCGGAGTTCTCCAGGCGACCGAAGCGATCAAGCTGATCACTGGAGTTGGCAGGTCGATGGTCGGCAGACTGATGGTCGTCGATCTGCTGGCGATGCGGACCCGCGAGATCGAAGTACAGCGTGACCCTGCCTGTCCGGTGTGCAGCGAGACTCCGACGCAGCGCGAGCTGATCGACTACGAAGTTTTCTGCGGAGTTGCTGCGTTCGAGAAGACATCTGCCGACATCGATCCGGTCGAACTCTCGGTGGCCATGGCCTCAGCGGATTCGCCACTTGTCCTCGACGTGCGCGAGCAGTGGGAAGTGGAGCTGGCGGCGCTGCCTGAGAGTCTGGTGATTCCGCTCGGGGAGCTGGCCGATCGGGTCGGTGAGGTTCCCGTACACCGCCCGGTCGTGACTCTGTGTCATCATGGCATGCGCTCGGCACGCGCTGCGGCACTGCTGCGCGAAGCGGGGCATCCCAACGTCAGGAACCTCGCCGGAGGCATCGACGCCTGGGCTCGTGAAGTCGACAGCGGCATGGCCCGCTACTGACGTCAACGAAAAAGGGAGGTCGATCCTGACCGGATCGCCTCCCTCTTTCACGAGTGCCGAAGGGGGGACTCGAACCCCCACGGGCTTGCGCCCACTGCGCCCTGAACGCAGCGCGTCTACCAGTTCCACCACTTCGGCGTGGCGGGAGAAGCTAGCGGAGCAGGGGACCGGACGTCAAGCGACGCCGATCGGCGGACGTTACTTTTCGGGGATGTCGCGCCCTGCTGCTGCCGATGGAACCGCTGCCAAGCCCCGGATCTCGATTGCGAGGAATCCGAAGGCCACGCATGACTACACCATCCTGGACACCTGGGAGGCCGGGATCGTCCTCACCGGTACCGAGGTCAAGGCACTGCGGCGTACCGGGGCGTCGATCAGGGAAGGGTTCGCACGGATCTTTCGTGGCGAGCTGTTCGTGGAAGGCATCCACATCCGGCCCTACGAGCAGGGGAACCGCTACAACCATGATCCGGTCCGGTCGCGGAAGCTGCTGCTGCATCGCCGGGAGATCGAGAAGCTGATCGGCAAGGTCGAGCGTGAGGGACTGACCCTGGTGCCGCTGGAACTCTACTTCTCGCGTGGTCGTGCCAAGGTCCAGCTCGCACTCGGCCGCGGCAAGAAGAGTCACGACAAGCGCGAATCGCTCAAGCAGCGACAGGTCAACCGCGAGGTCGCCCGCGAAGTATCGATCCGGGGACGCCGGTGACGGGGCTGGTGCTGCTTGCGGTAGTGGCCCTCGCGGTGCCGCCGCCGCCCCATATCGATGTCAGTACTGGCAAGGGTGTGCAGCGGATCCAGTTGCGGAACGACGAGGCGGTCGGCCCGCTGGTGCCGCTGGCAGCGCTGGTTCGCGCGGTAGGAGGGTCGGTTACCGGCAGGGATTCGTGGATCACCTGGACGGTCGATGGCATCGCAATCCGGATTCTTGCCGGGAGTCCAGTCGTCGGCGTCGGAGAATCGGTGCGGATGCTGCCCGCTTCGTCAGTGCAGCGTGGCGATTCGGTCTGGGTTCCGCTGGCGATGGTGACCGAGGTGGTTGCCGACCCGAGGCGGGGGAAGTGGCACTGGATTCCGACTGCGGCGACGCTTGCCGCTGGTCCCGGACCGTCGGTGATGATGACGCCGGTCTCGACGCCTCGTCCCGCTGCACCACCGGTCAATGCCAACGGCCTGAGCCGTGTGCACCGGGTCACCATTGATCCGGGGCATGGCGGTTCCGACCCCGGTTCACCCGGGCTGCATCTCCCAGCCGGGATGGCCGAGAAGCATGTCACGCTCTCCGTCGGGTTTCTGGTGCGTGACGAACTCGAGCGACGCGGGGTCAAGGTGACGATGACCCGCACCACGGACACCCTGATCAACCTTGGCCATCGTGCCCCGCGCTACTGTCGCGACGACTGCGACCTCTTCGTGTCGCTCCACGTGAACGATCTCGATCCGCGGCCCGGCTACACCAATGCCCGAGGATTCGAGACCTACTTCCAGGCCGAAGCCAGGTCCGCTGATGCCGCGCGAGTGGCAGCGATGGAGAACGAGGCGATCAGGTTCGAGGTCGAAGAGGAGGAGG
Source organism: uncultured Gemmatimonadaceae bacterium (assembly GCA_964608715.1). GTDB lineage: Bacteria > Gemmatimonadota > Gemmatimonadetes > Gemmatimonadales > GWC2-71-9 > Palsa-1233. Next base: position 9,430 of record CAZSPH010000017.1, on the reverse strand, counting down.
TCCAGGCGACCGGCCTGGACTTCATTCTCAAGGATCTCCAGGCGAACGAGTTCCTGCGCGAATCGGCCCGGGCGGCGGCACTGATCCAGGAACACCTGGCAAAGGTTCACAGTGGACCGAACCGTGGAGTCAAGCAGGCAAACTTCGCGGTACTCAACACCGCACGCCGTCCGGCGGTGCTGGTGGAACTGGGATTCGGCACCAACCGTGAGGACGCCAGGATCCTTTCCGGGCCACAGGGCCAACGGGATCTCGCGCGGGCGGTGGCCGATGCGATCATGGCCTACCTGCGCGAGTACGAGAACCGTGTTGGCGTCAACGGTGGAGGTGTCCGTTGAGGCCGGCGCTGACGATCTCCCTGCTGCTGCTCGGTGGCTGTACCTGGTCGAACTCGCTCTATCAGGCTCGGCGGATGACCGGCATCGCCGAACGCGCAGAGCGCGAGGGCAGGACCTTCGACGCCTCCTCCTACTGGGCCCAGGCGATTACCAAGGCCGACTCTGCATACGCACGTAATCCGCTGGGCAGCGATGGAGCAGAGGCGCTGGGGGTGCGTGGCAGAGCGCGGGCCCGGATCGGCGACTGCGCGAGTGGGGCACCAGAGATGGAGCAGGCACTGCTGCTGGCCGAAAATGCCAACTGGCGGATTCCGGTGGCGCTCGAACTGGCCCGCTGTCGCCTGCGTGAAGGCCAACCGGTACCGGCTCTCGCGGTTGCGCTCACGGCTCTCAAGGCGGGAAGCGGGTACCAGGACGAGGCCGCACTGGTACTCGGCGAGGCCTACCTTGCCAACGGCGCTGCTTCGGAAGCGCTGGCCGTGCTGTCGGAGATCGATCCGGAACTTTCCCGCTGGGTGCGCGTCCGTGCGCTGACCATGCTCGACCGGACCGACGAGGCGCTGCTGGAACTGCAGCAGCCGATCTCCGACGGCGATGTCGCCGGCAACTGGGCGCCGGTCCTGCAGATGATGGGCGAACGGGATCCGGAGGATGCCCGGACTCTCCTCGCCGAGCTGGTGGCGATGCCTGACGCCGATTCGAATCTGGTGGCATCGTGGCGGCTGGCTGCCGCCGAGGGAGTGGCCAGGGTCGACAGCGATGCGGCCCGCGCGCTGCTCTGGGAAATGGTCCGGACCGGCAGCAGTGCCTCGCACAGTCGCGCGAGACTGATGCTGGCCGACCTGGAAGTCGGTTCCGCCGACGATCCTCAGGACCTGCGTGAACTTGCCGGGCAGTTGGGAGAACTGGCGCTGGGTGATCCGATGGTGGCGTTCCGGCTGGAGCGCTACCGGCGCATCATCACGCCGATGCTCGAAGACATCGACTCTCTCGCTCCCGGCAGTCCCTCAGGTGATATGGCGATGTTCTTCCATGCCGAATTTGCTCGCGACTCACTTGCGGCGCGCGGGATGGCGGAGTGGCTCCTGATCAGGATGGAGCAGGGCTGGCCGGCCTCACCGTACCGCCCCAAGGGGATGATGGCGAGAATCATGCTGCCCTCGGATTCTGCCGAGGCACTGCGCGTCCGTCTGATTGCGATTCCGGATAGTCCGTATCTGGACTTCGTACGGGGAATTGAAAACCCGCGACTTCGCGTGCTGGAGGACTCGCTGGGCAGCTACATCAGCGATCGGGTTGCACGGATCGCTGCGAAGATGGTGGAGGAGTTCTGACTTCCCTTGCCAGAGAGGTTGCCGGAATCTCCTTCCGGAATCCCCTGCTGCTGGCCTCCGGCACTGCCGGCTACGGCACCGAGCTGCGCGGTGTGATGGATCTCTCCGTCCTGGGTGGTATCGTCTCGAAGGCGGTGTCGCTGGAATACCGCGCCGGCAACCGTGCTCCCCGGGTGGCGGAGTTCCCTGCCGGGATGCTCAACTCGGTGGGACTCGCCAACCCGGGTGCCACGGCAGTCCGTCGGGACCATCTTCCGGCCATGCTGGCGATTCCCGGGATTCCGCGGGTGCTGGTGAACGTGGTCGGATTCACGGTCGACGAGTATGCCCACGTGATCGGGGTGCTCGACGATCTGCCCGGGATCGACGGCTACGAGATCAATCTCTCATGTCCCAACACTTCGGCCGGTGGCGTCGAGTTCGGTGCCGATCCACGCGCTGTCGCCGCAGTGATCGCCGGTTGCCGTGCCGCCACTGCCAGGCCGCTGTTCGCCAAGCTGTCGCCGGCCCTGCCGGACATCCCTGCAATCGCCGGGGCAGCGGTGAATGCCGGTGCTACGGGCATCACGGTGGTCAACACGATGCCGGGAGCGCTCTATCACGGCGAGAACGATCGACTGGGCAATGGTTTCGGCGGAGTGAGCGGGCCGGCGCTGCTCGCCACCGGAGTGCTGGCAGTGCGCCGGGTGACTGCCCGTCTGCCAGGTGTGCCGGTGATCGGCGTGGGTGGTGTGAGGTCGGCTGAAGATGTGAGGCAGTACCTGAAGGCGGGGGCCTCTCTGGTGGCCATCGGCACCGCGGCACTTGCCGACCCGCGACTCCCCGGACGGATCGTCAAGGAGCTGGAACGCAATGGCTGAACTGATCGTGGCGCTTGACCTCCCCGATGCTCCGGGGGCGGTGGAACTGCTCGACCGTCTTCCCGATGGTTGCCAGGTGAAGCTGGGCTCGGTACTGGTGACCGCTGCCGGCAGCGGCTTCGTGCGCGGCGTGGTTGCAGGAGGCCATCAGGTATTCCTTGATCTCAAGTGGCATGACATTCCCAACACCGTTGCCGGCGCGGTGCGAGCCGCCCGAGGGCTCGGCGTGGGAATGGTGACGGTGCATGCGCTGGGCGGGCCGGCGATGATCGAGGCTGCGGTCGAGGCGGCCGGAGGAGCACTGAAGGTGGTGGCTGTGACCGCTCTCACTTCTCATTCGGCCGCCCAGTTCGGCGAGATCGTCGGCAGGCCGGTGGCAGACATGGGCGGTGAGGTGGCGAGGCTGGCCGAGATGGCGGTCTCGGCAGGGGCGGACGGAGTGGTGTGCTCTCCTCACGAGGTCCGGCTGATTGCCCCCCTGCTGACCGGCCGGAGAATCGTGGTCCCGGGGATCCGGCGGGCCGGTGATGATCCGGGCGACCAGGCCCGGGCGGCCGATCCAGCCACCGCCGTGGCCTCCGGAGCAACCCATCTGGTGGTGGGGCGCCCGATCATCGGGGCAGCGGACCCCGCAGCGGCCTGGGCCGAGTTCGCCGAGGCGGCGCGGTTGGGGGCCTGATCCGACCCGACCAGACTCTGACTTCCTGTGGCCCCACAGGCGAAAGGTTGCATCCCGGGGCGTTGGTCGCTATCATTCAAAGCTGTCCTGAAACCAGGTTCTGGAGATTGCCGTGAAGGTCCGTTCGAGTGTAAAGCCGATCTGTGAGAGCTGCAGGGTCGTCAAGCGTGCCGGAGTCACGCGGGTGATCTGCAAGCGCACTCCCAAGCACAAGCAGCGGCAGGGTTGATATATGGCACGTATTGCAGGAGTTGACCTTCCGCGCGAGAAGCGCGTCGAGATCGGGCTCACGTACATCTACGGCATCGGTCGGGTAACCTCCCGTCGTCTCCTGGAGGAGACCGGGATCTCGGCGGACACGCGTGTCCGCGACCTTTCGGATGTCGAGGTCGGCCGTCTCCGCCAGGTGATCGAGCGGATGGTGAAGACCGAGGGCGCGCTTCGTACCGAAATCGCGATGAACATCAAGCGGCTGATGGACATCGGCAGCTACCGGGGCCTCCGGCACCGTCGTGGCCTGCCGGTGCGCGGTCAGCGGACTCATACCAACGCCCGGACGAAGAAGGGCCCGCGTCGGGCCATCGCCGGCAAGAAGAAGGCGACGAAGAAGTAAGCGATGACTTCACCGACGACTGGCAACCGCCCCGGGGGCAAGCGCTCCCGCAAGACTGTTGAACCGGAGGGGATGGTTCACATCTCCGCCACGTTCAACAACGTGCTTATCACCATCACCGACCTTCGTGGCAACACCATCACCTGGGGCACCGCCGGCAAGGCGGGCTTCAAGGGATCGAAGAAGTCGACCCCGTTCGCCGCAACGGTGGCTTCCGAGAACTGCGCCCGCGAGGCGCTGAATCTCGGCCTCCGCCGGGTGCATGTCCGGGTACAGGGCCCTGGCAGCGGGCGCGAGTCCGCGATCCAGGCGCTGGCTTCGGTGGGCCTCAAGGTCTCCTCGATCCGGGACGTGACGCCGATCCCTCACAACGGCTGCCGTCCCCCCAAGAAGCGGCGGGTCTGATCGGGCGCAGGGCCTCGAATCGGTCCCGCTGGTTGGCCAGGCCAGCCACGCGGGACCAGATCGTATCGAACGGGTAGTGACGTCAGCGGAAGGAAGCGACAACGATGGGAATTGATCTTACCGGACTGGTGCGCCCGCAGGTGGTCGAAATGACCAGACTCGAGGGCAACCCCGACATCGCGGAGTTCGTGCTCCAGCCGCTCGAGCGCGGCTTCGGGCACACTCTCGGCAACGCGCTCCGGCGGATGCTGCTCTCCTCGCTGCGTGGCAGCGCGGTGTGGGGCTTCCGGCTTGACGGGGTCGTTCATGAGCACCAGACCGTGCAGGGAGTCCTCGAGGATGTGCACCAGATCGTGCAGCGACTCAAGTCGCTCACGCTGGTTCTCGCCGAGGACGTGAACGAGGCGACACTCACGATCCGCAAGCGTGGTCCGGGGGCCGTCACCGCTGGTGACATCCAGGACACCGGGCGCGCGACGATCGTGAATCCCTCGCAGCTTCTCTTCACGATCCAGGACGATCGCGAGGTCAACTGCGAGCTGCACGTCAACAAGGGCCGCGGCTACGTCGAGAGCGAGCTGCATCCTGCCGACCGTTCGATGCTTGCCGACCTGGTGCGCATCGATGCGATCTACAACCCGGTGCGGCGTGCCAACTTCACCGTCAGCGAGACCCGTGTCGGCCAGCGTACCGACTACGATCGCCTCGCCGTCTCGGTCGAGACCGATGGCACCATCTCCCCCGAGGATGCCATCGCCTACGCGGCGGCCCTCGCCCAGGAGCACTTCCGCTACTTCGTCGAGTTCGGGATCGTTCCGGAGTTCGTCGAACCGGAGCCCGAGGTCGAACAGCAGATGGTGCCGGCCGAGGAAATGGTCAGCGCCAGCGTCCTCGAACTGCTGAACGCCGAGATCGAGAGACTCGGAATCGCCCAGCGGTCGGTCAACTCGCTCAAGAACTCCAAGGTCACCACCGTGCGTGATCTGGTGGAGATCACGACGAATGAGGCCAACGAGGTAAAGAATGTCGGGGTCAAGGCGATGGAGGAGATCACCGAGGCTCTCCAGAAGCATGGCCTGGCGTTCGGCATGAAGTTCGAGGAGGTCGGCAACGGTCTCCGGATATTGGACAAGGGCAAGCTGCCGGAGTTCCCGGTTGCTGCTGCTGCCGCAGCTCCTGAAGAAGAGGAAAAGTAAGTAATGCGACACCGGGTAAAGGGGCGCCAGCTTTCGCGTACCGCCTCGCACAAGCGGGCGATGATGCGCAACATGGCTGCGTCGCTGTTCGAGCACGAGGGGATCACCACCACCGTTGCCAAGGCGAAGGAGCTGCGGCCGTATGCCGAGAAGCTCGTCACCCTGGCGCGTCGTGGCGACCTTCACGCCATCCGCCAGGTCGAGCGGAAGATCAAGGATCGCGAGATCCTGACCAAGCTCTTCAAGCAGATCGGGCCCCGCTATGCGGCGCGTCCCGGTGGCTACACCAGGATCCTGAAGCTCGGGCATCGCCCTGGCGACGGCGCCGAGATGGCGCGGATCGAGCTCGTCGCAGAGTGACGGGACGAGCCCGTGGTGCTGACGATGTGATGTCGGGTGAGGGGACCTTCGGGTCCCCTTTTTCGTATACCCGGGTAACCCGACGCGGAAACGGGTGGTCTTCCGTTGGGAAGCCACCCGCTGCCATTACCTCGGTTGAGAGGTCCATCGCCGATGGCTGTGGACGACTCCGTTCATTCCTGGAGAGGTCCGTCGCCGATGGCTCGGGACGACCGCTATGCGGTCGCCTTGGCCACCTTGCCGCTCTTGATGCACTGGGTGCAGACCCGCACGCGGCGGGGAGCGTCAGCGACCATCACCCGCACGGTCTGAAGGTTCGGCATCCAACGACGCTTGCGGCGGTTGTTGGCGTGGCTGACATGGTTGCCGGTGGTCGGCCCCTTGTCACAGATGCTGCAAACGCGTGCCATGACTTCCTCGATCAGGTACTGTTGTTCACCAAGCCCGCTTCGGGCACAGACCTGCAAATATACCGGATCGAACGGTCCGGGACAACTCCCCGGAGGCTGATATGCCCAGGGCACTGATCACCGGGATCACCGGACAGGACGGCTCCTACCTCGCCGAGTTCCTGCTCGCCAGGGGATACGAGGTCGTCGGGGTGGTCCGGCGTACCTCCCACCACAGCTACGAGCGGATCGATCATCTGATCCCGCAGGTCCGGATCGAGGCGGCCGATCTGCTCGACCAGCACTCGCTCACTACGGTGATCCGCGACGTACAGCCCGACGAGATCTACAATCTTGCCGCGCAGTCATTCGTCCCGACCTCCTTCACCCAGCCCGTCCTCACCGGCGAGTTCACCGCCCTCGGTGTCACCCGGATTCTGGAAGCGGTGCGACTCGCCGCCCCGGAGGCGCGCTTCTACCAGGCGTCGTCCTCCGAGATGTTCGGCAAGGTGCGCGAGACTCCGCAGCGGGAGGACACTCCGTTCTATCCGCGGTCTCCCTATGGCGTTGCCAAGCTCTACGGCCACTGGATCACGGTGAACTACCGCGAGTCGTACGGGATGTATGCGGTGAGCGGCATTCTCTTCAATCACGAGTCGCCGCGACGTGGTATCGAATTCGTCACCCGCAAGGTCAGCGACGGCGTTGCCCGAATCAGACTCGGCCTCGCAACCGAACTCCGGATGGGCAACCTCGATGCCCAGCGCGACTGGGGTTTTGCCGGTGACTACGTCGAGGCGATGTGGCTGATGCTGCAGCAGGACGAACCACGGGACTATGTGGTCGGCACCGGCGAGACTCACAGTGTCCGCGAGCTGGTGCGTGTGGCGTTCGAGCACGTAGGACTCGACTGGGAGAAGCACGTGGTGATCGATCCTCGCTTTCATCGGCCCGCCGAGGTGGATCTTCTGCTTGCCGACCCGTCGCGCGCGAGGAACGAACTCGGCTGGACTCCGAAGACTTCCTTCGAGCAGCTCGTGCGGATGATGGTCGACGCCGATCTGGAGCGTCTCCGCCGGTGAGTAACCGGTTGCTGATAACCGGAGCTGATGGCTTCGTCGGGCGCCATCTGGTGCCGGCAGCGGTGCTGGAACAGTGGCAGGTGACCGCAGTGCTCGGTCCCGGCTCATCGCCGGTATCCGGATGGGACTACGGCATCGAGGATCAGTTCCCGGCGGATCTTACTTCTGCCGCCGATCGGAAACGGATCGCCGCTGTCGGTGCCGATGTGGTGATCCACCTTGCGGCGGTTTCCTCCGGGGCGGCTGCACGACGTGATCCCGAGACCGCGATGCGGGTGAATGCCGAGGCTACTGCGGAACTGGCTGGGGCTGTCGGCGACACTGGTGAGACTTCCCGCTTTCTCTTCATCTCGACCGGAGAGGTCTACGGCAGCGGCCATGCCGGACCGATCGATGAGTCGACTCCGTGCGCCCCGGTGTCTCCCTATGCAGCAAGCAAGGCCGCTGCGGAGGCGGCACTGCTGGATGCGGCACTGGATGATTCGATGGCCGTTGTGATAGCCCGTGCCTTTCCGCACACCGGCCCCGGACAGACCATCGATTTCGTGCTTCCTGCCTTTGCATCCCGACTGCTCGGCGCCAGGCGCGATGGCGAGCGCCAGGTGTCGGTCGGAAACCTCGATGTGCAGCGCGATTTTCTCGACGTGCGCGATGTCGTTCGCGCCTATCTCCTGCTCGCCTCCGGGGCGGATGCCGGAGTCTACAACGTGGCGAGCGGAGTCGGGCGGAAACTTGCCGACTGCTTCGCCACACTTGCGACGATGATCGGTACCGATGCCGTCGCGGTACCCGATCCCTCGCTGATCCGCCCTGCCGACATTCCGGTGCTCGTCGGCGACCCGGCCCGTCTGCGTGCGGCAACCGGCTGGCGACCCATCATACCATTCGAACAGACCCTTCAGGACCTGATTGATGCCCAAGCGCACTGACATCTCCTCGATTCTCCTGGTTGGTTCCGGCCCGATCGTGATCGGCCAGGGAGCGGAGTTCGACTACTCCGGAACCCAGGCTGTACGGGCGCTGAAGGAGGAGGGTTACCGGGTGATCCTGGTGAACTCGAATCCGGCCACGATCATGACCGACCCGGAAATTGCCGACGCGACCTACATCGAGCCGGTAACACCGGAGTGGGTCGCCAAGGTGATCGAGCGGGAGCGTCCCGATGCTCTCCTTCCGACCATGGGTGGCCAGACCGCGCTCAACGTCGCGATGGCGCTGGTGCGCGACGGCACGCTCGAGAAGTACGGGGTCGAGCTGATCGGCGCCAATGAACGGGCCATCCGCATTGCCGAGGACCGGGCCGAGTTTGCCGAGGCGATGGATCGGATCGGGCTGCGCTGTGCTGCAGGATCCGTGGTCAACTCGATCGAGGAAGGGCTGGAAGCAGTTGAACGGACCGGCTATCCCGCGATTCTGCGCCCCTCGTTCACTCTCGGAGGCAGTGGCGGCGGAATCGCCTGGAATCGTGACGAGTTCATCACGATGCTCCAGCGCGGCCTCGAACTGTCACCGGTCACTTCGGTGCTGGTCGAGCGCAGCATTCTCGGCTGGAAGGAGTACGAACTCGAGGTCATGCGCGACGGCGCCGACAACGTGGTGATCGTCTGCTCGATCGAGAATATCGATCCGATGGGTGTCCACACCGGCGACTCGGTCACCGTCGCGCCGGCGATGACGCTCTCCGATCGCGAGTACCAGGTGATGCGCGACGCGGCCTGCGCCATCATCCGGGAAATCGGGGTCGAGGCCGGCGGATGCAATGTCCAGTTTGCGGTCGATCCTGAGACGGGTGAGCAGCTGGTCATCGAAATGAATCCGCGGGTGTCGCGGAGTTCTGCGCTGGCGTCCAAGGCCACCGGATTCCCGATTGCGCGGATCGGTGCGAAGGTAGCGGTCGGCTATACGCTCGATGAGTTGCCGAACGACATCACCAAGACGACGCCCGCCAGTTTCGAGCCGGTGCTCGACTACGTCGTGGTCAAGATTCCGCGCTTTGCCTTCGAGAAATTCCCCGCGGCGGATCCCGGGCTCACCACCCAGATGAAGTCGGTCGGTGAAGTCATGGCCATCGGGCGGACCTTCAAGGAAGCGTTCCAGAAGGGGTTCCGCGGCCTGGAGATCGGCCGGTCGGGGTGGGTGATCGGGGAAACGCTGGCGGACGATCGGCTGGACGA
>CAZSPH010000016.1:0-28662 GCA_964608715.1 uncultured Gemmatimonadaceae bacterium | reverse complement strand
CTCCGACTGGGTGTCCACGAGCTGCTCGAAGGAGTCACTCCCGCCAAGGTGGTGATCGACGAGGCGGTGTGGCTGGCCCAGCGGTTCGGTGGAGGCCGCGCCCCGGCTTTCATCAACGGTGTGCTCGACCGGATCGCCCGGGACCTGGGACGGCTGTGAACATTCTGGTGGTCAACTGGCAGGATCTCCGCAACCCGCAGGCGGGAGGGGCGGAGATTCATCTTTTCGAGATCTGCTCCCGTCTCGCTGCCAGGGGCCACCGGGTCAGGCTGGTATGTTCCGGATTCGATGGCGCCCCTGCAGTCGAGATGGTCGATGGCGTGGAGGTACGCCGTTCGGGTTCCCGGATGTCATTCGCACTGCTCGGACGGAGAGCGGTCCGCCGCGAACTCGAGCGCGAACCTGCCGACGTTGTGGTGGATGACATCAACAAGTTGCCGCTCTGCATTGCAGGCGTCACCGATCGGCCGATCTATGCCATCGTGCCGCATCTCTTCGGCACCACTGCGTTCAGTGAAGTATCATGGCCGATGGCTGCCACCGTGTGGCTGGCCGAACGCCTGATACCGGGAGCCTACCGGCGTGCCTGGTTCCATGTGATCAGCGAATCGACAAGGGACGATCTGGTGGCCCGCGGAATCCCGGCCGGTCGGATCGCGGTGGTTCATCCCGGAGTCGACAGCAGCCACTACTCACCCGACAACACTATCGGCCGCTTCTCTCCCCCCAGGTTCGTCTACATCGGCCGCCTCAAGCGCTACAAGGGAGTCGATATCCTGCTCCGGGCACTGGCCCTGGCGCGGGAACACCGTTCCGACATCGAACTGGACATTGCCGGTACCGGGGATCACCGTGATGCACTGGTCGACCTGACCGCCCGCCTGGGTCTCACCAACGCGGTCAGCTTTCTCGGCTTCGTTGACGAGACGGTAAAGCTCGAGCTCTTGCGGCGGAGTGTCGCCAACGTGTTTCCTTCACCCAAGGAAGGATGGGGAATCACGGTGATGGAGGCGGCAGCCTGCGGTACTCCGTCGATCGCCTCGGCCTCCCCCGGACTTCGTGATTCGGTGCTTGACGGGCAGACCGGGGTACTGGTACCCCATGGAGATGCGGCTGCACTCGCCAAGGCGATACTGGACCTGGCGGGATCTCCTGTCACGGTGGAGCGGCTCGGATCGGCGGCCAGGCTCTGGGCCAGGGCTCATGACTGGGAGCTGGTGACCGATGCAGTAGCGGGACACCTGCAGGCGTTGATCGAAGGGCGGGAGCCGGATGTCGAAGCCGGTGCCGCGATGAACCACCCTGTGACCTGACTGCGCGAGGGCCGCGAATGCGCTTCCGCAACCTGCTGACCGACAACGAGTCGCTGCAGCTCGAATCTCTCACCGGAGAGGTGGGGCTCGACGGGCTGCTGCCGGATGTCGACGCGGCGTCGCCCGGCCTGGCTCTGGCCGGGTTTCACGGCCGCTTCATTCCGGCCCGTCTGCATGTCATGGGTGAGACGGAGATCACCTATCTGGCCACTCTGGACGGTGCGACGCTCCGGGAACGCCTGGTCGGACTCTTCATGCACGACCTGCCGGTGGTCTTCGTTACCAAGGGACTGGAGCCACCTCCGGTGCTGCTGGAACTGGCGGGGGCTCACGGCACGCCCGTGCTGCGTACCAGGCTCAAGACCGCTGAGTTCTATCGGCGGCTCAAGCCGGTGCTGGAGGAGGCATTCGCTCCGCGAACCACGATGCACGGGTCACTGGCCGATGTGTACGGTGTCGGCCTGCTGTTCGTGGGGCAGTCCGGAATCGGCAAGAGCGAATGCGTGCTCGATCTGGTGGAGCGCGGCCATCGTCTGGTGGCGGACGATGTGGTCAAGGTCCTCCGGCGCGGCACTGATGTTCTGATCGGTCAGGGACATGAGCTGGCCGCGCATCACATGGAGATCCGCGGTGTCGGTCTGGTGGACATTCCGGCGCTCTTCGGCGTCAGGGCGGTGCGCCAGCAGAAGCGGATCGAGGTCGTGGTGCAGCTCGAATCCTGGGACTCGGCCGTGGAGGTCGATCGTACCGGGCTCGTTCGCGAGACGCAGGATATTCTCGGAGTCGCTGTGCCGAAGGTCCGGGTGCCGCTCAACCCCGGAAAGAACATCACCGTGATTGCCGAGGTGGTGGCAATGATGCACCTGCTGCGGTACAGCGGAATCGATGTGGCTGCTGCCTTCAATGATCGCCTGATCAAGCGGATGAAGGAGAAGCGCGGAGTCCGCGAGTACCTGAGGGACGACTTCGAATGAGCGAACTGACAGGTGTGGTCGTCGGTCACGGCAGTCTGGGGACGGCTCTGGTCGATGCGGTGGAACGGATAGTTGGGTCCGCATCGGGCCTGGTGGCCGTCTCCAACAGCGGCTGTGACAGGGATCAGATCGAGGCGCGTCTCGATGCTGCCATCAATGGTCAGGATGCGATCCTCTTCATCGACATGCCTAGTGGCTCGTGTCTCTTTGCCGCGATGCGCCAGTTGAAGGATCGCCCCGGAGTCCGCATGGTCACCGGCGTCAATCTGGCGATGCTGATCGAGTTCGCATTTCACCGCGACGGTCAGGTTGACGAAGTGGCCGAACTTGTTGCCGAAGCCGGGCGCCGTGCGGTCGGAGTCCGCGGGTGAGCATCGTTCTGGCCCGGGTCGATGACCGGATGATCCACGGCCAGGTAGTACTGGGTTGGGGGCATCCGCTTCGTGCCGGATTCATCGTGCTGGTGGACGACGACATCGCTGCGGTCGAATGGGAGCAGGAGATCTACCGGAGTGCGGTTCCCGGATCGATCGAGGTGGTCTTTGCTTCGCTCGATGAAGGGCGGAAGCTGCTGCCGGAATGGGTTGCCGATCCGCGACGCGGCATTCTCGTTACCGCGAACGTGGCGACGATGAACGAGCTGCGGAAGTCCCGGCCCGAGCTGCTCCCCCGGATCAACCTCGGCGGGATTCATCATCGTCCAGGAAGAAGCGAGCGGCTCCGCTACGTGTACCTCGATTCCGGAGAGATGGATGTGATCCGGGAGATGGCCACCGCCGGCGCCGAGGTGTTCGCTCAGGATGTGCCGACGTCGGCGCAGGTGTCTGCCGGGACACTGCTGCGGTGATGGCGCTCGTATTGCTGGGACTCTTCGTCTGGTCGGTGGTGGTGACCATGGATCTTGCCACCTTTCCGCAGGGCCTGCTGTCCCGGCCGATCGTCGCTGCAACGGTTGCGGGAGTTCTTCTGGGCGAGCCGATGGCCGGAATCACTGTCGGCATGGTGCTGGAACTGTATGCCCTCGACGTGATGCCGGTGGGGGCATCACGATATCCGGACTATGGTGCGGCTGCTGTAGCTGCTGTAGCTGCCGCCGCGCTGCCGTCCTCCGGCGTGGACCCTATTGTTGCGGCCGGTCTGGTGGGACTGCCGCTGGCAGCGCTCGGCGGATTGACACTCCATCTGCATCGACGTCTGAACACCGCCGTGGTCGCGGCCGCCGCAGATGAACTGGCGGCTGGCAGCAGCGCGGCAGTAAGCCGTCTTCACTGGTCCGGCATCGGGCGCGACCTGGTCCGCGGAATGGTGCTGGGGGCGATCGGACTCGGTGCCGCCGCTGCAACTGCCCAGGTCGATGCATCCTCGTTGCCTCAGCAGTGGCTCGGCGCTGCAACCCTTGCCGGCGGAATCGTCGCCGTTCTCAGCGGACTGGTGCGTGGTGCCAGGAGTCCATTCCGCGGCGGGCTGGTGATCGTCGGACTGCTGATCGGTGTCGTGATCGCGGCGGTGGCAGGGTGAGAGCGCGATCCAGGACACTCCTGCGCCTGCTGTCAGTGCAGGGCTCCTGGTCATACGAGCGGATGACCGGAATCGGTGTGGGCTACGCTTCGCTGCCGCTGATCGAAGAGGGGATCGCGGATGGCACCATCGCCGACCGTGACGCGGCCGTCGCCCGGTCGGCGGACTACTTCAACTCGCATCCGTACCTTGCTGCGGTTGCGGTAGGATCCACCATCAGGGCAGAGAAGGATGGAGTCGCGGCGGCCGGCATCGTGCGACTCCGCGCCGCACTGTCCGGCCCGCTCGGAGCGCTGGGGGACCAGCTCTTCTGGGCCGGAATGATGCCGCTGGCAGTGGCGCTGGCGCTGATTCTCGTGCCGTGGTTCGGACTCTGGCCGCTGGTGGTGCTGGTGGTCGGTTACAACGCCGCACGCTGGCAGCTCGGTTCCTGGGCTCTGGAGGCAGGGCTCCGCGACAGCGTGCGGGTCGGTACTACCCTGCGGAAGTCCGTTCTTCCACGGGCGGCGGAATGGATCGGGGATCTGGCGCTGGTGGCGGTGGCGGCCGCGGTACCGGTGACGCTGCTCCGACTGGGAGGGGAGATGGATCCCCTGATCCGGATCTCGGTGATCGGTGCCGCCACTCTGGGAGGGATCATGGTCCGTGTTCCGGCCATCGGTTCACGTGTCAACGGGATCCGATTCGGCCTCGCGATGATTCTGCTGGTGCTGCTTGTCATGGGGGTGGGATGATGGCTGACTGTGCTGTGACGATCAGAAATTCACTTGGCCTTCATGCCCGGCCGGCAGCTCAACTGGTGCGGATGGCGGCAGGCTTCACCGCGAGGATCGAACTGGAGCGTGACGGGATGGCGGTGAATGCCAAGAGCATCATGGGTGTGATGATGCTGGCCGCCGAGCAGGGTGCCGTGCTACAGCTTCGGGCCGAGGGCGAGGATGCCGATGCGGCGGTAGCAGCCATCGCCCAGTTGTTCGAATCCGGATTCGGTGAGTGATGGAAGCCCGGACGATACGCGGGATCGGAGTCTCACCGGGGCTGGCAATGGCCCGGGCGATGGTGGTGCGGCTCTCGCTTCCCAGTGTTCCCGATCGCACCGTTCCGGCCGACCAGGTGGACCGCGAGATCGAGCGACTGGGTGACGCAGTCGTGGCGGTGTGCCGGCATCTCGATGATCTGAGACAGAAGACCTTCGAGCGGGCCGGCCCCGAGGCGGCCGGTATCTTCGACGCCCAGCGGATGATGGCTCAGGATGAGGTCTTCCTGGAATCGGTCCGCACCTTGATCCGCAACAATAATCTCTCGGCCGAGACGGCCTACGAGTTCAAGGCGCTGGAGCTGCGCAATCTCTGGCAGAACTCCGGGATGTCGCTGCTCCGGGACCGACTGTCTGACCTGCATTCGATCCAGCTCGGCATGCTCGCCCAGCTGGTGGACGGTGGCCGGGACGAATCATGGATCGGTCGCATCGATGGTCAGGTCATTGTCGTGGCCCAGGAACTGGCCCCGGGCCTTACCGTGCAGCTCGATCGCGACCATGTGGCGGGCCTGGTCAGTGAGGAGGGAACCAGAACTTCGCACGCGGCCATTCTCGCTCACTCGCTGGGTATTCCGGCAGTGATGGGCGCGCATGGCGCGCTCGACCGGATCGAGGATGGCGCGGTCATACTGCTCGACGGCCAGGCCGGCACCATCGTGGTGGACCCTGGCCCGGATGAGCTGGAGTATGCCCGGGTCCAGTCTACCAGGCGGGCCAAGTTCGAGATGCAGCTCGACGGACTGGTCGACCAGCCGGCGGAGACTCCGGATGGTACCAGAGTGACGCTGGTGGCCAACATCGACCTTCCCGACGAAGTGGAAACTGCGGTCCGCAGTGGGGCTGAAGGTGTGGGCCTGCTTCGGACCGAATTTCTGGTGACCGGTCGTGCCACTCTGCCCACCGAGGACGAACAGACCGAGTACTTCAGGCGGGTAGGTGCGGCCTTCGGCGGTCGTCGCGTCGTCATTCGCAGCTATGACCTCGGTGGTGACAAGTTTCCGGTTGCCTTCAATGCTCCGCATGAGGCCAATCCGTTTCTCGGCTGGCGCTCGATCCGGGTCTGTCTCGATCAGCCGGAGATCTTCCGGCCACAGATCAGGGCACTGCTCAGAGCTGCCGTTGATCGGGACATCCGGCTGATGCTGCCGATGGTGATCAGTCCTGACGAAGTCGCAGCAACCCGAGATATGGTGGCGGAGGAAGCGGCTGCCCTGGCCGACGCCGGCGTCCGTGCAGCCGCGGAGCTGGGCATCGGCGTGATGATCGAGACTCCCGCTGCGGTCGAGATGGTCGACGAGCTGGCGGCCATCTCGGCTTTCCTCAGCGTCGGCAGCAACGATCTCACCCAGTACACCCTGGCGGTGGACCGCGGCAATGCCAGGCTGGCATCACGGTTCGAATCGTGTCACCCGGCCGTGGTGAGGCAGCTTGCCCGGGTGGCGGCAGCGGGGAACCGGGCAGGGATTCCGGTCTCGGTCTGCGGCGAGATGGCCTCGGATCCCATCGCTGCTCTGCTGCTGGTGGGACTCGGCTTCCACAAGCTGAGCGTGGCACCTCCGTCGATTCCGCTGATCAAGTTCGTGATCCGGTCGGTGCCTGCCGCAGTGGCCGGGGCCGCTGCGAGAGCCGCTCTCGATGCGAAGCTGCCTGCCGAGGTGAGGACGCTGGTCCGCGACCTGGTAGCGCCGCATATCGATCTCCGATTGGTCGATCCGGGCTCTGCGTTGCCGAGGATGTCGGCAGGGACTAGCTTGCCGCTCGGTTACTGATCCCCACCCTTCGTGCGAGGCCAGATGTCCAGTCGTCCGCGGCACGTCTTCACTTCGGAGTCCGTAACGGAAGGCCATCCTGACAAGGTTGCCGACCAGATTTCTGATGCGGTGCTCGACGCGATTCTGCGTCGCGATCCCGATGCCAGGGTGGCATGTGAAACGCTGGTGACCACCGGCATGGCCGTCATAGCCGGAGAGATCACTACCTCGGCCTACGTACACATTCCCGATATCGTGCGCCGCACCGTGGAGCGGATAGGCTACACCGATGCCAGGATGGGCTTCGACTTCCGGACCTGCGCGGTTCTCACCTCGATCGACCGGCAGTCATCCGACATCGCCCAGGGAGTCGACGGCACCGACCTCGATGATCAGGGGGCCGGTGATCAGGGAATGATGTTCGGCTATGCCTGCGACGAGACGCCGGAACTGATGCCGCTGCCGGCAGTGCTGGCACATCGCCTGGCGGAGCGCCTGGCTGCGGTCCGCAAGGGGACGACGAAGGGGCTGCCGCATCATGAGTGGCTCCGGCCCGATGGCAAGACCCAGGTCTCGGTGGTCTACGAGGGTGACCAGCCGGTGGCGATCGATACCGTCGTTCTATCGACTCAGCATGACGACCGGGTGGCCGGACGTGAGTTGAGTACCGGACGTATCGAGAAAGCGATGAAGGCTGACGTGATCCTCCCCGTACTGGAGGACTTCGGGTTCAGCGGCAGGGGAACACGGATCCTGGTCAATCCCACCGGCCGGTTCGTAGTCGGCGGGCCGCACGGCGACGCCGGTCTCACCGGACGGAAGATCATCGTCGACACCTATGGCGGAATGGCCAGGCACGGCGGTGGTGCGTTCAGCGGCAAGGATCCGACCAAGGTCGATCGTTCCGCGGCATACGCCGCGAGATGGGTTGCCAAGCATGTCGTGGCTGCGGGACTGGCACGCCGGTGCGAGGTGCAGCTCGCCTACGCAATCGGCGTGGCGCGCCCGGTATCGGTGATGGTGCAGACGTTCGGCACCGGCAAGGTCGATGATCGGCATCTCGAGGCCGCAGTAGCAGAGGTCTTCGACCTGAGGCCCGGAGCGATCATCCGCGACCTCAAGCTCCGCAACCCGATCTATTCACCGACAGCCGCGTACGGTCACTTCGGCAGAGCCGCCGGCAAGCATGTTCACGAGGAGCCGGAACTCCCGGCAAAGACCTCGCAGATGTTCACCTGGGAACAGACCCCCCGCGTCCGCGACCTGCGGACCGCGGCCACCAGCAGAGCTGCCTCATGACTACCGCGATATCGATCGACGCGCCACATCACATCAGGGACATCGGCCTGGCCGACGAAGGGCGTCGCCGCACCGAATGGGCGGAGCGGGCGATGCCGGTACTGCGCCAGATCCGCGATCGCTTCGCGGCCGAGAAGCCGCTGGCCGGGAAGCGGCTCTCCTGCTGTCTCCACGTCACCACCGAGACTGCCAACCTGATGATCGCACTCAGGGCCGGCGGGGCCGAGATCGCACTCTGCGCGTCGAACCCGCTGTCCACCCAGGACGATGTGGCTGCCCATCTGGTGCGCGACCACGGTGTTCACGTCTACGCAATCAGGGGTGAGGATCACGAGACCTACTACACCCACATCGCGCAGGCGCTGGCATTCGCTCCCGACCTGACCCAGGACGATGGTGCCGACCTGGTCGGTGCGCTCCACATGATCGCGCTGGGTCGCCTGGGAGATCTCGCGCCGCCGATTCGTCGCATGGTCGAAGGTCTGTCCTCCGACGAGCGGCAGGCGCTGGTAGCGGGAGTGAAGGGATCCACCGAGGAGACCACCACCGGCGTGATCCGCCTCAAGGCGATGGCTGCCGACGGAGTGCTCCAGTTCCCGATCGTGGCCGTCAACGATTCCCGCACCAAGCACATGTTCGACAATCGCTACGGCACTGGTCAGTCGACCCTCGATGGCATCGTCCGCGCGACCAACATTCTGCTGGCCGGCAGCACGATGGTGGTGGCAGGCTACGGCTGGTGCGGCCGCGGACTCGCGATGCGGGCCCGCGGTGCGGGTGCCCAGGTGCTGGTGACCGAAATCGATCCGGTCGCGGCGCTGGAGGCCCGGATGGACGGCTTCGATGTCGTGACGATGGCCGACGCGGCGCCGCGCGGTGACCTGTTCTGCACCGTGACGGGTAACCTACACGTGATCCGCCCGGAGCATTTCCTGGCGATGAAGGACGGCGCGATCGTCGCCAACTCCGGCCACTTCAATGTCGAGCTGGACCTCGAAGGCCTTGCCGGTCTCGCTTCCAATCGGCGCGAGGTGCGTGACTTCGTCGACGAGTATGTCGTCGAAGGGAAGCGGATCCTGGTGCTCGGCGAGGGCCGGCTGATCAATCTCGCTGCTGCGGAGGGTCACCCTGCATCGGTGATGGACATGTCGTTCGCCAATCAGGCGCTGGCAGCCGAGCATCTGGTGAAGGAAGGCGCAACGCTTTCCCGCGATGTCCACCGGTTGCCGGAGCATGTCGATGGCGAGATCGCCGGACTCAAGCTGGCAGCGATGGGTATCACCATCGATTCGCTGACGCCGGAACAGCAGACCTATCTGGCTAGCTGGGACGCCGGTACCTGACCGGTCGATCGCGGTGAACCGCAGTTCACTGTCGGCAGTCATGATGGCGGCGATGCTTCTGCTCGTCGCCACCGCGCTGCCACTGCGGGCCCAGGGAGTGCGCACCGTGGTGACGGGGACGGTGTTTCTGGCAGGAGTCCCGGATTCGGTCGCAGCGCCCGGGGCTGCCGTAACCCTTCATCGAGTCACAAGTGACATCCAGGGCCCGGTCGCCGAGACGGTTGCCGGTCGCGACGGAAAGTTCCGCTTCGACGAGCGGCTGCCTGCCGGTGGGGTACTGCTGGTCTCGGCGCGATGGGACGGGATCGAGTACTTCGCGCCGCCGGTGGACAGTGGAGTACCCGCCACTGTGGTAGTCCACCCGACCGCGATGGATGCTCCGGTGAGCGTGGTGCTTCGCAGTGTCATCGTCGGTGGACCGGCAGTGGACGGCACCCGTGACGTGATCGATCTCATCGTGATCCGCAATCGCGGCCCCGCCACCAGGGTCGCGGTGGACAGTCTCGCCGCATCGATGTTGATCTTCCTGCCGCCGGAGGCGGCAAACGTGGTGGTCGCCGATGCCGACTTCATCGGCGAGGCAGCCGATGTTCACGGCGACACGCTGCTGATCCACTCGCCGATCGCTCCCGGCGATCGTCAGTTGATGCTCCAGTACCAGATCCCTCCCAACAGTCGTCGCTTCACCATCCCGGTGGATCCAGTCGCCGACACCGCGATGGTGCTGGCGGAGGAGATCGATCTCGGTGTCGGCGGCTTCGTGCGATCGGGCACCGAGGAGATCGAGGGGAAGAGCTTCAACCGCTGGTCGGCAGGGCAGGCGGCAGCAATCGAGCTGGCGCTTCCCGGCCACTGGCTGATGCCCGCATGGCTGATACCGACCATGCTCCTCGTACTGGGACTGGGGCTAGGCTACCTCACGTGGAGAGGTCTCTTGTACTCCAGAAGGCGGTGATCTAGCTTTGCCGATGAGACCGCAAGGTCTCACAACATCGCGAACGGGGCTGCTCGGAAGTCCGGTGAAATACCGGCGCGGCCCCGCCACTGTAACGGGCAGCAGCAATACCCGTCCGCATCTGCCACTGGGTCAGTCACCCGGGAAGGCGCGGAAGGGATGCCCGGAGCCAGGAGACCTCTCCGTTCGCGCCACCAGTGACCCTCGGGGGAGGTGTCGGTGGCGTGCGCCGTCCCGATCGTGGTACGGAGTCGTCCAGCAGGCCCTTTCCCCATGCCAGGAGAAGGGCCCTCTTTTTTGCGATCCGTCACCCGCGTTCCGGTAGCATTCACCGCTGCACTGATTGCGGCCGGCCTGTCGCTGCTGCTCGGGATCGCGGTCGGAGCGGTGTGGGTGCCACCTGCCGACGTGCTGCGGGCCCTGGTCGATCCGGACTCGCCGGGTGCGGTGGTGATCCGGGATCTGCGTGCGCCACGGGTCGTGATGGCACTGCTGGTAGGTGGAGCGCTCTCGGTTGCGGGTGCGGTGCTGCAGGCTGTGGTCCGCAATCCTCTCGCCGAGCCGTGGCTTCTCGGCGTGTCGGGCGGCGCCGCACTCGGTGCTGTGATCGCGATCGTCGTCGGTCTTCCCAGCGGCTGGACGCTGTCGGCATTCGCCGCGATCGGCGCGGTTGCCGCGATGGCCACCGTCTACCGGATTTCGCTCGTTGCCGGCAGGCGAACCGACCCTCGCGTTCTGGTGCTCGCCGGAGTAGTCGTCGGCAGTTTTGCCGGTGCACTCAGCACCGCGCTGCTGGTGGTGGCGGATCCGTTCTCCTTCAGGGCCGCAGTCCTCTGGCTCTTCGGCGGTTTCTCCGGAGTCACCTGGAGCGTGACTGGCCGCTTTCTCCTCGTGCTGATTCCGGCAGTCGCAATCGTCGCCACAGTGGCTCGCGGATTGGATCTCCTTGCCCTGGGTGAGGAAGCTGCCGCGGCACTGGGTGCCGATGTCGAACGCACGCGGAGACTGGCAGTGCTGGCGGTCGCCCTGCTGACTGCCGGCGCAGTATCGGCGGTCGGTGTGATCGGGTTCGTCGGGCTGGTTGTCCCTCACGCCACACGCTGGATCGTCGGCCCGCTCCACCGTGCGATGCTGCCGGTCGCATTCCTCGCCGGCGGCGCATTCACCGTGCTGGCAGATGTAGTCGCCCGGACTCTGATGGCTCCATCCGAACTTCCGGTCGGCGTGGTCACCGCAGTGGTCGGTGTGCCGCTGTTCGCGGTGCTGCTCCGGAGGAATGCGTCATGACCCTGGCTGCAGACGGAGTCTCCTTTACCTATGCCGCCGGTGCAGCGCGGGCTGCGGTACATCGAGCGTCGATCGAACTGCGCCCCGGTGAACTGACGGTGGTGGGCGGCCCCAACGGCAGCGGCAAGAGCACCCTGGCGAGACTCCTGGCCGGTCTCATTTCTCCGGACGAGGGCACAGTCAGCCTCGATGGCACATCGATCAGCGACTGGCCGCGAAGCCGGATAGCCAACCGGCTCGGGGCGCTGCCTCAGCGGGAGGAGACCGTCTTCCCGATGCGGGTGAGAGATGCCGTGCTGCTCGGTCTGTGGTCGAAGCTCGGTCCGTTCGCGGCCGCCGGTGACCACGAGATCGGTGCGGTCGAACGCGCGATGGACAGATGCGATCTCCTGCCATTCAGCGACCGCATGACGGACACGCTGAGCGGCGGCGAATGGCAGCGGGTCAGGATCGCGCGGGCTCTGGTCTCCGAGCCCGACTTCCTGCTGCTGGATGAACCCGGTACTGCGCTGGATCTGGCTCACGAGATGTCCCTCTTCCAGCTCCTCACGGAGCTGACCTCGCTCGGCATCGGAATCATGGTGATAACTCATCACCTCAACCCGGCGCTGCGCCACGCCGACCGGGTGGTGCTGATGTCGGAGGGAAGGATTGTCCGCAACGGTGTGCCCGGCGAGGTGATCGACACCGAAGCGGTAACCGAGACCTTCGGATGGCCGATCGATGTGAACCCGGGCCCCGATGGGGCACCGCAGTTGTATCCGCGCCGACCAGGTGCGGCAGGATGACGGAGAACTTCTTCAATCGAGTAGCGACATGAACGTCTTCAGATATTCGTGGGCATTCGCTGGAATGCTCGTCCCGGCAATCGCAGCAGGACAGCAGCGACTTCCCGATATTCAGGTTACCGCCACGCGCACATCGGTACCGGTCTCGGATGTGCCGGCTGCGGTAACCATCATTACCGGCGAATCACTGCGCGGGCGTGGTATCGTCTCGATGATCGACGCCCTCCGCGAAGTCCCGGGAGCCAGTCTGGTGCAGACCGGTTCATACGGTGCCGTCACATCATTCTTCCTGCGCGGAGGCGAGAGCGACTACACCAAGGTGCTGGTGGATGGAGTTCCGATCAATCTTCCCGGTGGCAGCATCAACTTCGCCAATCTGACCACCGATGAGGTCGACCGGATCGAGATCGTGCGCGGACCCGCCAGTGTGCTGTACGGTGCCGACGCGATGAGCGGTGTGGTACAGATCATCACCAGGCGTGGCAGCGGTCCCCTCTCCGGTGAAGTATCGGCCCGTGGCGGCAGCTACGGTGCGATGGACATCAACGGCAGGGTAGCGGGCGGCAGCGGTCCGTGGAGCTTCACTGCGGGTGGCTCCCGTCTGGCCTCGGACGGGATCTACGATTTCAACAGCGAGTACCGCAACACCACCGGCAGTGGCAGCATCGGCTGGTCGGGCAGGGTTACCAGTGCCGTCCTCACAGGCCGCTACGGCGACGCCACTGCCCACTTTCCGACCGATGGCAACGGCAACATCGTCGACCGCAATCAGTACAGCCGGGATCGCGGACTGACCCTCGGGCTGGCAGTCGAGCATCGACTGGCTGCCGACCTCCGGGCAACTGTCACGGGAACGATGCACCGGCTTCGCTCGCTCGCCGATGACCCGATGGACAGTGCCGCCGATACCTCCGGTTACGGCTTTGCCAGCGAGCGGAACTCGGTCCAGTCGCGTTCGGGGATCGAAGGTCGCCTCGATTGGGCGTTGCGGCCGGATGCCGTGCTGGCGTTCAATCTCGGCCTCGAGCGGGAGTCCGAAGAGCAGGAGTCCTGGGCCCGCTCCAACTTCGGTGATGGCCAGTTCCGCGAGGACGGCGAGTTCGAGTCCGACCGTTCGACCCGCTTCGCCGCGGCGCAGTTGCGACTGGTGCCGGCTGCCGGGTTCACCGTGCAGGGCGGCCTCCGGCACGACGACAACAGCGCCTTCGGCGGTTTCACCACCGGGCGGGTAGCCGCGCAATGGGCACCGGGAAGCGGTCTCCGCCTCTGGGCCGCGTTCGGCACTTCCTTCAAGGCCCCCACCTTCTCCGAGGTATCCGCGATCGGTCCCTGGGAGATCGGCAACCCCGACCTCGACCCCGAGCATGGCCGAAGCTGGGAGGGAGGGTTCGAAGTCGTCAGGCACTCGGTACGGTTCGGGATCACCGGCTACAGCCAGGAGTTCACCGATTTCATCCAGTATCGTGCCGGAGCCCCTGGTGAACCTACCTATGTGAATCTGGGTGCGGCCCGGGTCCGCGGCGCCGAGTTCACCCTCGGGACGAGTCTCGATCGCAGCACACTCCTGTCTGCCCAGTTCTCGCTGATCGACAGCGAGGTGACCGACACCGGAGTGGTTTCCTCGCCGCTGTTCGCGCTGGGGAAGTCGCTGCAGCGGCGGCCGGGGTCGACGGTGGCCCTCACGGCCACCCGGCAGGTCGGCGGTGGCAGCATTTCGCTGACCGGGAACTGGGTCGGGGAGAGGGACGATGCCGACTACCGCAGTTTCCCTGCGGAGCGGATCACGTTACCCTCCTATCTTGTAGTCGATGCTGCTGTCACCGTTCCGGTGCCGGTTGCGGTCGGGGGAAGGGGCGCCGAGCTGATGCTGCGCGGCGAGAATCTCCTCGACGAGGAGTACCTCCAGGCGGTAGGATTCCCGGGGCGTGGGCGCACTCTGCTGGCAGGGGGGCGTCTGAGGTTCTGACCAGCGAAGGCGGGGAACGATGAGCAAGGCCGGGTTGTTGACATGGCTGGCTGGCGCACTGGCGATCGGGGCCTGCGCCTCGACCAACAGCACCGGCTCACTGCCGATCGAGGTGCTGGTAGTGCTCGATCAGGTCGACCGGAACCTGGTCCTCGTTCCGGTCGACTCTCCTTCCGTGGTGCGCTTCGTTCCCGTAGCCGACGGTGGCAATATCCCGACCTCGCTGGCGGTGCGGGGACAGTTCGCGCTGGTCGGGATGGGGCAGGCTGGGGTGGTGCTCGTGGTCGATCTCGTTGCGGGTCAGGTTACCCGGCGGATGTCGATCTCCACGTCCGGGGTCACGGCAGTAGCCTTCGGAGACGACGGTGCGGCCTACGCCGCTTCCGCCAACGGACTGGTGACCCGCTTCGACCCTGCCTCCGGCACGGGAGCTATCGGACTGATCAGCGGCGGACCGCAGGGCTTCGGTATCGGGCGCGGCAAGGTCTATCTGGTGATGGGCAATCGGGAAGGATGCGGTGAACCCGGCTCCTGCGATGACCGGCCGAGCTGGCTGGTCTCGCTCGCGACGGTCAGTCCGGGTGATTCGGTACCGCTCCTGGGCCCCGGCAATGCCGGTCCGGCCGTCACCGGTGCTGACGGCAACATCTACGTGCTGAGCCGCGGTGACGGCGGTGCGGTGGAAGGCCGACTGTCGGTGATCGATCCGGTCCGTAATGCCGAGGTGGCCTCGTTCGGTGGCTTCGGTCCCTCTCCTTCCTGGATCGGAACCAACGCCGGAGACCGGATTCTGGTGGCCAGCGAGCAGGGCGGCCTGATGATGTTCAACATCCGTGACCGCAGGGTCGAACGGGGCATCGGAACCGGCATCCCGGTCAACCGGCCCGGTGGGATCGCCACCGATGAACTGGGCCGGGTATATGTCCTGGAACAGGGTGGCTGCTCCGTGAGTGCTCCCGGGCGGGTCAGGGTGTTCGGCCCGGACCTGGTCGAGCGCCAGCTGATTACCGGCGGTATCTGCCCGGTGGGAGCCGCTACCACGACGGCCATCCCGGCTTCGGTCTTCGGCTTCGAGTCCTGAGTGTCCGGCGGCCCCTTCCTGGAGCCGGCCATCGTGGTCGGCTCCATCCGTTATGGGGATACCTCCAGGGTGCTGCGGCTGGTAACTCCCAGCCGGGGGTTGATCAGCGCGCTGGCCAGAGGGGCTGATCGGCCCCGATCTCCGTTCGCCAACTCGCTGGGCCTGCTGAGCGAGGGAACTGCCTCGCTGGTATCCCGGCGGGGTGACCTGCAACTGATCACCGCTTTCGAACTGATCGATGCCCACAGTTCGATCGCCGGGTCGGTTCCCTGCTATCTCGCCGGGATGACGCTGGCCGAGCTGGTTTCACGGGCAGTCCCTGCTGCCGCCAATCCGGACCTCTATGGCACCATCAGGGAACTGGTCCACCTGCTGGCGGCGACCCCGGCCGATGCCGCCGAGGTGATAGGCCTCTGCGTGCTGTGGCGTGCCGTCGGAGCGCTCGGTCTTGCCCCGGCGCTCGACCGCTGCGTGCGGGATGGCCGCCCCCTCGGCGACGGGCCACTGCCGCTCTCGCTGACCGATGGCGGGGCGCTCTGCCCCGGATGTGCAGCTTCGATGTCGGGTCCGCGTCTCCCTGAAGAGGATCGCGAGGCGCTGGAAGCGTTCGTTCTGGGGCGGGGGGAACTCCCGGATCTGGGTGATCGCCGCCTCGCTGCTCACCGTCGCCTGTTCGTCAGATGGGTGGTGACCCATCTGTCCGACGGCGAGCTTCCGGCGCTGGCAATGTGGCATCGGGACGGGTGACAGCCCCTTCCGCAGCGGCTATTTTCCCGAAGCAGCGCAATGTGTCCCGAGGAGGTAGGCCCCGGTCCCTGTCCAGTCTGTTCCAGAGGAGCAATCCATGCATCGGCTCGTCGGGCCGATCTGGTTGGCACTCCTCGGCATGTCGGCAGGGCCTCTCGCTGCACAACGGTCGGGAGCGACCCAGGCCGTCGTGATCGAGGAGCCGCGGCCCAATCCGATCCTGCCCGCCGCAATCGTACCGTTCACCATCGGCCCGGAGTTCTGTCGCAACGGCAACACCCCTTCAGTCAGGTTCGAAGTCCGGAACGTTCTGGTGCAGTCGGTGGCGACTCTCAGGATGCGTGGAGGCACGCGTCCACCGATTGACGGACTCACTCTCCGCTGCGGCTCGTTCGTCGCGATCTGGAATGGCCTGATTCAGGATGGTGTGGAAGGGGAAGGGCGGCTCGCTCCGCCTGGCACCTACTATCTGCGCCTGACCGTGACGGGAAATGACCGCACGCCCAGGGCCGTTGTAAGAACACTGGTCGTACCGCAGCTCTGATAGCCGCCCACTGCGGCAAGGAGAAGGTTGATGATCCGTCCCGAGCGACTGACGCTCAAGGGCACCGAGGCGATCCAGCGCGCGGTGGCCTTTGCCACGCGCATGGGCAATCCCGTCGTCAACGATGCACACCTGCTGGCAGCTCTGCTGGAGCAGGAAGAAGGTGTGGTCCAGCCGCTGCTCCGCAAGGCCGGCGTAGTCGTGTCGAAGCTGGCCAACCAGACCGAAGCGGAGATTGCCGGACTGCCGCGCCAGGAGGGGGGCGACAGTACTCCGACCATCGACCGGTCACTCCATCGGGTCTTCGACCGGGCGGAGAAGTACTCCCGGTCCCTGGGGGACGACTATGTCTCCACCGAGCATCTGCTGGTCGCACTGGCCAACGAGAAGGGCACTGCCGCACGGCGTCTGCTGGAGGCGGACGGAGTCACCGGAGACCGGCTCGATCAGGCGCTCCGCGAGGTGAGGGGAAGTCACCGGGTGACCGACCAGGAGCCCGAGGCAACCTTCCAGTCACTCGAACGCTTCACCCGCAACCTCACCGACGCCGCACGCGACGGCAAGCTCGACCCGGTGATCGGTCGCGACGAAGAAGTACGCCGGGTCATGCAGGTGCTGTCGCGTCGCACCAAGAACAACCCCGTGCTGATCGGTGAACCCGGAGTGGGTAAGACAGCCATCGTCGAGGGGCTGGCCCAGCGGATCGTCAACGGCGACGTTCCCGACTCGCTCCGTGGTCGCGAAGTGGTCTCGCTCGATATCGGGCAGCTTCTTGCCGGTGCCAAATACCGCGGCGAGTTCGAAGAGCGCCTCAAGTCGGTGATCAAGGAACTGACCGAGGCCGAGGGCCGCTATGTCGTCTTCATCGACGAGCTGCATACCCTGGTGGGTGCTGGCAAGGCGGAAGGGGCGGTGGATGCATCCAATCTCCTCAAGCCCGCACTGGCGCGCGGCGAACTGCATGTCGTGGGTGCCACCACGCTGGACGAATACCGTCAGTATGTCGAGAAGGACGCCGCACTCGAGCGGCGTTTCCAGCCGATCTACGTTGGCGAGCCGAGCGTCGAGGACACCATCGCGATTCTGCGCGGCCTCAAGGAGAAGTATGAGGTCCACCACGGGGTCAGGATCACCGATGATGCTCTGGTAGCTGCGGCTACGCTGTCGGACCGCTACATCGGTGATCGTTTCCTGCCGGACAAGGCGATCGACCTGGTGGATGAAGCCGCATCGCGGCTCCGGATGGAGATCGATTCGCTGCCGCAGGAGATCGACGAGGTGGAGCGTCGACTGCTGCAACTGGAGATCGAGCGGCAGTCGCTGGTCCGTGAGAAGGCCAAGGCCGCCGTCGAACGCCGCAAGGCGCTGGAAGCCGAGATTGCCGGACTGAAGGAGCGGAGTTCGGGAATGAAGGCGCAGTGGCAGAACGAGAAGTCGGTGATCGGTGACCTGCAGCAGCGCAAGGCCGAGGTCGAGCGGCTTCGCACTGAAGTGGAGATGGCCACCCGCAGCGGGGATCTGCAGAAGGCGGCGGAACTTCGTTATGGCCGGATCCCCGAGCTGGAACGTCAGGTTGCCGAGGACGAGCAGCGACTCCACGAGGCGCAGAACGGTGCCCGGTATCTCCGGGAAGAGGTGGACCAGGAGGATATCGCCGAGGTCGTCGCCAAGTGGACTGGCATCCCGGTATCGAAGATGCTGGAGTCGGAGCGGGAGCGACTGGCAAGGCTGGAGGAGGAACTGGGTCATCGGGTGATCGGTCAGCCGGAGGCGCTGGCCGTGGTGGCGAACGCGGTCCGGCGGTCGCGGGCCGGTCTGCAGGATCGTGATCGTCCGACCGGCTCCTTCATCTTCCTGGGCCCGACCGGTGTGGGCAAGACCGAAACTGCACGGGCGCTGGCCGAGTTCCTCTTCGACGATGAACGGGCGATGATCCGGCTCGACATGTCGGAGTACATGGAGAAGCATTCGGTGGCGCGGATGATTGGCGCACCGCCAGGCTATGTCGGGCATGAAGAAGGCGGACAGCTCACCGAAGCCGTTCGCCGTCGTCCCTACTCGGTGATTCTTCTGGACGAAATCGAGAAGGCGCATCCCGACGTCTTCAATCTGCTGCTGCAGGTGCTCGACGACGGACGCCTCACCGACTCGCAGGGACGGGTTGTCGACTTCCGCAACAGCGTCGTGATCATGACCAGCAACATCGGGTCACAGCACATCCTGGCTGCCGGCAGCTACGATCCGGTGGGATGGCTCGAAGTGGAGTCCCAGGTGCTCGGCGCACTGCGTGAACACTTCCGGCCGGAGTTCCTGAACCGGGTAGACGACATCGTGGTCTTCCGGCCTCTCTCCCGGGACGAACTGCGCGAGATCGTGGCACTCCAGCTCGACCGGCTCAAGGGGATGGTGGCGGCACGTGGCCTCCGTCTGGAGATCGACCCGGCCGCAGTCGACTGGCTGGGCGACGAGGGCTACGACCCGATGTACGGTGCCCGGCCGCTCAAGCGGGTACTCCAGCGCGAGCTGCAGAATCCGATCGCGCTGGCGCTGCTGCAGGGAGACTACTCCGAGGGCGACACCGTAGAGGTATCGCTTGGCGGTGATGGTCTCTCCTTCCACCGGGTGGCGGCGGGTGGCCGTTGATTCCAGTCAGCGACAACGATCTGGAGTGGATGGGAAGGGCGATCGCGGAAGCGCGTATGGCCGCATCGGCCGGGGAGATCCCGGTCGGCGCGGCCGTTGTGCGTAACGGAGTACTGCTGGCGTCCGGGCACAATCGCACGGTGGTCGACAACGACCCGACCGCTCACGCCGAAGCGCTGGTCATACGTGAGGCGCTCCGGTCCGCCGGCTCGGACCGGCTCACCGATGCCACACTGTATGTGACCCTGGAGCCATGCGCCCAGTGTGCCGGCGCCATAGTCCTGGCCAAGGTGGGGCGAGTCGTGTTCGGCGCCTGGGACTCCAAGGCCGGCATGGCGGGGAGCGTTCACGATCTCCTGCGTCATCCGAAACTCAATCATCGTCCCGAAGTCGTCGGCGGAGTACGCGAGGAGGAGTGCAGCAAGGTGCTGCTCGATTTCTTTCGCGCCCGGCGGATTGCGGATTCAGGAATGCACGAATGATGACATACAGGAAGCGGGTGCTCCTGCTCACCGAGCCGGACCTTCCCGAACTCGGACCGGATGACGCATCGCTGTTCGATGCTATCCGTCGGCACGGTGGTGAGCCGGTGCCGGTAGTGTGGTCGGGTGAGATTCCGCGAGGAGATCTGGCAGTCATCCGATCGACCTGGGATTACACAGATCGGGTGGGCGAGTTCCTCGATGCCGTTGATCGGATCGGTCAGGCGATGCCGCTCTGGAATCCGGCGGATACGGTCCGCTGGAACACCGACAAGAGCTATCTGCTGGAACTGGCCGATGCAGGTGCGCCGGTTCCTCCGGCACTGATTCTCGGAGGGAATGAGGATCTGGACATCGCGGAGGTAGCTGGGCGTCTCGATGCCGTCGAGCTGGTGGTCAAGCCGCTGATCGGTGCCGGCGGATACGACACGGTCCGGATCAGAACCGGGGCCGGGACGATCAGGTCGGTCTCGGCAGTATCGGGCGACATCATCGTGCAGCGGTTCGTGCCGGAGATTGCCACGGCGGGCGAATGGTCGCTGATCTTCTTCGGCGACAGCTTCTCGCACGCAGTGCTCAAGCGGCCCGGCGGCGGCGAGTTCAGGGTCCAGGAACGGCACGGTGGCGATGTCGTGCCGGCAGCAGCCCCAGTCGATCTGCTGAAGGCCGCAG
Organism: uncultured Gemmatimonadaceae bacterium; assembly: GCA_964608715.1. GTDB lineage: Bacteria > Gemmatimonadota > Gemmatimonadetes > Gemmatimonadales > GWC2-71-9 > Palsa-1233. The sequence continues at coordinate 8,260 of CAZSPH010000016.1, read as the reverse complement.
AAAGAGTCCTGGCCATGGTGAAGCATCCGTGGCTGTACGCCAGGGTGGACGGCACCTGGGCTGATGGCCGCTTCCAGCTGATGGAACTGGAACTGATCGAGCCGGAACTCTTCTTCCGGTTCTCTCCGGATGCGGCTGACCGGTTCGCCGCGATGATCGTGAGTAGTTGAGGGGGGCGATGACCTGTCGGGGCTCGTTTCGGGAACCTTCCAGGCGGTGAAGCTGTTCATCTGACGGAACAGCCGGAGGCTGGACCTGCTATACCGGCCGCCACACCAATCCATCAACCCGGCAGGGGAAGGTACCGATGTCAGCAACCAACGAAGTCACCACCTGGAAGATCGACCCGTCCCATTCGCTGGTCGAGTTCTCGGCCCGTCATATGATGATCACCAGGGTGAAGGGGCGCCTGGCGGCGTTCGAAGGGAAGCTCACCATCGATGAGACGGATCCCGGCAACTCCACGGTGAGTGTCGACTTCGATGCTTCGAGCATCGACACCCGCTCCGAGCAGCGTGATGAACACCTTCGGTCGGCGGATTTTCTCGACGTCGCCAACCATCCAGGCATCACCTTCCGCAGCACCGCGATCAAAGGTGCCGGGCTCGATGCCGGCAGCAGCTTCACGGTCACCGGAGATCTGACGATTCGTGGAGTCACTCGTCCGGTGACTCTCAAGGTAGAGGCCGAGGGACGCGGCACCGATCCGTGGGGTGGAGAACGGATCTCGTTTACCGCCAGTGGCAGGATCGTCCGCAGTGATTTCGGGCTGACCTGGAATGCCGCGCTGGAGAGCGGCGGCGTGCTGGTAAGCGACGAGATCGGGATCTCGATCGAGGTCCAGGCGGTCCGCGAGTGAGCTGATGTGGTCGATGCGTCCCCTTCAGAGGGGACGCATCGACCAGACATCATCCTTCTGCGAGCAGATTTCTGGCGATCACCATCCGCTGGATCTCGCTGGTTCCCTCACCGATGGTACACAGCTTCACATCGCGGTAGTACTTCTCGGCGGGGAATTCCTTGATGAAGCCGTAGCCGCCGAAGATCTGTACGCCCTTCTCGGCGGCGCGCACCGCCACTTCCGACGCATAGAGCTTGGCCATCGAGGACCACTGCGTGGTTTTCTCGCCGGCGTCCTTCATCGCCGCAGCGCGGTAGCAGAGCAGGCGTGCCGCCTCGATCTCGGTGGCCATGTCCGCCAGCATGAACTGGATCGCCTGGAAGCCTGCGATCGGCTGACCGAAGGCGGTGCGCTCGCTGGCATACCTGCGGGCGGCATCATAGGCGCCGCGGGCAATGCCGAGCGAGAGCGCTGCGATCGAGATCCGTCCTCCGTCGAGCACCTTCATGGCATCGCGGAAACCGTGGCCGACCTTGCCGAGGACGTTCGCATTCGGCACCCGGCAGTTCTCCAGGACCAGCTCGGCGGTGTCGGAAATCCGCATGCCCAGCTTGTTCTCCTTCTTGCCGGCCCGGATTCCGGGAGTGTCCATCTCGACCGCGAAGGCGGTGATGCCGTGCTTCTGGTCGGTCGAGTCGGTCACTGCCAGCACCACCGCGAACTGTGCCCAGGTGACGTTGGTGATGAAGTTCTTGGTGCCGTTGAGCACCCAATCGTCGCCATCGCGCACTGCGGTGGTCAGCATTCCCGAGGCGTCGCTTCCCGAGCCCGGTTCGGTCAGCGCCCAGCAGCCGATCCACTCGCCGCTGGTCAGCCGGGGGAGCCAGCGTTCCCGCTGCTCTTCACTGCCGGCCAGGTAGAGATGGCCGGAGGCGAGTGAATTGTGGGCGGCGACGATCAGGGCGATTCCCGATTCCACAGCCGCCAGTTCTTCGAGGATGTTGACGTAGTCGATATAGGAGAGACCGGCCCCGCCGTACTTCTCGGGGAAGATCGCCCCGAGCATCCCCAGCTCGCCGAGCCGTTTCACGGTGTCCAGCGGAAAGTGCTGGGCCTCGTCCCACTCCATCACGTGGGGAAGGATTTCGGTGCGGGCGAAGTCGCGCACCATGTCGCGGATCTGCTCCTGCTCCGAGGAAAGTCGGAAATCCATTGCCGTACTCCGGTTGCCCCGCGCGGGGCGGGTGGTTGCCAGCAAGTTAGTCGGATTCAGGCACCCCCTTGAACCGGTCGGGTAACGGTGCCATCTTTAATGGCTACGGACGGGTGTCCGAGTGGTTGAAGGAACCGGTCTCGAAAACCGGCAGGCCGGCAACGGTCTCGAGGGTTCGAATCCCTCCCCGTCCGCTCGAACGGCGCGCCACAGGCGCGCCGTTTCCGTTTACTCGCAAGAAGGGTTGTTCCTCTGTCGTTCTCTCAGCTCCCGTTGCACAAGTCGCTCCAGCAGGCTCTCGTCGATCTCAGCTTCGATCAGCCCACTCCGATCCAGGCTCAGGCGATTCCTCCCGCCCTCGAAGGCCGCGATCTGCTCGCCTGCGCCATGACCGGCAGTGGCAAGACGCTCGCGTTCCTTCTGCCGATTCTCGATCAGATCATCGAGCGGAAGCGCGGTACGACCAGGGCACTGGTGGTCACGCCCACCCGCGAGCTGGCTGCCCAGATTCTCGACGAACTCAAGTCGGCTGCCCGGCATACCAACGTTACCGGTGCCGCCATCTACGGTGGCGTGGGAATGGGCCCGCAGGAAGCGGCCTTCCGCAAGGGCGTCGACATCATGGTCGCCACTCCCGGGCGACTGCTCGACCACCTCGGCTCGCCCTACGGCAAACTCGACTCGATCGAGTACCTGGTGCTGGACGAAGCCGACAGGATGCTGGACATGGGCTTCCTCCCTGACATCCGCCGGGTGCTGGCCCGTCTACCGGCCAAGCGGCAGACCCTGTTCTTCTCGGCCACGATGCCGCAGCAGATCGTTTCGCTGACCCGGGAACTGCTCAAGGACCCGGTGTCGATCGACCTCCAGCGGCGATCGGCGCCGGCCACCGGCATCAAGCAGGCCATCTATCCCGTACCGCAGGAACTGAAGTCGGCGCTCCTCCAGCATCTCCTGGCGGGCGACCACATGGAGGACGTGCTGGTCTTCACCCGCACCAAGCATCGCGCCGATCGGTTGGCCAAGCAGCTCGTCGCAAGGGGGGTGGCGGCCGAACGGATCCACGGCAACCGCTCGCAGCCACAGCGCACCCAGGCGCTGGCCGGCTTCAAGGACGGTACCTATCGCGTTCTGGTCGCGACGGACATCATGGCCCGCGGGATCGACATTTCGGAGCTGGGCCATGTGATCAACTTCGATGTCCCGCCGGCTCCGGAGGACTACATCCACCGGGTCGGTCGTACCGGACGCGCTGCAGCCACCGGCGATGCCTTCACCTTCGTTGCACCTGACGAGGAGGATGACATCCGGCGGATCGAGAAGGTGGTGGGCAAGAAGATCGAGCGGATCAAGGTCCCCGACTTCGACTACTCGGCGACTCCGGAAGGGAAGCTCGAGATCCCCATCGGGGAACGCATTGCGAAGATCAAGGCGGAACGGGCCGCGGCGCGCGCGCGACAGAAGGAGAAGGAATCCAGGAAGGCCGGGTCGGTCGGCGCTGCCCGGACCAGGACGGAACGGCCTGCTGCGCCCTCTTCCGGTGGTGGGAATAGTGCGCGTCGGGGTCGGGGGCCGCGTCGGGGTGGAGGCAGAAACGGGAGCTGATCGCCTTCAGCGCAGCAGCGCGACGGTGGCCGCAGCGATCAACTGACCGGCGATCACATCGCCGGGATAGTGGACGCCGAGTACCACGCGACTCCATCCGATGACGATGCCCAGGGCGATCAACGGAACCGCGATTGCCGGAACGGCTATCGAATAGCCGAGTGCGATCGCCAGGGCTGCGGTGGAATGCCCCGACGGGAACGAGAATCGGTCGGGGTGGGCGATAAGCGCCCTGTAGGTGGGCCGGTCCCGGCGGAAGACGCGCTTCATCACCTGTACCACCAGGTGTGAGAGTGCCAGGGCAGACATGATGGTTGTCCCGGCCTCCCGGTCGATCGGGAGGCCGAAGAGAAGCGGCAGGGCGGCTGCGGTCACCGTGGCCAGGCTGCCGCCGAGCTGTGTCACGCCGAGCCAGAAGAACCGTGCCGGGCGAGGTGAGTGCTCGTCGAGGATGATCCGCCCCATCAGGCGTCCTTCGACGTCACGAAGCCGGGTCATCATCGTCCCGGAGAGCGAGCCGGTCAGCAGTTGTCGCGACACATCGAAAAGATTCCACATCGGCGTCACGAATCCACGCGACACCGGTCGCGATGTTGTCACGGCCGGAAGCAGTCATCCGTGACCGTGGAATCGTGACGTACAAGTGACGCATCGGTGGCGTCTGCGTGGAAAATTGAGGGATGTCACGCAACGGTACCCCTCCTCGGGTTCTCTATTGCACTGATACCTGGCCACCCCAGATGAACGGTGTGTCGGTTGTTACGGCAAGGTCGGTCGAAGGATTGCGGCAGCGCGGCTGGGAAGTGGGAGTAGTTGCCCCGCGCTACCCCGAGGATACCGGTTCCGCCCTCGCGCCGGTCACCTGCGACCTGCTGCTGGAGCTTCCCAGCATGCCGCTGCCGGGCTATCCGGATCTCCGTCTGTCGCGGGTACGGGCTGGCAGCATCCGCAGGGCAATCGGGGACTTCAAGCCCGACCTGGTCCACTGTGCCACGGAGTTCGTGATCGGCAGGGCGGGCCAGCGGCTGGCGATCGAGGCGGGCATTCCGGTCGTGTCCTCGTACCATACCGATTTCTCCCGCTACACGGTGTCGTACGGGGTGCCATGGCTCCGTAAACCGGTTGCCCGCTACCTCGCACGATACCACCGACGGAGCAGCCGGGTCTATAGCCCCGGCAGGCCGGCAGCCGAGGATCTCCGTCGTCTCGAAATCGAACAGGTGGAAGTATGGGGCAGGGGAGTGGACACCGCCCGCTTCCATCCGGATCGTCGCAATGAAGGCGCGCATGGCCTGCCGCATCCCGACCCGGACTGCTTCACGCTGCTGCATGTCGGTCGACTGGCGGCTGAGAAGGGTGTGGACCGGATCATCGAGGCGTTCGAGGCTGCCAGGAGCAGGTGGGAGGACCCGACCCGCTGGATCAGGCTGGTGGTTGCAGGCAGAGGCCCTCGCGAAGATGCGCTGCGTCTGGCCGCCGGACCGCGCGTGACTTTCCTGGGCAACCTCGATCGCGATACCGAACTGCCGGCGCTCTATGCCAGCGCAGATGCCTTTCTCTTCGCTTCGGAGACGGAGACCCTCGGGCTGGTGGTGCTCGAGGCGATGGCGAGTGGGCTGCCGGTGATCGCCGTTCCCGCCGGTGGGGTGGCCGATCATCTCCGCGACGGAATTAATGGAATTGCAGTGCCATCGAATGATCCTGCGGCGATGGCCGACGCTATTCTATCGATGGCGCGGAACGAACCGCTTCGCCGCGGGCTCGCAGCAGGCGCGAGAGCCACTGCCGAAGGCCTCGACTGGGAGCAGGAGCTGGACAGGCTGGATGCGAGCTATCGGGAGGTGATCGGGTAAGGCGGGTCCCGGGCTTCGGCGCCTTCGTGTTGGTGGCACGTTGCCGGGCTGGGCATGGCGTCGTGTGGGTCACGTGCGGGGGACACTGTAGCCACCCTACCGTCGTCATCTCGAGCGAAGTGGCCCGCAGGGCACCCCGTCATCCCGACCGGAGCGGCCCGCATGCACCCAGTCATCCCGAGCGGAGTGGCCCGCATGCACCCAGTCATCCCGAGCGGAGTGGCCCGTAGGGCCACGCAGTCGAGGGATCTGCTTTTCGAAAAGAGGAAAAGCAGATCCCTCCGCTTCGCGATTGCTGCGCAATCGCTTCGGTCGGGATGACGAGGGGGGGGCGACGGATGGCGGCGCAAGGCGTCTCCCCTACTGCAATGCGGGATGGCGGGGCCTATCCCCCCACACCTCGCGGAAGAATGCGACGAGATCTATCACCAGCGGCTGGATGGCAGCATCCGGTTGCCAGGTAACGCTGCCACTACTGATCTGCGGGAAATCAGCTCCGGGCGTCCAGACTTCGACCTGCCTGGCATCGAGATCGACGATCCAGTAGACCGGCACGCTGGAACGTTGGTAGAGGAGCCGCTTGATGCCACGGTCGTACTTCGCGGTGGATGGGGAGATAACTTCGATCGCCAGGAGGGGGATGCCAGCGTCCTCCCAACTCCTCGACTGACTGTCACCTGCAGGTTCCACCACGAATACATCAGGCTGCACCAGTTGGCCCGAGCGGAGGTCCAGGTCTGCAGGTGCGAGCAGAACCTCACCGATTCCCGTGGTGCTGACATACGGAGCAATGCGAAGACATAGCTGAAGCACTCCCCGCTGGTGTTTCCAGGTGGTACTCGGACTCACCAGGAGTTCCCCGTCGACCAGCTCGTAGCGCTTGCCGTCGTCAGGGATCGCGAGGACCTCTTCGCGAGTCCAGCGGTGATGCGTGAGGACAGGCATGGCCATATGGTACGCTCGGCGGCGGAGAGAGGGCAAGGGTGCATCGCGACAAGGTGGTGACGCGTTCAGCTACCCAGGTAACCTTTTCCTCGCATGAATGATCTGGATACCGCGTGACGGGCTCGCCGATGGGCGAACGAGGTCGCCACCTCGCCGTCGTCATCCCGAGCGAAGTGGCCCGCAGGGCACCCCGTCATCCCGAGCGGAGTGGCCCGCATGCACCCCGCCATCCCGAGTGGAGTGGCCCGCGTGCACCCAGTCATCCCGAGCGGAGTGGCCCGCAGGGCCACGCAGTCGAGGGATCTGCTTTTCTGGTGAGACAGGAAGAGCAGATCCCTCCGCTTCGCGATTGCGCAGCAATCGCTTCGGTCGGGATGACGGGGACGGGCGACGGATGGCGTCGCCCCTACGCATCCGATTCCACGAGCATGTTCATCACCAGCCGGATCATCACTTCCTTGTCTCTGGGGTTGGATTTGGCGATCAGCAGCGCCAGGGCTGCCAGTCCGATGTCGTTGATCACCGCCTCGCCGTTGCGGACCAGTCGGTGGTTGCGGTTCAGGAAGTCGACGAACAGGAATGAGCCGATCCGTTTGTTCCCGTCGGTGAATGGATGGTCCTTGATCACGAAGTAGAGCAGGTGTGCCGCTTTCGACTCGATGGTCGGGTATGCGGGTTCTCCGAAGGCACTTTGTTCGAGGTTGCCCAACAGTGCTGCCAGCCCGTCGTCGCGCTCGCGTCCGAAGATGTCGGTGGCTTCGCGGCGAGCGAGCAGGTCCTCCTTGAGTCGGATCACGGCAGAACGGGCTTCGACTGCGGACATGAGAACTCCGCCGACGCTGCCCCTTGGTTCGGTCAGCAGTCCCTCGTCGTAGCGCTGGAGGAGGAGGAAGGTCTGGGTGTAGCGGGCGATGACGTCGACCAGCCCACGTCCCTGATCAGCGCTCAGTTCCCCGGTGGAGGCCGCCTTCCGCACCAGGGCCAGGGCGGTCTCCAGCTCGCGGGCGTTCTGCTCAAAACGCTGCCGGTTGAGGGTGTAGCCCCTGAACAGGTGGTCGCGCAGGGTGCGAGTGGCCCAGATGCGGAACTGGGTGCCACGCTGGGAGTTGACCCGATAGCCAACGGAGACGATGGCGTCGAGGTTGTAGAACTCGATTTCGCGAAGCACATCTTTGCCAGCTTCAAATTGAACTGTTGCATTTTTTGCAACAGTCGCATTTGAAGTCAGTTCTCCAGTCCTGTAGATGTTGCGCAGGTGCCTGGAGATCACTGATTTATCCCGCCCGAACAGCTCGGCCATCTGCCCCAGTGTCAGCCATACGGTTTCCCCGGCCAGCCTGACATCCACTTGCATCTGCCCGTCCGGCGCCTGATAGACGACGATCTCGCCGCCTTGAGGCGATTCCCTGGTGTGATCCGGTGCCACGGCCCCTCCCTGGTATGTGTACGGTGCCCAGGCTAGGGAGGGAGTCGGTTGCCGCGTGTATCCATCTACTGCATTGCGGGCACAGGATCCTGCGTGACGGGATTTCATCGCCCTCGTCGAAGGCGAACGGCGGTGGTGGTGCGACCTCACCGTCGTCATCCCGAGTGGAGTGGCCCGCATGCACCCCGTCATCCCGAGCGGAGTGGCCCGCATGCACCCCGCCATCCCGAGTGGAGTGGCCCGCGTGCACCCAGTCATCCCGAGCGGAGTGGCCCGCAGGGCCACGCAGTCGAGGGATCTGCTTTTCTGGTGAGACAGGAAGAGCAGATCCCTCCGCTTCGCGATTGCGCAGCAATCGCTTCGGTCGGGATGACGGG
>CAZSPH010000015.1:6833-29211 GCA_964608715.1 uncultured Gemmatimonadaceae bacterium | reverse complement strand
GTGGCCGACTACTGCGGCGTGGTGGTCTCATCCGCCCAACTGCTGGAGGTACTGTGAGCTGGCCCGCAAGCAGGGACGAACTGAGAAGTATCGTGGCGATGGCGATCGGTGAACCGGATCACGCCTTCAGCGATGACGATTCGCTGCTTGACCTCGGCCTCGATTCGGTCCGGGCGATGATGCTGATTCTTGAATGGCGCAGCGCCGGACTCGATGTCGCGCTGCCGTCGTTCGGTGTGGAACCCACCGTCAACGGCTGGTGGCGGGTGATCGAAGCTGCGACCGCCGATAGGTGATCGGTGATGGCAGAGTCGAAGGCTCCTGAGTGAGCAGGTACGGACTGCGTCCGCTTCCGGAGGCCCAGCAGGGGATCTGGTTTGCCCAGGCTCTGGATCCCGCAGATCCGGCGTTCAACACCGCGGAGTATCACGACATGCGCGGGCCGCTGGATGTTGCTGCATTTGTCGCGGCGGCATCGACCGCGATGGCCGAGGCTGACGGGCTCGCGGTCAGGGTGACGGCCGGTGCTGATGGGCCGATGGTCGAACCCTGGCCTGATCACCGTCCCAGGATCGAGTCTGTCGATGTCAGTGGTGCCGCCGATCCCGCAGCGGAAGCACGCCGCCTGATGCAGCAGGACTTAGAGCACCCGATCGATCCGGCCCGCGATCCAATGGCACGGGGAATTCTCTTCCGCATCGGTGAGGATCGGCACTGGTGGTACCAGCGGATTCACCATCTGGTAGTCGATGGCTACGGTACGGTGCTTATCAACGACCGGATCGTCGAGCTGTACAATGCTGCGATTTCGGAAGAGCGACATTCCGGGCCGCCACTGGACGGCTATGCCCAGGCGCTGGCTGCAGACGAAGAGTACCGTGCCGGTGAGCGACGAAGGGCGGATCGGCAGTTCTGGCTCGAATCAGGGGATGAGGGTGCCCCGCCGCTGCCGCTGGTCGAAGCCGGCTCGACATCGGGGATTCCGCATCGTGCCACCGTGGTCTGGAAGGGAAGTGGTGCCGTCGAGTTTGTGACGCTGGCGCGCCGGATCGGTGCCGGATGGCCCGATCTGATGACTGTTCTCGTAGCCGAGTTCCTGCGGCGGCGCTCAGGGGAGCGGGAGATCGTCATCGGGCTGCCGACCATGCTGCGGATGGGTACCGGGGTTGCCCGGGTTGCGACCATGGCCATGAATGTGCTGCCATTCCGCTTCGCGCCCGATCAGCAGCAACCGATCGCGGACCTGATGTCTACCCTGACTGGTTCACTGCGCGCCGTCCGGCGGCATGGTCGCTATCGCAGCGAGCAGCTTCGGCGCGATCGCGGCTGGTCCGGGGGGGGGCGCCGCCTCTACGGGCCGCTGGTCAACGTGCTGCCATTCGGTGGCCAGCAGCAGCTCGTGGGCATGACCGTCGACCGGCATCTCCTGAACGCCGGTCCGGTGGATGATCTGACGGTGACCGTGCGTGGCGGTATCGACGGGTCGAGTATCTCGATCGAGATCGAGGCGGACCAGCGACTGTATGGGAGCGAGGATGCCGACTCGATCGCGGCAATGCTGGTGTCCTTTCTCGACCGGGCAGTATTGGCAGAGACGCTGGCGGAAGTCCCCACTCTCGACCCCGGTGAAGCGCATCGCTGGGTGGAGGAGGTCAACGCCACTGCCCGTCGGATTCCTGAGACCACTCTGCCGGCTCTGCTGACCAGGACGATCGAGCGGCATGGCAATGAGATCGCGCTGATCGACTGTGACGGCAGCCGGCTGACCTGGCAGCAGGTCGGAGAGCGGGCAGAAGCGCTGGCCCGGTCACTCGCTGCGATCGGAGTCGAACGGGGCGATCCGGTAGTAGTAGCACTCCCCCGTTCCGCCGATCTGGTGATCGCGATATACGCTGTCATTCTGGCCGGCGGTGCCTGGATGCCGATCGATCCGGAGCAGCCTGTCTCCCGGATAGCCGCGATGATCGATGGAGCTGGCGCCGCCGTCGCAGTCACCACCGATTCGTGGCGGGAGCGGCTCGAAGGAAGAGTAAAGATGGTGTCGGTGGCGGATCTGGCACGGATCGAGGGAGTCGAGCATGTCGGGCCACTTCCGGAGTCTCCCGCCTATCTGATCCACACTTCCGGGTCCACCGGCAATCCCAAGGGAGTGCAGGTCAGGCATCAGGCGATCGTGAACCGCCTTCTCTGGATGGAAGACGAATTGGGGGTCGGTTGCAGCGACATTCTTCTCCTCAAGACGCCGGCGACCTTCGATGTTTCCGTATGGGAGTTATGGCTCCCTGCCGTCACCGGTGCGACGCTGGTGGTGTCACCTCCGGAATCACATCGTGATCCTGCTGCGATCGCCGCACTCATTCGCGAGCAGGCGGTGACGCTGGTCCACTTCGTGCCTTCGATGCTCGATGCGTTCCTGGCGGAACCGGCCGCAGCCGGTATCGCGACTCCCCGGGTGGTGGTCAGTGGTGAGGCGCTCACCGCGTCGCTTCGGGATCGCTTTCACCGCACCTGCAGCGGCGAGCTGATCAATCTCTACGGCCCCACCGAAGCCGCAGTGGACGTCACGATCTGGCGGGCCGACCGGAATGACCGTTCCGACCCGGTGCCGATCGGTCGGCCGGTCTGGAATACCCGCGCCTATGTTCTCGATGAGCTGCTGCGACCGGTCGCACCGGGTACACCGGGAGACCTCTGGCTGGCCGGAGTGCAACTGGCCGACGGCTACCGTGGCGATCCGGAGCGGACTGCTGCTGCGTTCGTGGCCGACCCGTTCGGTGCTGCAGGTGACCGGATGTACCGGACCGGCGATCGTGCCACCTGGAGATCCGACGGAGAGCTGATCTACCTCGGCCGCGATGACGGTCAGATCAAGTTGCGGGGACAGCGGATCGAGACCGGGGAGATCGTCGCAGCACTCCTGAGGGTGCCCGGTATCGCCCATGCCGCGGTGATTCTCCGCGAAGACCGCCAGGGCGACCAGCGACTGGTCGCATATCTGGTTCCGCGCGCCGGATCCCCGGAGCCGGACATCGTCGAGCTGCGGAGCCTGCTGGCCGAGTCTCTCCCGGCCAACCTCATTCCGGCCGCGTTCGTGTTCCCGGGCGAGATGCCGCTCACGTCCCACGGCAAACTCGATCACGCCAGACTGCCCGTTCCGTCGGCGGCGGTTGGTGCCGGTGCAGTCGAACTCGATGGCACCGAAGCTGTGGTCGCCGAATGCTTCACCGCAATCCTGGGACTCGGCACCGACTCCGTCATCTCGCGTGAGACCGACTTCTTCGCCGCCGGCGGTCATTCGCTGCTGGCAGTGCGCCTGGCCAGGATGCTGTCGGAGAAGACTGGCATATCCGTCGGGCTCGGCGCGATCTTCGCGCATCCCACCGTTGCTCGTCTGGCAGCGCACCTGCCAACGCAGAGTGCGGCCGCACCGGAGCAGGCTGACTGGGAGGGACTCGGTCCGGTGATCACACTGTCGGATGGGCCGGGAATCGGCGCCGCACCACCGCTCTTCTGCATCCATCCGGCAGGCGGCATCTCCTGGAGCTACCGGGAGTTTGGAGCGGCGCTCGGTGACCTACGCCCAGTTGTCGGACTCCAGTCCCGCGGCATTCATCCAGACGATTCGATGCCGGACTCGCTGATCGAGCTTGCGGAGAACTACTGCAGTACGATCCGCGCGATCCAGCCGGACGGCCCGTACTACCTGCTGGGATGGTCGGTCGGAGGTCTGATCGCGCACGAGATCGCAGTATCGCTGGAAGAAGCTGGTGAGAGAGTCGCCACTCTGGCGATGCTCGATTCATTTCCCGCGGATCGCTGGCGCGGAGCAGTGGACCCGGATGAGGCCGAGTCACTTCGTGCCCTGGCGCTGGTGGCCGGGTACGCTCCTGACGAAGTCGGTGATGGCCAACTGCGAAGCAGGGGAGAGGTTGTGGCCTTTCTCAGGGAGCGGGAACATCCGCTCGGTTCCCTGAGTGATGCCGCTCTCGACGGGATCTTCAGAACCGTGCTGCACAACAACCGGCTGGTGAGGAATCACCGCCATCGCTCGTGCCGGTGCAATGTGACCTGGTTCAGCGCCGCTCTCGATCACTCGGACGATGGGCATTCCTCGGATGAATGGCGGCAGTACATCGAGGGCGATCTCCTGATACATCCGATCGAGTCCCGGCATCCTCACATGGTCCGCGCCGCACAGGTGGCGAGGATCACCGAACTGCTCAGGGCGGAATGGCTGGTGGAGCAGCAATGAGTGACCGCTACCTGGATGCGCTCCATGCCGACTGGGCGCCGCTGCCGTCACCCGATGACATCCGCTTCCGGCTGCCGCGTCCCGATGCCGTTGGTGGCCGGGTTCATGCTCATCGTCGGCTGATACGCGAGATCGTCCATCGTCGTGATCCGCGGCTGATGGTGGTCGTCGGCCCCTGTTCGGTTCATGACCACGATGCCACCATCGAGTATGCAAGCTGGCTGGCCGCACGGCAGCGGGAGTACGCAGGGACGCTGCTGCTGGTGATGCGCTGCTATGTCGAGAAGCCTCGCACCCGGTTGGGATGGAAGGGAATGCTGATGGACCCGGCACTGGACGGTTCAGCCTCGGTGGCTGAAGGACTGGTGGCAGCCCGTCGACTGATGCTGGCCGTGGCTGACACGGGACTCCCGATTGCCACCGAGCTGGTGAATCCTGCTACCTGTGCCTATCTGGGGGATCTGCTGAGCTGGGCCGCGGTGGGAGCGCGCACCTCGGAGAGTCCGGTGCATCGCCACCTCGCATCGGCCTGCCCCTGCCCGGTTGGATTCAAGAACCCGACCAGCGGTCTGATCGATGGCGCGGTAGACGCTATCGCCGTCGCGGCCGCGAGTCACCGGATGATCGGTACCGCACCCGACGGCAGCACTGCGGTGCTTACCAGCCGGGGCAACTCCGATTGTCATCTGGTTCTCCGGGGCGGCCGGAGCGGCGCGAATCACGATCTCGACTCGCTTCACCAGGCCGCTGCGATGCTCGTCGACCGCGGAGTCGCCACCGGAGTCATGGTCGACTGCGGTCACGGTAATGGTGGCATGTGCTCACGCGGACAGGCGGAAGTCGCGACAGCGGTGGCCGGTCATCTCGCCGGCGGAGCCGATGCGGTGGTCGGTGTGATGATCGAGAGCAATCTGGTGGCGGGGAGGCAGCCGCTCGTCGACGGAGTGAGGCCCGATCCCCGGATATCGCTCACTGATCCCTGTCTCGGTCTCGATGAGACTGCGCAGGTGTTGACGCTGCTCTCTGAAGCCGTGACTTCACGGCTTCACTCCGTCGACGAGTCCGCTGCGGAGCGAGTACCAGATCGTCTGGATGAGAGTTTCCGAGGCAGCCCTGCGATGTGAAACGGTGCCGGTCTTCACTACTTCCGAGACACCGGGTGCGTTGTCGGTCCGGAGAAAGAACTGCTCCGCCGCTGCCTGAGCTATCGCCCGGCGGATCCCACCCAGGATTCCCGTTCTGGCCACTCCCGGCAGCTCGATGTCCAGGTCACGATAGACCGGTGCTACGGTTCCGGAGGCGACGCCGTTCCTGATGGTGACGTTGAAGTTGATGGATGAGACCTCGCCCTTCTTGAAACTGGCCACGGTCGCGCCCTCCAGGAAACCGTTGAACGCCGTTGCCTGGATCGGTCCCAGTCGACCACGGTAGGACATGTCGAATCTGCTGCTGGTTGCCGGCAACTGGAACTCGGCCCGGAGGTCACCTGTTCCCATCAGAGCGGCACGGAGTGATACGACGATCATCGTATCCGCCGTGCCCGGCCGGGGGCGGGTGGTGAAATGCCTTGCCGTGACCTGAGTCCGTTCCAGTCTCAGTACGCCAGGCTGGGCGGCCTCGGCCATCCGTTCCCGGTACTGAACCCGTCCGGTGGCAGTCAGCGTGTCCAGTCTCACGTCGAAGTCCGCCGACTGCAGCCAGCTCTGCGGGGTCCGGTGACGTGACGGCACCGGGCGTGACTGCAATCCCTTGTCGGTCATTACGTCGAGATCGAATCCGCTGATCCGGGCGTGGTTCGCGTGATACGCCCCGGCGCGGATGAAGGAGGCGACATCCATTCCCGACAGTTCCACCGAGTCAGCCTTCACCGCGATCCGGTCGCTGCGGTACCGCTGACGACGCACGAAGGCCCGGTCGTTGCCGAGTGGCGCCATCGCAAAGCTGTGGACGGCCAGCCGCCCGGTGCGGGCATCGAATTCCATGCTGCCGAGTGAGGTTGCACGATCGTGCCAGCGATGTGAGACGTCGGTTGCGGTCACTGTCATCGAGCCCAACGGTGTGCCCGACAGCCAGCGCTCTGCGTCCGCTCCGAACGAGAGTCCCGTCAGTCCCAGCGACGCGATCCGGGTTACGCGGATCGTGTCGGTGCGGCCGCTCTGCGCGATGACGATCTGCTTTCCCGAAGCGCTGTTCAGCGTGACATCGCGTTCGAGACTCCGGAGCGTACGCTCGAGAGTCCATGGCAGCGCATCGACCCCGGCATCCGCTGCGCTGCCGCCGGTTCCTGCCGATTGTGTCGGGCCAGTGGCAGCGGTCAAGCCGACTCTGGCACCTTCGAGGGCAATCGAACTCACTACTATGTCGCCACTGGTCAGGAAGGCGCCCCAGTCCACTCCCGAAAGCGCCAGCGAGTCGACGGCGAGGTCGCGGAGCCCCAGTGAATCGGCAAAGGGTCCGGGCACCGGTGCCCAGTCGAAGCCCAGCATCTCGAAGGTACCGTCGGCGATATCGCCTCTGATCGATCTGATCTCGAGCCGGTCGGAATCTTCACGGGAACCGGTGAAGGCATCCATCGCCAGCGAGACGTTGCGCGACAGCAGGGTGCGCCGTTCGGCAACCGGCTGCTTCGGGTCATAGTGGAACGAGTTCATCACCACGCCGAGCCGCTCGAAGTTGATCGTGGTGTGCCGCGTGCTGCGCCCTTCGATTCCCAGCGCCAGCTTCACCTGGGGGAATGCGATGGTGTCGATCTGGATGAACGGGATCCCGGATGCCAGGTCGAGGTTCTGGCGCAGCGTGAGGAAGCCGCCGCCGGATGTATCCCGCGAGACTCCGGCCGGAACGTCGGCGCCGATTGCCACCGAATCGCAGCCGACGTTGGCAATGGCCAGCCCCTTTCCCGCAGTGAGACGATCGACATCGATGCCCGAGGCGAGGCAGTTGCGGAATCTCAGTGCCAGTGCCGGCACATTGCTGCCCGCTGCACCCCGTGCCGGGATATTGGTTACCACCGTTACGGTGTCGATGGCCACCGTACGTGAATCCATGTCAACCTGGATTGCCGAGAGCGAAAGTGCGTAGACTCCGTCGCTCAGCCGGTTCACCTCTGCAACCGCCCAGCGCCGGATGATCGGGTCGGCGATCCTGATGGCATGTCCGCCGATGTGCCAGCGGAGCTGCCATACCGCTGCCGTGATGATCAGGAGGGCCAGGGCTGCGAGAGCAATGCGTCTGGTCCGACGGTCCATGGGAGGGCCTTGAGAGGTCTGCTCAAGCATCGCAGCGGACCCCCTTCCGGCACAACTGCGGTGTTGCCCCGGGGAAGCGATGGTGGTGCCGACCTGCCGCCACAGTCGAGAGTTCGAACGGGAGTTGGGAGCCGGAACCCGCATTCCCACAGGGATTGCGGTCGACCGCAGGTCCGGCCCGCCGTTTGCGTTGGAGAGCTTCGGACTCGATACCGGGGTGGAACACGGAGTGACTGGGATGGCGATTGCGGAGGAACGGCAGGACTACGCCGGCCGGATGGCAGCAGTGGCCAGACTGGCTGACGGGGTCGCCAGTGATGTCGGTGAACTGATCGCCGTGGCTGATCAGGCCGTCCGGAGTGCGCTCACCGATACCCGGATGAGTGGTGTCGCCGGGACACTGGGCACGGCCGCCGGATCGCTGCAGCGGGCGATGCTGATCGTCCGCCAGCTCGAACTCTTCGCCGGAAAGACATCGCCCCGGATGCTCCCGCGTCGATTCGACGACGCGATTGCGGAGGTGATGCCGCTGGTGCGGAGGCTGGCGGGATCAGGTGTCACGGTCGAGGAGCAGTCCGGCGATCTCGATGTCGAACTGATGATGCCCGCCGGCGCGATCGAGCAGGTGGTGATGCACCTGGTCGTCAACGCCCGGGATGCGATGCCTGATGGCGGTACCCTGACCTTCCGTGCCGGAATCGACAGCGTCGATCACCCCGTGGTGCACCGCTTCGGTATCATCGGGCGGGGCCGCTGGGCCAGAATCACGATCGCGGACACCGGCCCCGGAATCGCACCGTCGGTCGTCGAGCGGCTGTTCGAGCCATTCTGCACCACCAAGCCGTCGGGCAGTGGTTCCGGACTGGGACTGGCCACCGTCCGTTCGGTGATCAGTCAGTGCTCCGGCCAGATCACTATGGAGACCTCTCCCCGAGGCAGTTCGTTCGGTGTCTGGTTCCCGGTTCGGGGCATCGCCGCTGTCGAATCCACTGCACGGACGGCCACCGTGCTGGTGGCGGACGAAGACCCCTGGACCAGGGCTGCGGCGCGGAGACTGCTTCGCCGGGCCGGCTACGGCGTGCTCGAAGCGGCCGACGCGGAGACCCTGGTCGAGATCATCAATGGTGTCGCCGGGCCTGCCATCGACATCATCCTTCTCGATCGCCACCTTCCCGGTCTGGAAGCCGCGCGGATCGACCTTTCGCCGGCCGGTGAAACTTCCGGACCGGCGATCGTCTTCATGAGTGAGCAGGGTGAACGACAGCCGGGCTGGCTCGCCAAGCCGCTCGGGCATGCCGAGCTGATTGCCAGGGTCGAAGCAGAGGTGAGCTGACGGCAGAGCTTGTCATGGGTCGTCCGCTGGTCGATTTTATCCCCGCGACCCCGGGATCCGTCCGGGGAAGAACTCGATGACCAGGGAGACCCGATGAAGGCGAACGACATCCGCAAGGGGAACGTGATCTACCACGAGGGCAAGCCCCATCTCGTGATGGATTTCACCCACCGTACCCCGGGTAACCTTCGGGCATTCGTGCAGGTCCGTCTGCGCAACCTGGCCAGCGGGAACTCGATCGACCACCGCTTCAGCGCCACCGAGATCGTTGAAGAGGCGCGACTCGATACCAAGGCGATGCAGGTCCTCTACGCCGATGCGAACGGTGTGCACGTCATGGATGCCCAGAGCTACGAGCAGTTCACGCTCGACAGCGAGATCGTGGGCGACGACGCTGCCTGGATGCAGCCGGAGATGACCTTCGATGCAGTCTGGCTCGAAGGGAAGCCGATCTCGTTCACTCTGCCCAATTCGTTGGTTCTCGAAGTAGTCGAGACTGCCCCGGTAATGAAGACTGCGACCAAGAACGCCAGCTCGAAGCCCGCGCTGCTCAGCAATGGTGTCACCGTGCAGGTACCGGAGTTCGTCGAGACGGGCGAGATGGTGAGGGTCAATCCGCGGGAGCGTGCCTACATCGAGCGCGCCAGATAGCAGTGTCTGCCAGGCGGATCGGTGCCGCCGCCATCCTCGCGATGGTGACTCTCACCCTGCCCGCCGCCGGGCAGGGTGGAGCGCCGCTGCGGTTCGGACTGGGTCGTGCCGCCGGGAACCTGCATCACGACCTCGGCGCCCCGGTTGGATTCGTCGCCTGGATGACGCTGCCGGTCTCACGGACCTCGTGGGTCGGAATCCGTGGCGAGTTCGCCGTGCTTGCAGTTCCCGAAGAACAGATCGAGATCGGAGATGACGGCACTGCGGCGACACTCGGACTGCAGAGTACCGTCACCTTCACCGGTGTGGGACCGAGGGTGGAGCATGCTGTCGGACCGGTGATCATTGGTGGAGCCGTGATGGCGGGACTGACTCGGGCCATCATAGATGTCACCGGCCGGGCTTCGATCGACGACCAGGTCCATTCGCTCGCCGTCTCGTCGTCTGAGAACTCCCTGGGTGTCAAGCTCTCGGGCGACATTCACCTGCCGCTTTATCAGGGTCGCGGGGGCGCGGCCCTGGGACTTGCCGGCGGGGTTGACTGGACCACCTCGGGGAGAATCCCGTTTCCGGTGCGTGGCTCCTTCACGCTGGCCGCTCCCGATCGTCTGGAGGTGGCCGCTCCCGAAACCGCGATCAGGATGTGGGGCTGGCGGATCGGGCTGGGCGTGGTGTTCTGATCTCGACGGGACACCGATGCGGTCAACTGGGTGGTATGGTTCTCCGACCCGCTGAAGACCTGATTCACCCGGGCGTTGCGGGTCGCCTCCCGAGGCAGATCGCTGCCGTCGAACGATACGCCATGTCCCGGGGAACGGACCCGGTTACCTTCCGGCCCAGATGCCGATTCTGACAGTTCCAGCATTCAGTCGAGGCCCGGGCGGGGCCGGTCCCAGGGCCACCGGAGAAGGCAGTGGCAGCCGCGGTGGAGCGGGAGATCGCCCCCCACGGAGCAACGTCTCTTCCGAAGTCGCGTGGCGGGAGGCGCGGGAGCTGGTATGGGTCCACCGGCGGCGGCTGGCACTCGGGTTTGTTCTGATGCTGGTCAACCGGGCGGCCGGAATGGTGCTGCCGGCCGCATCGAAGCCCCTTCTCGACACCGTTCTCCCGTCGGGTGATTCACGGCTGCTGACGCTGCTGGCACTGGCTGCTGCCGGAGCTACAGTGGTTCAGGCGGGGACCTCCTTCGCCCTCTCCCAGATTCTGGGGGTCGCTGCCCAGCGGGCGATCACCGAGATGCGCCGGACCGTCCAGGAACATCTGACCAGGCTGCCGATCGGTCTGTTCGACAGCATGCAGACCGGTCAACTCGTTTCCCGGGTAATGCAGGATGCCGAAGGAATCCGGAACCTGGTCGGCAGCGGCCTGGTCCAGCTTGCCGGCGGACTGCTCACCGCCATGGTCGGGTTCGGAGTCCTGCTCTGGATCAACTGGAAGCTGACGATGGTCACGATCGTCCTCCTCGGCATCTTCGCCGGCGGGATGGCGATGGCGTTCTCCCGTCTCCGGCCGATCTTCCGGGAGCGCGGCAAGCTGAACGCCGAGGTCACCGGTCGACTGGTGGAGGGGATCTCGGGTATCAGGGTGGTGAAGGCCTACACCGCAGAGCGTCGGGAGCGGCTGGAGTTCACCCGTGGCGCTCATCGGCTCCTTCGCAACGTCGCGAAGTCCATGACCGGGGTGTCGGCTACCGCTGCGCTTTCCACGGTGGTAGTGGGTGCCGTAGGCACGCTGATGATAGTGGTCGGTGGTCGGGACATTCTCGACGGCACGATGACCATCGGTGACTTCGTGATGTACGTCTTCTTCACCGGTCTCGTAGCAGCACCACTGGTGCAGATCGCGGCCATAGGAACCCAGATCACCGAGGCGTTTGCCGGTCTCGACCGGATCCGCGAACTCCGGGCGATGGTACCGGAGGATGCCGATGACGCCGAGCGGGAGCCGGTGGATCACGTCAGGGGCGATGTGCGCTTCGAGCAGGTCGGGTTCGCCTACGAACCGGGCACCCCGGTGCTCCACGACATCTCGTTTGTCGCGCCATCAGGGACCACCACGGCGCTGGTGGGGTCCAGCGGGTCCGGAAAGAGCACCCTCGTCTCGCTGGTGATGGCTTTCAACCGGCCCGATTCGGGACGGATCCTGATCGACGGCCGCGACCTGTCACACCTTCGTCTGCGCGAATACCGCAGTCACCTCGGCATCGTGCTGCAGGACAACTTCCTGTTCGACGGCACCGTGATGGAGAACATCCGTTTTGCCCGGCCGGATGCCACCGACGACGAGGTCAGGGCGGCAGCGGCGGTGGCACATGTCGACGAGTTCACGCTGCGTTTTGCGGACGGCTACGATACGGTGGTTGGCGAGCGGGGAGTGAAGCTGTCGGGCGGGCAGCGCCAGCGGGTGGCGATTGCCCGGGCGATTCTTGCCGATCCGGAGATCCTGATTCTGGACGAGGCTACCTCGTCGCTCGACTCCGAGAGCGAGGCGATGATCCAGGAGGGACTGGCCCGACTTCGCTCCGGTCGTACCACCTTCGTGATCGCCCACCGTCTGTCGACGATCACATCGGCCGACCAGATCCTGGTGATGGATGCGGGGCAGATAGTCGAACGCGGCAGTCACGCCGAACTGGTTGCGACCGGTGGCCGCTACCGGTCACTGTACGACCGGCAGTACGCCCAGGCGGTGGACCGCTATGTCAATCCCGGTGAGGAACTGCCGGGCGCGAAGAAGGTCGTCCCGGCGCCTTCCCGCTGACCGTTCCGCCAGAGACCGGCGGAACGGAGGTCAGCAGCCGCCGACTTCGCGCAGAAGCTGCGAGATCGCCAGCCTGCGTCCGAGACGGTCATCCAGGCCACCCAGCGCGAAGACATCATCGATCTCGTTGCCATCGTCGAGTCCGTCGGCGGAATCCGCCGCACGCCTCAGCCGCTCTTCCTCTTCGAACATCGCGTCGCCGAACATGGTACACCGTCCTGTGTCGCGCGTCGTTACGTCGCGCGTCCTCGTGACACGCCGTGACCGCCACGGCGCGCTGCACCGCGTTCCCGCGGTGCGCAGATGCGATAGACTATCACTAATCGTGCCACGGATATGGCCGTGACCGGGTCGTTGCTGAAGAGAGCCTGTCCGGAACTATCGGTCGCGGTGTGACCGAGCTTTAGTCCGTAGTCGCCCGCCTGAGAAGGGCGAGCCCGTCGAGTCCGATCGTGGGCGCCCAGCAGTGCAGCTGGTATTCCGCGATGCCCTGCTGGAAGAACGGGTCATCGTTGCGGATCGCTTCGAGGGCACCGCAGTCGTCTTCGGGGATCTCCAGCAGCAGCAGTCCTCCCGTTCTCGGGTCGAACGGGCCGGAGGCGAGGAGGGTTCCGCGGGCATGGAGGCCGGCGAGGTAGCTCCGATGTGCCGGGGTCACCAGGGCCACTTCATCCAGCGGCTTGAGGTAGCGGATGATCATGATGGCGTACATTTGTGGTCGTCCTCATCCCCGAGCTCACCCGAGGAGAAAAATGGTGGAACCGGAATCTAGGGAATCACCGCTGATCACAGCCGACCGGCTGGCAGCCCTGCTGGATCGCGCCGATGTCGTCGTGGTGGACGGATCGTGGCATCTCCCTTCGGCGGGGCGGGATGCCGACCGCGAGTACCTCACCGCTCACATCCCCGGGGCAGTCAGGATGCGACTGGACGATGTGAGCGATGCCACATCCGATCTGCCTCACATGGTGCCACCTCCTGAGTTGTTCGCTGCCGAGTGCGGGCGGCTGGGGATTTCGTCGGACAGCACGGTGGTCGTCTACGATACCAGCAGTGTCAACCTGAGTGCTGCCAGGATCTGGTGGCTGTTCCGGGTGTTCGGCCACAGCCGGGTATTCGTGCTCGACGGTGGATTCGGGGCCTGGGCCAGTGCGACCAGGCCGGTGCAGCGCGGTGAGGTGACCAGGGAGCCCGGGCTGTTTCCGGTTCGAGGCATCCGGAGCGATCTGGTGGTCGACATGGCGGGCGTGAACGCCATCGTGACCGGCGAGACTGTCGGCCAGATTGTCGACTGCCGGCCCGCCGTCCGATTCCGGGGCGAGGTCGCCGAGCCCCGCCCGGGGCTCCGGTCGGGCCACATCCCGGGCAGCAGCAACATTCCGTTCAGCGCGTTCACCGATCCGGCCACCGGTCTGTTCGTCGCTCCGGAGCGGATCGCTGCACTTCTCGCGGCCCAGGGACTCGATCTCTCCCGCAGGATCGTGGCCAGTTGCGGTTCCGGAACCAGTGCCTGTGTCCTGGCTCTTGCGGTTGAAGTGCTTCGAGCCGCCGGCAGGGCCCCGACCGTTCCGGTGGCGATCTACGACGGGAGCTGGGCGGAATACGGGCGAATCACTGGCTAGCCGATCGGTGCCACAGTCATTCTGATGGACACACGCGACCTCGTCGGACCTGTTCCGGCGAGGCCTTTCTGCCGCCCGGTAGCGGCAGGCAATTGAATGCCGAATAGTCGGC
Organism: uncultured Gemmatimonadaceae bacterium; assembly: GCA_964608715.1. Taxonomy (GTDB): domain Bacteria; phylum Gemmatimonadota; class Gemmatimonadetes; order Gemmatimonadales; family GWC2-71-9; genus Palsa-1233. The sequence continues at coordinate 15,233 of CAZSPH010000015.1, read as the reverse complement.
GTTTGTAACAGCGTGTAACAGTTTGGTGGCTGAACTTGACGGCTTGCAGAATCGGGATTAATCTCACCGACCCGCCGGGTCGTTTGGCTACTCGCAAGGGAGAGCAGCGTGGCCGTTGGAGAGGTGGACCGCATGCAGGCAGGCCGGCAATGGCGCCGCTGTGGCGCGCCGGTGGCCGGTCTCCGTGGCGGATTCCGAGTATCCCGATATCCAGAGACACAGTCGTTTGCGATCCCGGTGCGCCGTGATGTCGGTGCTCCGGCTGGCAGGAGTTCGCCGCACCAGCCACCCGCCCACCCGCGGGTGACTCTTCACACCGGAAGGAGCAAGTCATGAGAATGCGATACGGAGTGCTGGCAGCAGCCCTGCTGGCGTTCACGGCCGTCTCCGCTCAGGCGCAGTCGCGCACAGTGACCGGGACCGTCCGCGCCCACCACAGCGCCGTTCCGATCCCGGAGGTAAGTGTCCGGCTGCGCGGGGCGATCGCCTCGGTGCAGACCGACAACTCGGGAACCTTCCGGATCGAGGTCCCCGCCGGATCGACGGACATCCTCGTCCTCACGCATCCCGCCTACGATCTTGCCGAGGTCGAGCTGCTCGGTCGCAGCAGCGTGGATGTCACGATGATCTCGAACGTGAGGCTCAACCAGTACGGTGTCCCGGTGCCCCGCGTGCCGGTAGCTGGCGAGGCGCGGGACGGGATCCTGGTCTTCGAGAGCGCCGACGGTTCGTACAAGCTCTGGTACGACCTCAGGGTTCAGATGGACGGTGCGGCATACTTCGGCGACCTGATGAACGAGACCGGCAATGGCGTCGAGATGCGTCGGGCCCGGATCGCGATGAAGAGCGAGTTCGCCGAGCGCTGGTACGCCGAGATCGACATGGACTTCGCCGACTCGCGGGCCGACCTGAAGGATGCCTACGTCATGTACTCGGTCTCCCCCAGCCTGGATGTCCGGGCCGGCAACTTCAAGGAAATCTTCTCGCTGGAGACCAACACTACCTCCCGCTACCTGACGTTCATGGAGCGGCCGATGGCGGTCAAGGCGCTGACTCCCTCCCGTCATGCGGGCTTCCAGGCGATGTACCGCAACGAATTCCTTGCCGCTGCTGCCGGGCTCCACTTCCAGGATGTCGGAGGCTGGGAAGAGGTCCAGAACCGGAAGGACAACAACTCTGCCACCGGTGCGAACGAGGGCTACTCGTTGACCGGCAAGATCGCGCTTATGCCGATCAGGACGGAGAACGGAGGCCTGCACCTCGGCATCGCGGGATCCTACCGGACCCCCAAGACCACCGACCGTATCGATGCAGTCCGGTTCGACATCCGCGGCCCGACCAATGTCAACCGTCGCAAGTACATCGACACTGACCGGATCGTCAACGTCGAGAGCACGGTACTGACTGGCCTCGAGGCAGCCGCATATCATGGTGCCTTCCGGGTCCAGGGTGAGTACGACCGGGCCAAGGTCACCCGCAAGGACGGCGCCGGTACCGAGGAGTTCAGCGGTTTCTACGTGATGGGAAGCACCTTCCTCTTCGGTGGCAGGCATCGCTACAACACCCATGAGGCCGAGTTCACCCAGCCGACGCTGGGAGCCCGGCCGTTCGGTGATGTCGAACTCGGCCTGCGGTACGACTACATCGACCTGAACAGCAGCGAGGCGGTGATGGGAGGCAGCGGTGAGGCGATCACGGTCGGCCTCAACTACTACCCCAACGCCAACGTGAAGCTGACCCTCAACTACGCCATGGTGAACAACGACCGCTGGGCGAACCAGCGTGGGTCCGCGTTCGTCGGACGCGATGCGGCCGGCGAGCTGACCAAGAATCCGCTGATGGTGGCTGATCCGACCGGCAAGGCCGGAGAGGACTACAGCACGATCGGATTCCGCGTCCAGGTCTCGTTCTGAGACCGCCACGCCAAACGACTGGAGAGCTAGCTATGAGAATCAACCTTTCCCTCGCGACCGTGGCTGCCGCGGCGCTGATCACCATCGGCTGCGTGACCGACGACTACATCGCCCCTCCTCCTCCGCCGCCTCCGCCGCCGCCACCGCCCGCCGGTGAGGAGCTGGTGCACTACTGGCACTTCAACGATCTGCCCGCCGGCGAGCTGACCACTGTTCCTGCCAACTTCACCAAGGTCGGCTCCCCGGTGATCTCGTATCCCGGTACCGGCGCCGGCTACATGGACAACATCAATCCCGGGTCGGTCCTCAATGCCAGGATGAGTGCGCCCGAAGGGCTCGGACTGCGGCCGCGCAATCCGGCCAACACCCGCGAGCTGCTGATCGTGGCGCCGTCCACCGGATACACCAGCCTGAAGGTGTCCTTCGCAGTGACCAGGTCCGGCTCGGGTGCGACCCAGGAGCAGTTCCAGTACTCGACCAACGGTGGCGGCGCCTGGGTCAACGCCGGGGCAGCCTACGAGATCACTCCCGATCCCGACTGGGCAATCAAGACCATCGATCTTACCGGCATCACCGCAGTCGAGAACAATCCGAACCTGCGCTTCAGGATCCTGTTCCAGGGGACGGGCGCCGATGGATCGTCGGGCAACAACCGCTTCGACAACTTCGCGATCGACGGCACACCTCAGAACTGATCAATCCAGGGCATGGCGGCCGGGGTACCGACGGTATCCCGGCCGACTGCCAGTCATTCACCCAGTCAAGGAAGTGAAGATGAGCAAGGAATCCCTGGAGATCGGGGTCCAGTCCAAGCCGCGCTTCGAGTTCCGGTCCTTCGGCCAGAACTTCGATGCGATCCATCACCGCATGGCACGGCTCTCGATGCCGGTTCCCGAGAAGGTGTGGGAGCGCTGGTCGGACGAGATCTACATCATGTCCCGGACCAACGACCTGAACAACACCAAGATCCGTGACGGCAAGATGGACATCAAGACCTGGGTCCAGAACGTCGACGGCTTCGAGCAGTGGAACCCGCTGATGAAGGGGACGTTCCCGCTGCCGCTCGCGGTGCTGCGCGACGAAGTGATCCCGGCCTTCCAGGTGAGTGCTCCGTCGCTTCCATCCGGCGACATCAGCTACGACGATTTCATCGCGATGATCAACGACCATCGTGACCTGCAGGCCGTGAAGGTGCGCAAGCATCGCTTCGGCTACATGGTGCACGACACCATCTGCGAGTACGCCGTGGTGCTGATCAACGGTGCCCGGGTGGTCTCGGTGAGCACCGAGTCCACCGAGATCGAGGATCTCAAGCGGACCATGGACTCCACCGGCATGGCCGGGATCGAGAACATCAACTACCTGCAGGCGATCAAGCGGGTAGTGGGCATGATCGACAAGCCGCTGGCCAACGACTGACACCGGGAGATCCGAATACCATGGCACAGGAAATCGAACGCAAGTTCAGGGTCACCGGTGACTTCCGCTCCCAGGTAGCGAAGGAAACCCGGATCGTTCAGGGATATCTCTGCTCGGTACCCGAGCGGACGGTCCGGGTACGCATCAAGGGGACGAAGGGCTACCTCACGATCAAGGGGATCGGCAGCGCGTCGGGTGCCTCCCGCTACGAATGGGAACGGGAGATCACGGTGGAGGAAGCCGATCAGCTCCTCGCGATCTGCGAGCCGGGTGTGATCGACAAGATCCGCTATCAGGTTCCCGTCGGCCCTCACACCTTCGAGGTGGACGAGTTCCACGGCGAGAACGAGGGGCTGACGGTAGCGGAGGTGGAACTGTCATCCGAGGACGAGGAGTTCGGTCGCCCCGACTGGCTCGGCGTCGAAGTCACCGGTGATGCCAGATACTACAACTCGATGCTGATGAAGACCCCGTACACCACCTGGTCGGCGGGAGACCGCTGACGATGGGCGGGCCGGCAGCGGAAGGTGAGAACCCGGCGGGTGCGGCGACGGTCGACCCGCTCGACATGCGCAACTACCGGATCGAGCAGCTGCCGGTCCGCAGCCGGGGCGGTGTCGAGAAGCGGCTCGCCCAGATCGGCGTGCCGCTGGCGATGGCGGTCTTCATTCTCGTCGCCTTCGTGATCAAGGTCCCGTTTCTCCAGAACATCGATCCGGATGCACTGGTCGCTGCTGCGGCGAAGAACGAGTTCGCGCAGAAGGGAAGCGAGACCTTCAGCCGGAACAACGGCTACATGCTGGCGATATTCCTTTCATCGATAGTCCTCTGGATGACGGCCGCACTGCCGAACTACCTCACCGGCCTGATGGTCATCATCTCGCTGGTGCTCACCGGAGTGCTGACCGAGCAGCGGGCTTATGCCCAGCTCGGCCATCCGGTGATGTGGCTCAACATCATGTCGTTCGTGCTGGCCAGCATGATGGTGGCCACCGGGCTGGCGAAACGCGGGGCGCTCTGGCTGATCCTCCGCTTCGGCCACAACGCGTCGACGATCTTCATGGTCTTCATCGTGCTCAACCTGGTGCTGTCGGCGTTCGTCTCGGCGACCACCGCCAAGGCAGCCATCCTGCTGCCGCTGTTCATGGTGATCGCCGCGATCTACGGCACCCGGCCCGGATCCAAGACCAATTTCGGCCGCAGCATCGTGCTGCAGAACCTGCTCAACATCAATCTGGGGGCGGCGGCATTCCTCACCGGCTCCGGAGCCAACCTCCTGGCCGCGGCGCTGATCGGCGGCGCGATCGGCGGGACGATCTACTTCGGCGACTGGATGCTGGCAATGTTCCCGATCGTGATCTGCCTGATGCTGATCGGATACCTGCTGGCCATGAAGGTCTTCTTTCCGCTCGCGCCGGAGGAGCGGATTCCGCAGATCGCCGGCGGGATGGAACGACTGCGGGAGGAATACGACGCCCTCGGCCCCATCACGGGCAGGCAGATCAAGGCCGTGATCCTCTTCCTGCTGATCCTGGCGCTCTGGGCCACCGACCGCGTTCACGGTGTCTCGCCGACGGCAGTGGCATTTCTCGGTGCGATCGTCGCACTGCTCCCCGGGATCGGCATCGTCACCTGGAATGAGGTCGACGTACCCTGGCACCTGATGCTCTTCTCCGCCGGTGCCTATGCGCTCGGCGCCGGACTCGATGCCACCGATCTTCCTTCGATTGCGGTCAACTCCGCATTCGACCATCTGGGAATCGGTTCCGAGACGCCGTTCTGGGTGCTGTACCTGCTGCTCACCGGGGTGATGGTGGCGAGTGCCCTGGTGTTCCAGTCGAAGACGATGCGGGCCATGATCTTCATCCCGATCGCGATCGGGGTGGCAGGCCGCTTCGGCTACAGTGTCGTGAGTCTGGCGCTGCCGGTGGCCTTCATGATCGAGCATGTCTACGTGCTCCCGTTCAACAGCAAGCCGGCCGCTCTCCTCTACGAGACCGACCGCTACACCCTCACTGACGGTTTCAGGTTCGGATTCGCGGTGATGGTGGTCGCCTGGATCCTCAACGTCATCGCAGGTGAGACCTGGTTCAGGGTTCTTGGCATCACGCCGGACGGAGTGTTCGGCCTGTTCTGACTGACCGGCCCGCAGCGAGCGGGCCTGCATGCAAAGGGGTGTGACTGGAATGACGCTGGTGTTCCGACAGAGCCGCGAACTGGCTGGCCAGATCGATCAGTACCTCGATCTGGTGATCCATGGCGGGATGCTATTCCGGCAGGGGATCAAGTGTTTTCTGGAGCACCGGCTCGATGAATTCGAGGAGCGGCTGACCGAATTGCGGTCGGTCGAGCAGCGGGGGGATGACCTCCGTCGTCAGATCGAGCGCGAACTCTATCTCCGCACCCTGATTCCGGAATACCGAGGCGACGTGCTCGGGCTCCTCGAAGGAGTCGACGCGGTGCTCAACCTTCTCACCAAGACGCTGCTGCGCTTCTCGGTCGAGAATCCCGAGCTGATCGACGACATCAATCCCCTGTTCATCGATCTTACCGACTCGGTCATCAACACCGTCGAGGCAACAGTGAGCGGCTGCCGTGCCTACTTCCGCGATCTGGCCGCAGTACGGGACCACATCGGGCGGGCCCAGGCCAGTCGCAAGGAGGCCAACCGCTTTGCCGAGACCTACACCAGGCAGGTATTCCGGCGGGACCTGCGGCTCAGCCACAGCAACCAGCTCCGGTATTTCGTCACCAATACCGAAAATGTTGCCGAGGACGCCGAGGATGTCTGTGACCGGCTGGCGATTGCGGCGATCAAGCGCGATGCATAGGGCGGTGACCGGCGCATGATCTGGTTCTTCCTCCTCAGCGGGCTTTTCCTCGGCTGGTCGCTGGGTGCCAACGATGCCTCCAACATCTTCGGCACTGCAGTTGCAACCAGAATGGTCCAGTTCAGGACGGCGGCGTTGATCGGCGGCGTAGGTGTGATCATCGGTGCAGTAGTCAGCGGCTCCGGTACTGCCGACACCCTCCACTCTCTCGGTGCGGTGGACGCCGTCGCGGGAGCATTCACGGTGGCACTCGCGGCAGCCATATCAGTCGCGGTGATGAACCATGCGGGAATGCCGGTATCCACTTCGCAGACCGTGGTCGGTGCTATCATCGGCTGGAACTTCTTCGCCGGCGCTCCCACCGATGCCAGGGTACTCACCAAGATCGTCTCGGCATGGGCACTCTCGCCGCTGCTGGCCGCCGGAATTGCCATCGGCCTCTACCTGGTGGCGGAGCGGGCAGTCCGCCGCTGGGAGGTTCACCTCCTCGATCTCGATGCTATCACCAGACTGGGGCTGCTGGTCACCGGGGCCTTCGGCGCCTACAGCCTCGGGGCCAACAACATCGGCAACGTGATGGGAGTGTTCGTCTCTGCCAATCCGTTCGCTGACATCGGTCTGTTCTGGGGGATGAGCTTCACCGGCATGCAGCAGCTCTTCCTGATAGGGGGCATCGCGATCGCGGTCGGCATCTATACCGGCTCCTACAAGGTGATGATGACGGTCGGCAACCAGATCTTCAAGCTCACCCCGCTGCTGGCTCTGATAGTGGTGATGTCGCATTCGCTGGTTCTCTTCCTGTTCGCCTCGACTACGCTCAAGGAACTGCTCGGCTGGCTCGGCCTGCCCACCCTGCCGCTGGTGCCGGTATCGAGTACCCAGGCGGTGATCGGTGCGATCATCGGGCTGGCGATGTTCAAGGGAGGCGGGTCGGGAGTCCAGGTGGAGACGCTGGCCAAAGTTACGGTGGGATGGGTGGTGGCCCCGATTGCTGCCGGGCTGATCTCCTTCGTGGCACTCTTTTTCGTGCAGAACGTCTTCCAGCTCGAAGTCGTCTCCGCAGTGACCGCCGCAATGCAGCCATGATCGTCGATCCTTCCTCCGGGATAGATTTGACCCGGGGCCCGCAACGGGGGAGGGGCGATGAGCGAAGACGAGATCGGCGGCGAGGATGGAGTCCTCGCCGCCACCGACATTCCAGTGGCCATCGATGTCCGGGAGATTGAGGACCACCGCGTCCCGGAGGGGATGAGCTGCCTCGGGACTTTCGTCGACGGACGTCTGGTCGCACGGTGCGCAGTCCCGGCCGGAGTCGGTGATCTCCTGATGCGCTCGGGCGCCTTCGACGAACCGCGACAGCTCGTCCTCCTCGCGCGTACCGCCCAGCCCGGGCTCAAGGGTGACCTGTACGCCGTGATACCGATGCCACCGGACTGGACCGCCGGCGAGGAGCAGCAGGAACCCTGGGCCGCATCGGTTCCCAGCTCCGGCTTCGACCGTGACATTGCCACCGAATCGGACGGCGAGCGGATGGCCGCGGTCCACCTCGGTCATATCGTCCGGTTCCAGCGTGACCGCCGCCATCCCGACTCGCTGCCGCTGGAAGCCGCCGATCTGCTGGGTTCGATCGTCTCCGGCAAGGTCAGCGAAGTGGTGGACAAGCTGCTCGAGGATCTGCTCGGCGGTGCCCGCCCGGGAGACGACGAGGATGAAGATGACGCGGGCTGAGCCACCACAGTTCAACCAACAGGGAGACTCCACAAGGTGATTTCATACCAGGTATACAAGATCGTCCATCTGACCGGGATGTTCCTGCTGTTCACCGTTACCGGCGCCATCGCGCTTCATGTCCTCAACGGCGGTACCCGCGGGAGCAATGCCGGTCGCAAGCTGGTTGCGGCACTCCACGGAGTGGCGATGCTGATCATCCTGATCGGGGGCTTCGGCCTGATGGCCCGGATCGGCGTGGCCCACGATTCATGGCCGACGTGGATCATTGCCAAGCTGGCGATCTGGGCGGCCTTCGTCTTCATCGCGATGCTGCCCTACCGGGTACCCGGGGCGGCGCGCTGGGTGCTGCTGGGCGTACCCCTGCTGGGCGGACTGGCGGCCTACATGGCGGTGTACAAGCCGATGTAGGAGAGTGCGTAGGGGTGCTCGCAGAGATGGGTGCCGCTGGGGCGCAGCATGCTGCGCCCTTACACTCGATCTCCCGGCGATGTGACGGGGGTCCTGAG
>CAZSPH010000015.1:0-6733 GCA_964608715.1 uncultured Gemmatimonadaceae bacterium | reverse complement strand
CTCGATCTCCCGGCGATGTGACGGGGGTCCTGAGGGGGCGCAGCATGCTGCGCCCTTACACTCGATCTCCCGGCCCGGGTCAAGTATCTTTCCGGGATGCCCTCCACACCATCATTCAAGAGCCTGAGCGCCCCGGTCGACGGCGAGCGCATCACCCTGGACAACGGCCGACTGGTCGTTCCCGACACTCCCGTCATCCCGTTCATCGAGGGTGACGGTACCGGCCCCGACATCTGGCGGGCGTCGCGTCATGTTCTCGATCGCGCAGTGGACCTGGCCTACGGTGGCAAGCGCCGTCTGGCATGGTTCGAGGTCTTCGCGGGCGAGAAGTCGAAGAAGCTGATGGACGATTGGCTGCCGGAGGACACCCTTACAGCCATCGACCACTACCTGGTCGCGATCAAGGGACCGCTCACGACTCCGGTCGGCGGCGGCTTCAGCTCCCTCAACGTGACCCTCCGTCAGCGGCTCGATCTCTATTCCTGTGTCCGCCCGGTGCGCTGGTTCACCGGTGTCCCCTCGCCGGTGAAGGACCCCGGTGCGGTGGACATGGTGATCTTCCGCGAGAACACCGAGGACATCTACGCCGGCATCGAGTGGAGAGGTGGTTCGCCGGAGTCGGCGAAGGTGCTCGACTTCCTGGCGGCGGAGTTCCCGGCGGCGTTCGCCAAGATCCGCTTCGGCAGCGCGGACAAGGTCGCCCAGTGGCAGAAGGCTCTCGTGGGAATCGGAGCGCCCGATCGCGAACTCGGCGTCGAGGTGGGCATCGGCATCAAGCCGGTCTCGAAACTCGGCACCGAGCGGCTGGTCCACAGCGCGATCTCGTATGCCATCGCCAACGACCGCAAGTCGGTGACGCTGGTTCACAAGGGCAACATCATGAAGTTCACCGAGGGTGGCTTCGCCGACTGGGGCTATCAGACGGCGCGCGATTTCTTCGGTGCGGTGCCGCTCGATGGCGGGCCCTGGCACGTGATCCCCGAGGGGAAGCCGGGTGCAGGACTCGTGATCAAGGACGTGATCGCTGATGCGATGCTGCAGCAGGTGCTGCTCCGTCCCCGCGAGTACGACGTGATCGCCACGCTCAACCTCAACGGTGACTATCTCTCCGATGCGCTGGCCGCACAGGTCGGCGGAATCGGCATCGCTCCCGGTGCCAACATCAACTACCTCACCGGGCACGCGATCTTCGAGGCTACCCACGGTACTGCACCCAAGTACGCGGGCAAGGACATGGTCAATCCCGGTTCGGTCATCCTCTCGGGCGAGATGATGCTCCGTCACCTCGGCTGGAACGAGGCTGCCGACATGATCGTGGCGGCACTGGAGACCACCATCGGGCAGAAGCGGGTCACCTACGACTTCGAACGCCTGATGGAAGGAGCCACCAAGCTTGGTACGATGGCATTCGCCGAAGCTGTGGCCGACAACATGTCGAGCTGATGATGGAGGTCGGCATCGTGATGCGCCCGGAGGACGATCCAGGCTGGGCATCATATGCCGACACCATTCTGGAGTTCCATGGTGACGAAGTCCTGGCCGTGGATCTCCGGAGGCCGCTGGCGCGCAGTATGGTCGGGAGGCTGGCAGAGGCCGGGCTTGAAGGGGAGTTCGGCCTGGTCACTCCCTGCAATCCGCGTGGCCGCGATATCACCGCTGGCGAGAACGAGTCCAGGCTCCGGGACTTTTTCGCCGCGCTCCGGGCGGCGGGAATCGATCATGTCGTGGTCGACGGATGGTCCCGCGACCGCAGCAGAGTGGAGCGGGGTGCGGCTATTGCGATGCCACGGGATGAACTGCTGGCGATCGCCCGGCGGTGGGAGCAATCGGCGATCTACTGGTTCGACGATTCGGGGTTGTGGGTGATCGGTGCGTTGACGAGCGCCGAGCCGTGGCTCCTTCTGGAGGTCTGCGGGTGAGCAGGCACGAGAGTCCGCTGACGGTACCGGTGCAGTCCGTGCTGCGCGAGATGACCAACGCGCTCGGCAAGACTGCGATGTATCCGCCCGGACACCAGTTCTCGCGGGACGCGGCACAGCGTCTCACCGCACAGATGCAGATGGTGCTCGAGGAACGGGAATCACTGACCATCGGCGTCACTCCGCGCGGTCTGGTCATCGACGGCGTTGCAGCGGAGCCGCTGCCGCAGGCACTCAGGCAGCTCGCCCAGCGACTCCATCGCCGCAACGTCGGTACCATCCACCTGATGCAGGGAGTCACCTCCGACGAACTCGGAGCGATGCTGGAGATGCTCACCGCCCGCGATGGGGATGAAGGCATCGGCCGCGAAGGACTGCGCCGGTCGCATCTGCGTCTCGATCCGATGGCCTACGACGTGCTCACCTTCGGCGATCAGGACGACTCGGAGCTGGACGAGCTGTTCTGGACCAGGCTGGTGGAGGCTGCACTGGATCGTCAGCTGTCCGACGGCGAGCTGATCCCGGACAGTGGCGAACTCGCGGGCAGAATCAACGAGCAGTTGCGTACCAGGCCGGAAGGGGCGCGCCGGGTGTACGAGGCGCTGGCCGGTTTCGCTTCGGCAATCGCTTCGCGAGGTGATCGTGGGACCGGCACGGCCCGCCGCCGTTTCGTCGACGTTCTCTCGGCGCTGTCACGCCCGGCCACCACTCAGGTGATGGGGGCGGCACCCAGTCAGACCTCCCGCCGGCGTTTCATGCGTGAGACTCTGCAGATCGTTCCCCCCACACTGCTGCTCCGGATTCTCGAATCGGTGGCCGATGCCGATGGAGAGCCGATATCACCCCAGCTTCGCTGGCTGCTGGGCAGACTTGCCGGCACCGATGGTGGCAGGGCGGTGCGGGAGGGTGGCTTTGCCACCCAGGTGATGGCACTGCTGGAGGAGTGGGATGGTGTGGTCGAGGAGGCCGCAGCCGAGCGTGATCCGAGGGTCGCGGTAGAGGACCAGCGGATGCTGGGATTGGCCCTGGAGACCGGAACTGTCACGGGTGATGTCACCGAGGCGGCACAGCGACTCGGCCTTTCCGGTTATCTGGTCGAGGTTCTGACGATGCTCGATCAGCCGGGCAACTCGCCGGAAACGGTTGCAGCAATCAGACATGCGGTGCTGGACCGGGATCTCCTGGCGCATCTGCTGACGGATCAGTCGCCGGAATGGGACACCATCGCGCAGGTGGTCATTCACAGCGGAGCAGAGGCGGTCGACCCGCTGGTCGACGCGCTGGGGAAGTCGGAGGAGAGGACCGTCCGGCGGCGACTGCTGGATCTGCTGATCTCGATCGGTCCGGCATCCGAGACGAGACTGCTGCAACGCCTCGATGGTGCTCCATGGTATCTGGCGAGGAACATCCTCGCCGTCATGACACAGTTGCCGGTGGGCCGGGAGATGCCGGAGCTGGCACCGCTGCTGAGGAACGACGAACTCCGGGTGAGACAGGAAGCGCTGAAGGTTCTCCTCAGACACCCGGGCACCCGCGATCAGGCGGTGAGGGAGGTGCTGGAGCGAGGTGAGGTACCGATGGTCAGGGTCGCGCTGGCCGGCCTCGGAGGCAGCTGTCCTCCCGGACTGGTGGTTCCGGTGCTCAACGTCTTCGCACTCTCCGATGCAGACCTGCTGCTCCAGGCCATCCGCCTGATCGGCAACAGCGACAATCCGCTGGCGATACCGCCGCTGCTCGATCTGGTGCGGGTCAGATCGGGACTGCTCCGGCGCTGGAAGCTCAGGCCGGCCAATCCGGTGATGCTCGCGGCTCTGGAAGTTCTTGCCCGACGGTGGCCAGCACATCGTCCGGTGATGATGACCCTGCAGCTCGCCAACCGGTCGAGCGATCCCGCGATCCGACGCGCGATTTCGAGGGAACGATGAGTGAGGCGGTACGGTTTCTCCACGCACTGGCACAGGTGCTGGCTACGATGTCGCTCTACTCTCCCGGTCATCCTGCTTCCGTCCGTGCCCGCGACAACGCGTGGGCTGCGTTGCAGAGTCTCCTCGCAGTCGAGCCCGATCCCGTCTTCCTGTTCCTGGCAGGTGCGCCGGTGTACGATGGGCGGGCACTTCACGAACTGGCGGAATGGCCCTGGACCGGACGACTCGCCGCCGCCGGAGTTCAGCGATGGGAAATTCACGTCGGCACTGCCGAGGCCGATTTCGCAGAATTCGTGGAACAGGTGCGGATCCGGTCGGGAGAGGGGCGTGATCGCGAGGAGAGTGCCGATTTCACAGTGATCGGTGGAATGCGCTTCGGCACCGTCATGGTGGCAGAAGAGCAGGAAGCTGGCGAGGCAGCAGCAGCGGAAGGGGAGGCATCGGAAGTCGGTGCTTCGCTCGAGATCTCGATCGATCTCGATGACGAAATCGAGGTAATGAAGTACATCCTGGCGGAGTCGCGGAACGGCCGGGTCGCCCGGGCGGAAGTGGAAGCTCTGGTCAGGGTGCTGTCCACCACCGTGATCACCAGCGGTCTGGTGCAGATCGCCGGTTCGGCCGACCGGTTGGACTATCCGGCGGTGCATGCCATCAATACCGCACTGCTGACGATGACTGCCTGCCAGGCAACCGGAGCCGATCCGAAGGCGCGTCATCGGATCGGGATCGCGGCCCTGCTGCACGATGTCGGCATGACCAGATTGTCGGAGGAGTTCGCTGCCGGAACAGCACTGGCGCCCGAGGACCGCGGCCTGATGGAGAGCCATACCCTGCTGGGCGCTGCCATGCTGCTCGAATCCGGCCGGGGGATGGACCTCGCGGCCACGGTCGCGCTGGAGCATCATGTCCGACCTGACGGAACGGGCTATCCGGCGCGACGCTTCGCATTTCACACCCATTGGGCCAGCCGGCTTGTGAGCGTGGCATCGGCCTATGTGGCCCTCCGCTCGCCCAGGCCGTATCGCGGCAGCTGGAGTGTATCGCGGGTGCTGGCTCACCTCGACGAAGGCATGGGGACGATCTTCGAAACCGAGGCCACCAAGGCAGTGACTTCGATCGTCAGGCCATGATTCCATCATGACGATTCTTGTCGTCGACTCCGGCAGCGTCTGATGTCGCCCCGGGTGCAGATTGCGGTTGCCGCACTCCTGTTCTCGACCGGAGGGGCAGCGATCAAGTATGCCTCGCTGACGGGATGGCAGGTGGCGTCGTTCCGGTCGCTGGTTGCCGCGGTGGTGCTCTGGCTGGTACTGCCCGCAGCCCGCAGAGGGATGTCGTGGCGCGCGGCCCTGGTCGGAATCGCGTATGCGATCACGATGGTGGCCTTCGTGCTCGCCAATCGTCTCACCACCGGTGCCAACGCGATCTACCTCCAGTCAACATCGCCGCTCTTCCTGATCCTGATTGCCCCGCTGCTGCTGAAGGAGAAGCTCCGCCGATCGGACTTCCCGATTCTGCTGGCAGTGCTGCTCGGCATGCTGCTGGTGATGAGTGGCAACGACGCGCCATCCGATACTGCCACCAATCCGGCGCTGGGCAACATGCTGGGCCTCGCCAGCGGCGCATCGTATGCTCTGATGATCTGCGGGCTGCGCTGGCTGGGGCGATCGGATGAGTCGGGAGACGGCGCGCTGGCCGCCGTGGTGCTGGGCAATGCAATGGCAGGCTTGGCCGCTCTGCCGATGGCACTGCCGGTCGCATCGGTGGCTTCGGTCGACTGGGTGGTGATCCTCTACCTCGGCGCCTTCCAGATCGGCCTCGCCTACGTGCTGGTAACCCGCGGACTCAGGCAGGTGCCGGCCCTGGATGCTGCACTGCTGCTGCTGGTCGAAACCGCTCTCAACCCGGTGTGGACCTGGATGCTGCTCGGCGAACGACCTGGCATGCTGGCGCTGGCCGGCGGTGCGGTGATCATCGCGGCAACTGCGGCGCAGGCGATGCGCGGGAAGGTTGTCGAGGTAGCAGCGGGGTGAGTCAGGCGCTGATCGAGACGGTGCGGGTGGTCGACGGCGAAGTGCCGCTCTGGGACCTGCATCTCGAACGACTGGCGCGGAGTGCGCAGGCACTGGGCATGGCCCGGCCTGCTCCTGTTCCTCCCGATGATGGCGGTGACATCATCGTGCGCTACCTCTTCGCCCCCGATGGATCCATCTCGGTCACGCGGCGGGAAGTTCCCCCGCCCGCACCGCTCGCACTCACGGTGTCATCGGTACCCCATTGCGGCTATCCTCACAAGCTGGCCGATCGAGGCTGGCTCGATGCCGCCGCGGCTTCGGCAGCAGTGCTGGGTGCCGACGACGCACTGCTGCTCGACGGTTCGGGGCAGGTGATCGAGACTACCAGGTGGGCGATAGGGTGGTGGAGTGACGACCGTCTGGTCTTTCCACCGTTGGCTTCGGGAGGCCTGCCGAGCGTTGCCCGCGCCAGGACGGCATCACTGCTGCTGATGGGGATAGGTACAGAGGAGCTGACCGTTGCCGGGCTGGCCGGGAAGTCGCTGGTGGCCTGCAATGCGGCGCGCGGAGTCGCGGCGGTAGTGTCACTGGATGGCGCTACGGTTCCCCCCGATCGGCGGACCATGGTGCTGGCTGAACAGTTCTGGAGAGGAGGCAGTCTTGACCCGGCGGCCCGCTTCGATGATCTTTGCCGATCCTGAGGGGCATGGTGCCTGTAGCTCAGTTGGTTAGAGCGCTGGATTGTGGTTCCGGAGGTCGCGGGTTCGAGACCCGTCAGGCACCCTGGGGTAGGGCAGCAGCGAAGGTCCGTAGCTCAATTGGTAGAGCACCGGTCTCCAAAACCGGGGGTTGGGGGTTCGATTCCCTCCGGGCC
>CAZSPH010000014.1:29806-30344 GCA_964608715.1 uncultured Gemmatimonadaceae bacterium | reverse complement strand
GTGGCCGAAGCCGATGATGACTTCCTTGCGTTCGACCCGGGCGCGGATGTCCGCTTCGGCCACCCGGTCTACACCGTATCGGACCCGCGCAACCGGATCATCAAGAGCGTCGCACACGAGCTGTCGCAGGAAGCCGGCTCGATGAAGATGTATGGCATCGCCGAACGGCTGGAATCGGTGATGTGGGAGATCAAGAAGATGTTCCCCAATCTCGACTGGTTCTCGGCCGTCTCCTACAACATGATGGGCGTGCCGACAGCGATGTTCACCCCGCTCTTCGTAATCGCGCGGACCTCCGGCTGGTCAGCTCACGTCATCGAGCAGCGGATCGACAACAAGATCATCCGCCCCAGCGCCAACTACGTCGGTCCGGATGATCGGCCGTATGTCCCGCTCCATGACAGATGACAGCGAACGGCGAACAGCGAACAGCAACCCCACTTCCTGATCGTCATCCCGAGCGGCGGTTTCCCCGGCCTTTGCAACAGCAGATCCCTAGCTGGGTTCAGGATGGCGTGGCCAAGGAGTTCCGCGCCGT
>CAZSPH010000014.1:0-29796 GCA_964608715.1 uncultured Gemmatimonadaceae bacterium | reverse complement strand
CAACAAGATCATCCGCCCCAGCGCCAACTACGTCGGTCCGGATGATCGGCCGTACGTGCCGCTTCGGGATCGGCCGTGACGGCGACATCTCCGGATCCCATACCGTACGGGCGCAGCATGCTGCGCCCCTTCTTCCTCGACACCTGAGCCCATGTCATCACATATCAGCAACGTCCGCCCCGCTCCCGACCAGGTCCTGGTCGACATCACCGACTACGTCATCAACTACGAGATCAAGTCCGACCTCGCCTGGGAAACCGCGAAGAACTGCCTGATCGACACCCTCGGCTGCGGGCTGGAGGCACTGGAATACCCCGCCTGCACCAAGCTGCTCGGGCCGGTGGTCCCGGGAACGGTGGTCCCCAATGGCGCAAAGGTGCCGGGCACCCCGTACCAGCTCGATCCGATCCAGGCGGCCTTCAACATCGGCACGATGATCCGCTGGCTCGACTTCAACGACACCTGGCTCGCCGCCGAGTGGGGGCATCCCTCAGACAACCTCGGCGGCATCCTCGCTACCGCCGACTGGCTCTCCCGCACCGCAGTGGCCAACGGCAAACCGCCGCTCACGATGCGCCAGGTGCTCGAAGCGATGATCATGGCGCATGAGATCCAGGGCTGCCTGGCGCTCGAGAACTCGTTCAACAAGGTCGGCCTCGATCACGTGGTACTGGTGAAGGTCGCCTCCACCGCGGTCGTCGCGAAGCTCCTCGGTCTCTCCCGTGACGAGATTATCAATGCCGTATCGCTGGCCTGGGTCGACGGCCAGTCGCTCCGCACCTACCGCCACGCGCCCAACACCGGTTCGCGCAAGTCGTGGGCAGCCGGTGACGCCACCTCGCGCGCGGTCCGGCTGGCGCTGATCGCGAAGACCGGTGAGATGGGCTATCCGTCGGTGCTGAGTGCGAAGACCTGGGGCTTCTACGATGTGCTCTTCAAGGGGAACCAGTTCCGGTTCCAGCGCCCCTACGGTTCGTACGTGATGGAGAACGTCCTCTTCAAGATCTCCTTCCCCGCCGAGTTCCATTCGCAGACCGCGGTGGAGGCGGCGATGACGCTGCACGGGAAGCTGGCAGAGATGGGCAGGACTGCCGCCGACATCGCGAAGGTCACCATCCGCACCCATGAGGCGTGCATCCGGATCATCGACAAGAAGGGACCGCTCGACAATCCGGCCGATCGCGATCACTGCATCCAGTACATGGTGGCGGTACCGCTGATCTTCGGACGCCTCACCGCTGCCGACTACGAAGACACCGTCGCGGCCGATCCCAGGATCGATGCCCTGCGTGATCGTATCACCTGCGTCGAGGATCCGCAGTTCACTGCCGACTACCACGACCCCGAGAAGCGGTCGATCGCCAACGCGATGACCGTGGAGCTGAACGACGGCACTGTGCTGGAAGAGATCGTGGTCGAGTACCCGATCGGCCACAAGCGCCGCCGCGAAGAGGGCATTCCGGTGCTGGAGGCCAAGTTCCGGACCAATCTGGCCCGCCGATTCGCCGCGAAGCAGCAGCAGGCGATTCTCGCAGCCTCGCTCGACCGGGCAAAGCTGGAGGCGATGCCGGTGCACGAGTACGTCGACCTCTACGTCTGAGGAGAAACAGATGAGCATTCCATCGGCCGGAGCGAAACTCCGGCAGGCGATCTCCGAGGAACGGCCACTGCAGGTGGTCGGCACCATCAATGCCAACCACGCCCTGCTGGCGAAGCGATCCGGCTTCCGCGCGATCTACCTCTCCGGCGGCGGGGTAGCCGCCGGATCCCTCGGAGTCCCCGACCTCGGCATCTCCGGGCTGGAAGACGTGCTGATCGATACCAGGCGGATCACCGACGTCTGCGATCTCCCGCTGCTGGTCGACAGCGATACCGGTTTCGGTCCGTCGGCGTTCAACGTGGCACGCACAGTCCGTTCGCTGATCAAGGCCGGTGCCGCCGGAACCCACATCGAGGACCAGGTCGGCGCCAAGCGCTGCGGCCATCGCCCCGGCAAGGCGATCGTGCCGCAGGACGAGATGGTTGACCGGATCAAGGCAGCGGCCGATGCCCGCACCGACGATCAGTTCGTGATCATGGCCCGCACCGATGCGCTGGCGGTGGAAGGGATCGACTCGGCGATCGCGCGTGCTGTGGCCTGCGTCGAAGCCGGTGCCGACATGATCTTCCCCGAAGCGCTGACCTCACTGGACGAGTACCGTCGATTCGCCGAAGTGGTGAAGGTGCCGATCCTGGCCAACATCACCGAGTTCGGCAGCACGCCACTTTTCACCGTCGACGAACTGCGCGATGCCGGGGTCGGTCTGGTGCTCTATCCGCTCTCGGCGTTCCGGGCGATGAACCGGGCGGCCGAACGGGTCTACGACGCCATCCGCCAGGACGGCACCCAGTCAGGGGTGATCGACACGATGCAGACCCGCCAGGAGCTGTATGACCGGATCGACTACTGGGCCTACGAGGAGAAGCTGGACAGGCTGTTCGGCAGATAGACGGGTTGGGGGCGACGCCATGCGTCGCCCTTTCGGACCGATCCTGCAGCAGGCAGGGACGACGGAGAACCGCGAACCATCCGCGTGCACTACCCGGATGCTGGCTAGATTTGGCCCATGCATACCGGTCCCCTGCTCCTCCTCACCGGCATCTCCGAGATTGCCACCCCGCCGAGCACTCTGCCGGTTCGCGGCAGGGCAATGGGCGCGCTGGAGATCATCCCTGACGCTGCAATCGCCATCCGGGGTGGCCTCATTGCCTGGGTCGGACCGCGGGCGGCTTGGGACGGCTCCGCCGACGACGAACTCGACCTCGGCGGCCGCGCGGTAGTCCCGGCACTGGTCGACCCGCACACCCATGCCGTCTGGGCCGGCGACCGGCTCACCGATTTCGACGACCGCTGTCGCGGGGTCGGCTACGAGACGATCCTCGCCCGGGGAGGTGGCATCCGCAGCACCGTGCGCCACACTGCGGCAGCATCGGTGGCCGAACTGGTGGAACTCGGCGGCCCCCGGATCGACGCCCTGGTTGCCAGCGGAGCGGCCACCATCGAGGTGAAGAGCGGCTACGGTTTCGATCCCGATGCCGAACTGCGCTCCCTGCAGGCAATTGCACGACTGGCGGCCGCTGCCGCCGCGCGGATCGTACCGACACTGCTGATCCACATCCCCCCTGCCGATGCCGGCGAGCGGGCGGAATATCTCCGCATCGTATGCCGCGACCTGATTCCGGCGGTGGCTCGGGACGACCTGGCGACTGCCGTCGACATCTTCATTGAGCGTGAGGCCTTCTCGGTGGCCGACGCCAGTGAAGTCTTCCGGGCTGCCGGGGCGGCCAAGCTGGCGGTGAAAGCGCATGCCGATCAGTTCCACGCGATCGGTGGCGTAGAGCTGGCGGTGCGTCATGGCGCACTCTCGGTTGACCATCTCGAAGCCAGTGGCGACCCGCAGATCGCCGCTCTCGCATCCGGCAGCACCGTTGCGACCATCCTCCCCGGTGTCACGCTCCACCTGGGGCTCCCCGCAGCACCCGGGCGGAAGCTGATCGATGCCGGTGCGATCGTCGCGGTCGGCACCGATCTCAATCCCGGCTCGTCACCGCTCTTCTCCACCCAGCAGGCAATGGCGCTGGCGGTCAGGCTCAACGGCCTCACTCCCGCCGAGTCGCTCACTGCTGTTACCGTGAACGCGGCGGCGGCATTGGGACTGGACGATACCGGTGCAATCGTCGCCGGTGCGCGGGCTGACCTGCTGGTCCTCGACGACCGCGACTGGCGTGCAGCCCCCTACACTCTGGGAAGCTCACCGGTAGCCACACTCTTCATTGCCGGACAGGAGGTCGACTGATGTCGAACCGCCCCGTGCTGATCGGCGTACCGATCACACTGCACGACGTTGCCGCGGTCGCCCGGGAGATGGCCCCGGTCGCCATCGATCATGCCGCCCGCACCAGAATCCTGGAGTCCCGCAGCTACATAGAGCGACTGGTAAGTGAGGGTCGTACCGTCTACGGTGTCACCACCGGCTTCGGCAAACTTGCGTCGGAACGGATCGCCGCCGAAGACGTCCGGCAGCTCCAGCGCAACCTGGTGGTATCGCATGCAATGGGAGTAGGTGAGCCGCTGCCGGTCGACGTGGTGCGTGCGATGCTGCTGCTGCGGGCACAGTCACTCGCGCAGGGTCGGAGTGGAATCAGGATCGAAGTGATCGAGCTGCTGCTGGCGATGCTGGAGCGCGGGGTTACCCCGGTGGTGCCATCCCAGGGGTCAGTCGGCGCCAGCGGAGATCTCGCTCCGCTTTCCCATGTCGCGCTCACTCTGATCGGCGAAGGCCATGCCCAGCTCGGTCGTGACGTCCTCCCGTCGTCAGAAGCACTGCGACAGGTCGGTCTTGCTCAGGTAGTACTGGAAGCGAAGGAAGGTCTGGCACTGATCAACGGTACCCAGGCAATGACTGCGATCGGTGCACTGACCATTGTCGACGCGATCGAACTGGCAAAGGTGGCCGACATATCGGCGGCGATGTCACTCGAGGCACTCAAGGGTACCAGAACCCCCTTTCAGCATCTGGTTACCGATGTGCGGCCACACCCGGGAGCAGCGGCCGCGGCGCGCAACGTCTACCGGCTGTCGGCCGACTCGCCGATCCACGCCTCTCATGCCAACTGCGACAAGGTGCAGGATGCCTATTCTCTGCGCTGCATCCCCCAGGTTCATGGTGCTTCGCGCGATGCGCTGACCCATGTTTCCGAAGTTCTGACCCGCGAGATCAACTCGGTCACCGACAATCCCCTGGTATTTGCCGAGGAGGACAAGGTCATCTCGGCCGGAAACTTCCATGGTCAGCCGGTGGCAGTGGCAATGGACTATGCCAAGATCGCGATCGCCGAGCTCGCCAACATTGCCGAGCGACGGGTGGAGCACATGCTCGACCCGGCGGTGAGCGGCCTGCCGGCATTCCTGGCACGCCAGGGAGGACTTCACTCGGGACTGATGATCTCGCAGTATACTGCGGCGTCGCTGGTGAGCGAGAACAAGGTCCTGGCACATCCCTCCAGCGTCGATTCGATCCCTACCTCGGCAAACCAGGAGGATCATGTTTCGATGGGGACCACCGCCGCCCGTCAGTGTTCGATGATTCTCGACAATGCCAGATGGGTGTTCGCAGTGGAGATCATCAATGCGGCCCAGGCGCTGGACTTTCACGCCCCGCTCAAGCCGGGGCCGGGAGTGGGTGCGGCAGTAGAGGCGGTGAGAAAAGTCGTGCCGCCCCTGGACGCCGACCGGATAATGACCGGAGATCTGGCTGCCGCTCGCGAACTGATCGTCGACGGCTATCTGCTCGATACCGTCCAGAAGGTCCTTGGTCCCCTCGAATGACTCTCAGTCAGGCGACAGTCCTGCCCGACGCAGGTATCTACCGGCGACCTGTTCGAGACGATCATCTTCCGATTCGATCGCCTCGTTCCGCAACTGGGCTATCTGATCCACCAGTCGACCATCCCCCCAGGTGAACCCCGTGGCGGCTTCGGCCGCCGCGGTTTCCCCGATCCGGGCCCCTTCCAGCAGCGCCCGGGCTACTGCAATCAGATAGCCGGGGTCCCCCTGGTCGGGAATGCTGAACCGGGGAGCAGGCGGCTCCGCCCCGTCTTCCTTCACGAATGCTCTCGACACTCCGCCCCCCTGAACGATGATGGCAATGATAATGCTCCGACCGAGCCGGGCAGTCGAGCCTGACTGTCGTAACCGACAACCTTCGGGGCTGCGGATACCCCGCAACCTCCTCCCGGCTCTGGACGTATCGGTACTTTGAAGGTATGGTTGTTGACAGGCCGTCCGACTCCGGGCGGTGGGGACCCCTTCCCCTCATGCTTTTCACTCTCTCACACGGGATCGAACACCAATGTCCGTAATGTTCCGCAAGGCTCTGTCCAAGCACATCGAACAGCTTACGCAGAGGCTCGAAGCTCCCGCTGCGGCAAGCAACGACAAGGAACTCGCCAAGATCGAGGAGCTGCTTCAGCTCGCCTCCGATGGCCGGTTCCGGCGCTCACTGCTGTCGCAGAAGAAGCGCATCATGGAGGGTGGCGGCAGCCGCTCCAGCGACAGCGGAGATGTCCGCAAGCGGCTCGACCTGCTTCGCAAGGTATATGTGGAGCTGAAGGACCACTCGGAGTATGGACCCGGCCGTCGTGGCCGTCTCCCTGGACCGCAGAAGCGCCGGCAGGCTGCCGAGTAGACGAACCGCCAGCCTTGTCCGACGACGCAATTCGACCCCGCTCCGGCAGTCTGACTGTCGAGCGGGGTCGAGTCGTTTCCCCACTGCGATCTTACAGCACTCTGACCGACACCGGTCCCGCACCCTGCCACATTGCCACTGCACCTGCCGCCCGGATGGGCGGCACCTTCGTCACCAGCCCGGCGTGCGATCATGCGAACCTGCCTCGCAACCATTCTTCTGATCATCGGATCCGGCTGCGCCGGTTCCAGTCCATCAGATCCGATCACTCCTCCGCCTCAGCCGCCCCCTCCCCCGCCGGGAACGAAACAGATCGTGATGCTCGGAAACTCGCTGACCTATGCGAATGACCTCCCGGGCATGATCATCGAACTCGCCTCCGCGGGAGGAGCGCCGCGACCGCTGATCCAGTCGGTGGCACTGCCGGACTACTCGCTGGAGGACCACTGGTACCGGGCCGCATCGCTCGCCGCGATCGACCGTACCGGCATCGATCTGGTGATCATGCAGCAGGGGCCGTCGTCGCTCCCGGAGAGCGGTGCTCATCTGACGCACTGGTCCCGGATGATCGCGGAACGTGCCGCAGGGCATCAGACCCGATCGGGACTGTACATGGTGTGGCCGCCGGAGGGTGGCAACATCGACGGATCAATCGCCAACCATGCATCAGCGGCCGAGGCGAACGGCATGGCACTCTATCCGGTAGGATACGCGATCAGACTGATCAGGACGGGCAACCCTGAAATCTCCGTGCTGGCCGGTGACGGCTTCCATCCGAACATCGCCGGAAGCTGGCTCGCCGCAATGGTCATCGCGGCTGTGGTCTTCGATCAGGATCCGCGCGACTATCCGAACATACGGTCGGGAGTGATCCCTGCCGCGTGGGAAGCGCCTCTGCGCAATGCGGCCTGGGAAGCGGTGCAGAACTACGGGCGCCGCTGATATCGATCACCGGCTGCACCGATGCGGGCGGCATCGATACAGTCCGCGGATCGTCATTCCTCGACGGGCATCGTCCCGGTCTCCAGCAGTGACCGGGCAGCCGCCAGTGCGCCCTTCGTCCCCACCAGTACCAGTTGATCACCCACTTCCAGTCGCTCCAGCTTGCTCGGCGCCGGAATCCCTCGTTCGCCCCGGGTAATGGCCAGAACGGTGGCGCCGGTGCGGCCCCGCAGACCCAGTTCGATCAGCGTCTTGCCGCCCCCGAAATGTCCCGGTTCGACGGTGAAGCGCTGCGGCGTACCGATTCCCGGCAGCAGATGGGTGGCCGTGGTGAGTCGATCCGCCATCGGAGCGGGGTGTTCTGCTGTGTGATGTTCCGGCGGCAGTGATGATCGCAGCGCTTCCAGCAGTACCTGGCCTCCGGCAGTGACGTGGCCTTCGAGATTGGTCAGGCTTCGCCAGGCCATCACAGCCAGCGCCAGCAGAATCGCGAACAGGGCGAAGGCACCGCGGAATGGCGGCAGGAACGGCTGGGTGACCGCCAGCACCGGCAGCGATATCAGGAAGAAGATGATGACCTCGACAACCACCACGAACGCGCGCCGCGGAGCCGCTGCCCGATCGAGCCTCCCCCCCTTCGGAAGTGCCGCATGCGCGAGCTGTTCGGCGAGACCGCTAGCCATCCGCACGATTCCGAACAGAAAGGGCAGCACGACCACACCGGAGGCAGCGAGCAGCCCCCATCGTATCACGGTCTCGCCCAGCCCGATCCGTTCCTGGATCATTGCGATCAGCCGCGGGGCATAGATCGACATCGCGATCACGATCCCGGTAATCGCCGCCGCATCGATCAGCAGCCATCGGACCATGCGACGGACCTTCTGTCCCATGGTGCGCTGCCGGGGTGCGGCACCGAGGTTCTCCAGCCAGGTGGCGTAGAGTGCGGCGAAGGTCTGCAAGGGCTTGGGCAGCTTCCGGTCCAGATATGCCGCGCTCGAAGGAGCGGCTCTGATCAGCCACGGAGTCACCAGCGTCGTGATCGCGGAGACCGCCACCATTACGGGATAGAGGAAATCACGGACCAGCGGTGAGGCAGCGCCGACCGATGCGATGATGAAGGAGAACTCGCCGATCTGGGCCATGCTCATGCCGGCCTGGATCGACACCCTGGTGCCGGCTCCCGAGAGGAAGGCGCCGAGCGAGATCGCGAAGACCTTCCCGACCACCACCAGCAGGGTGAAGACGAGCACCGCGACCCAGTGTTCCCCGACCAGCGCCGGGTTGATCAGCATGCCCACCGACACGAAGAAGATCGCGGCGAACACGTCGCGCACCGGCATCACCAGATGCTCGACCTTGTGCCCCTCGCCCGACTCCGCGATCAGCGATCCTGCGAGAAACGCCCCGATCGCCACGGAATAGCCGGCGGCCATCGCCAGTGATGCCCCCGCAAAACACAGTCCGACGCTTGCCACGAGGGTGGTCTCGTTGCTCCCCAGCGAAACGATCCACCGCATCAGCCTGGGAATGATCAGCAGTCCGATCACCGTAGCCACCGTGAGCGTTCCGAGCAGCTTGAACGCCGTCGATGCCAGTTCACCGGCCGAAGCGGCCTGACCGGCAGCCACGGTGGTGAGGCCGGCCAGCAGCAGGATCGACACCAGATCCTCGACGATCAGCACGCTGAATACCAGCTCTCTCAGCCTGCCGCCGATCTTCCGTTCCTCGAATGCCTTGGCGATGATCGTGGTGGAGGACACCGCGATCGCGGCACCGGTGAACAGCGCCTCGGTGGGATTCCAGCCCAGCATCCGGGCGGCACCGTTGCCCAGCCAGAAGATCATCGATATCGCGATGATGCCGGTGATTCCTGCCGACCCGCCAACCCTCATCAGCTTGCGCAGCGAGAACTCCAGGCCGATCCCGAACAGCAGCAGGATCACGCCCAGTTCGGCCAGGATGTGTGTCGCCTCGGTGTTGGCCACCGCCGGCAGGATCGTGACGTGCGGGCCGACCAGCAGGCCGGCGAGAAGGTATCCGAGAATCACCGGCTGGCGCAGCCGCTGGAAGACCACCGTGGTGACCGCCGCGGTGCAGAGCACCAGCGCCAGGGTTACCAGGAAGGCATGCAGATCGAGAGCATGGGGATCAACGGGCATCCGACCTCATCAGCCCTGCGTAGTCAGGGTATCCGGTTCCGCAGGGGGTGCCGGAGCTATCGGTCGCCAGGAGATCACCTCCCAGGCTGTATCCACTGTTGCGACGGCGTGCGGATGAGTCGGCCCCCACTCCCGCAGGGCGACCCGCTCGACCGCATGCCCGACCAGCGCCAGCCAGATGGAGGTCCACAGTTCGACCCCGCCCGCCCGGACGCTTCCCTGCTGCTTGCCGACGGCCAGAATCTGCTCGACTCCGGCCCGGAACAGGGCCGCTGCC
The DNA here is from genome assembly GCA_964608715.1 of uncultured Gemmatimonadaceae bacterium. GTDB lineage: Bacteria > Gemmatimonadota > Gemmatimonadetes > Gemmatimonadales > GWC2-71-9 > Palsa-1233. Next base: position 20,191 of record CAZSPH010000014.1, on the reverse strand, counting down.
TGCACCGAGGCTTCGTCGAGCGGCACGGTATCGCGCCAGCCGAACAGCAGCAGCATCCGGGACGGATCGGCAGCGGCGGTGGCCAGCCATCGCCGGGCCAGGCCCTGCAATCTTGCACCGGTCGGGATCCCGGGAAGTTCGCCGGTCTCACGGATCTCCGCCAGCGCCTCCTCATGGGCCTGCCGCCAGGCGGCATTGAAGAGTGCCTCCTTGCTCACGAAGTGCCGATAGATCGTTCCTTCGGCCACGCCTGCGGCGCGCGCCAGCAACGGCGTGGTGGTGCCGTGGAATCCCCTGGAAGTGAACAGCTCTCCCGCTGCCCGGATCAGGCGATCCCGGGTCGTACCCGCTGCGTCTGGCATTGCTCTCCTGGCTGGATGCTCGCCGGTCGAAACGGCGGGGCGGTTATCTTCGGGCGACCAACGAACAGGACCCGGAGGATACAACATCATGAAAATGCTCGTGTTGGGCGCCGGACTGCAGGGGTGTGCCTGCGCATTCGACCTGCTGCGTGACCCGGAAGTCACCCGCGTCACGATCGCCGACCTCCAGCCGGACCGGATGGCGCGGTTCCTCGCCCGCCTCGAAGACCCGAGGCTGGTGCCGCTGGCGCTCGACGTCACCGACCATCAGGCGATCCGTGAGGCGATGCGCGACCACGATGCCGTTCTCAGCGCCATCCCCTACTACTTCAACGGTCCGATGGCGAAGCTCGCCGTCGAGTGTGGCTGCCATTTTGCCGATCTGGGTGGCAACACCGAGATCGTGATGGAACAGAAGAAGCTGAACGACGAGGCCCAGCAGAAGGGACTCTCGATCATGCCGGACTGCGGCCTCGCTCCCGGAATGGTCAATATCCTGGCCGCGGAGGGGATCAGGCGCCTGGATCGTACCGATCGGGTCCGGATCTATGTCGGCGGCCTGCCGCAGCACCCCGAGCCGCCGCTCAACTACCAGATCGTCTACTCACTGGAAGGCGCTCTCGACTATTACACCACGCCCTCATGGATTCTCCGCGACGGCAGGCCGGTCACCGTCGATGCCCTGAGCGAGCTGGAGCAGGTCGACTTCCCGCAGCCGGTGGGGCAGCTCGAAGCCTTCCATACCGCCGGTGGCGTTTCCACGATGCCGTTCTCGTTCGAAGGAGCGGTCCAGGAGATGGAGTACAAGACGCTCCGCTATCCCGGCCATGCGAAGATCATGCGTGACATCCGCTCCATGGGACTGCTCGACCTCGAACCGGTGACGGTCAAGGGACAGAAGATCGTCCCGCGCGACGCCTTCATCGCTTCGGTCTCGCCGAAGCTCACCAAGCCGGAAGGCCGTGATCTGGTGGCACTGAGAGTCGTCGTGAGTGGCATCAAGGACGGTGCTCCGAAGTCGACCACCTTCGACCTGATCGACTACTTCGACGAGAAGAACGGCATTTCGGCGATGATGCGCACCACCGGCTTCTCGCTGGCGATCACCGGACTGATCCAGGCCCGCCGCCAGGTGATCCGCTTCGGCGTCACCACGCCGGACGAGGGAATGCCGTTCGACCGCTACGTGAACGCGCTGCGTGAGCGCGGGGTCAGCATCCGGGAGTCGTAGACTGCGAGCGGATCAGCCGCTGCCGTCAGCCGCCGCCGTCAGGCGGCGGCGATGGCGGCACCATCCCGTCGCCATTGGCCCGGTTTAGTCGGGCCTACGGTCGGAATGACGGGGCATGTGAATCGGTCGCCGCCCCTACCACGCCCAGCCGCTGCTGACGTACCACCGCATCTCACCGTCGCCGCGGCTGGCGGTAACGGTGAGCGTCGCGGCGCGGAGGACCCGTAACGCCACACCGCCGCCGCCACTCCAGCGCCAGTGCTCGGTCGTATCCCACGCAGCTTCGGCCCGAGCCGCTATCGGAGATTCGAGCGGTACGAGATCACCTTCCGCCCACAGATCCTTGCCGCCATCGACGAAGGCGAGCAGCGTCAGGGCACCAAGTTCTCCGACATTGAGAATGTCGAAGCGCGCCTCGGCGCCGGCGAGCAGTACGCCATCTACCGGCCGGTACGCCACCGGCATGCCGCGATGACTGTGCGGTCCGCCGAGGATGGTGAACGGCTGCTCCCAACCCGGGAACTCGATCGATGGCGCCAGGGCACCGCCGCTGACCGTGCCGCGCCAGCCGACGCGGGCGGTCAATCGCAGCGGCAGCGAAGGGCGCACCCAGCCGCGCACGTGGGCATAGGGAGCCGTGTACCCACCACCGGCCGACCCGGTGATGACCCCGGCTTCGAGCAGAGCGCCGTTGTTCACCTCGAACTCGCGGTCGCGCAGGTCGTAGACAGCCGCCAGGCGAACCGAGACGTCGGTCTCGTCCCTCTCGGCACTGAACTCCCCCGCGGAAAGCCCGATTTCGTCATTGCGCACGCCGCCGCGCACCGCCAGACGCAGCCGATCCGTGAGATTGCGGGTGACGTCGGTCCAGGCCACCCGGCGGTCATGCCGTGCAGCGAAGCTCTGGTCGGGGTCCATGAAATGGGGGGTATGGCCCGCCTCGGCATGCGCCACGATCCGCCAGCGATCCGTCAGCCGGGGATTGGCCCAGGTAGCCCGCGCCAACCAGGCATCCCTGGTGGAATACCCCGCTTCGACCGCAACCGAGTTGTCGAGCGATACCCGTTCCCCCCAGTCCGCCTGGCGGAACCAGATCGCCCGGGCGATCCCCATCACCCCGTCATTGGGAGTGGCCGTGAGATAGGGAAAGTACGACAGCCGCCACGGCGCGGCACTCTGCTGTGCCGGGAGCGGCGGAGCAGCGAGTGCCAGGAACAACAGAAAACAGATCCCTCCGCTCCGCGACCGTGGAGCGGTCGGGATGGCAACCACTTCCCGCTTCATAGTACCGCCGTGTCCTCGATCCTGGCGCCGCGGTCATCGGCCACGGCAAAGGTCGAGGGATTCAGAGAAGCGGCGCCGTACTCGCCCTTGACGTTCACCGCGTAGAAGTTGAGCCCGAAGGTCGGGCGACCGCGCTCGTCGAGAAGCCGCGGGGGAGTAATCGCGATCACCCGCCTCAAGGTCTCGAGCGCCGCATCCTTGGGATGCATCCCCCGCCGCATGTGTTCCACCGTCAGGAAACCGCCGCAGACCATGATGTTGCTCTCTCCCCTTCCGGTCGATCCGGCAGCACCCACGGTGTTGTCGGTGTACTGGCCGGCGCCGATGATCGGCGAATCGCCCACCCGCCCCGGAATCTTCCAGGCCAGCCCGCTGGTGGTGGTGACCGACGAGACATCGCCGCTGGCCGAAACGATGTTCATGTTGATCGTTCCGGTCTGACGGACGCCCATCGGCTCATTGTCGGTGACGTTCAGCCAGTCGTCATTGGCACCGCGGTTGGCCCGCCAGCGCAGCCACTGCTCGCGCGACCGTTCCGTCATCAGGTCCTCGACCTTGTAGCCGTAGGAGACCGCGAAACGCTGGGCATCCTTGCCAGCCAGCAGGATATGGTTGGTGTACTTGAGCACCAGCCGGGCAATCTCGCTCGGTGTCCTGATGCCTTCCAGCGCGCAGACGGCGCCGGCCCGCATCGTCGGACCGTGCATGCAGGAGGCATCGAGCTGGACGATCCCCTCTTCGTTGGGCAGGCCACCGTAGCCCACCGAGGTGTCGGCCGGATCGAGCTCCTGGATCTTCACACCCTCGACGATGGCGTCGAGAGTATCCCCGCCCCGCTGGACCAGGTCGAGAGCCACGGCCACCCCGCGAATCCCGTTGGCGGAGGCGATCACCACCGGCCGGGCCACCCCGGAGCGGCGGATGATGGGGGCGGCAGCAGCAAGGGGAGTGGTGTCCGCCACTGCTGCGCCTGCGGCAACGGCACCGGCTCGGCTCAGAAACGAGCGGCGGTCGATCGATTCTCTGCTCACGGGAAGCTCCGTTCAGGTTGGCCCGATCAATCTAGCTGGCGGCAGTCCCGGCCGCCCCCTTACGCCCGCCGACCGGCCGGGACAGATTGCCGGGATGACCGCGCCACGCCGAACCCGCCTGGACCCAGCGATCTTCAACCTCCCCGTCGACAAGATGAGCAGCGGGTACTACTCGGACAAATACTTCGTCCGGACCCGCGAGGTGATGAAGCGCGACGGCTATTCTCCCAACGTCACCATCCAGGTCTTCACCAAGCACGACGCGCTCCTCGGCGGCATCGACGAGGCGATAGCCATCCTCAGACTCTGCACCGAGGACTGGTCGGCGCTCACCGTCCGGGCGATGCATGACGGCGACGCCGTCACTCCCTGGGAAGTGGTCCTCGAGATCACCGGCCCGTACGATCATTTCGTCCACCTCGAGACCCTCTACCTCGGTGTGCTGGCGCGGCGCACCCGGGTCGGCACCAATACCCGGCGGGTGGTCGAAGCAGCCAAGCCGAAGGATGTGATGTTCTTCCCCGCCCGGCATGACCACTGGATGGTACAGACCGGCGACGGCTACGCCGCCCATGTGGCCGGGGCCATCGGCGTTTCAACGGACGCCCAGGCATCGTGGTGGGGAAGCGCCGGCATCGGCACGGTGCCACACGGACTGATCGCGGCCTACGGCGGCGACACGGTGCGCGCCACCCGTGCACTGCTGGAGCAGCTTCCGGAGGCAACCAGGGTCGTCCCGCTCGTCGACTTCGAGAACGACTGCGTCCGCACCTCGCTCGAACTGGCCGACGCACTCGGTCACCAACTGTATGGCGTACGCCTCGACACCAGCGAGAATCTGGTGGACGCATCGGTAGTACCGATCATGGGACGCTTCAAGCCCACCGGCGTCAACCCGCAACTGGTGTGGAATGTCCGCTCGGCACTCGACAGCGCCGGGTTTCCGGATGTCCGCATCGTCGTCTCCGGTGGCTTCACGGTAGAGAAGATCCGCGAGTTCGAAGCCCTGGGTGTTCCAGTGGATGCCTACGGAGTAGGCTCGTCGCTGTTCCAGGGACGGTTCGACTTCACCGCCGACGTGGTGCTCCACGAAGGACGTCCATGCGCCAAGACCGGTCGCGCCTGGCGTGAGAATCCACGACTGGAACCGGTCGAGTGATCGCTCCTGCCAGGGGAAGCTTCTGGCTCCCCGGTCCCGTCGAACTGCATCCTGAAGTGGCCGCGGCGCTGACCCGGTCGGTATTCGGTCACCGCACTGCCGCTGCAACCGAACTGCTCGAACGGATCCAGACCGGCCTGCGCCCGCTGTTCAGTACCGACCGCCCGGTGATGATGCTCTCCGGCAGCGGCAGCGCGATGATGGAAGCGGCGATCCGCTCCGGAGTGCGCGATCGGGTGCTCTGCATCGTCAACGGCGTCTTCGGCGAGCGCTTCGCGAAGATCGCCGAAGGCTGCGGCAAGGAAGTGATCCGGCTCCATGTGGCTCCCGGAGAAGCGGTCACTGCTGACCTGCTGGCGGCGATGCACGATTCACCTCCGGTCGATGCAGTGTCGATGGTCCATGTCGAGACCTCGACCGGCGTGGTCAATCCGGTGGCCGAACTGCTGGAGGTACTGGGCAGCGATCGGGATCTGATAACCATCGTCGACGCCGTCGCCTCCACTGGCGGAATGCCGATGGACGGGATCACCGGCAGGGCCGACATGGTGCTCACTGCTTCGCAGAAGGCGATGGGCCTGCCTCCCGGGCTGGCATTCGCGGTGGCGAGCGACCGGATGCTGACTCGGGCACGGGAGGCGGACGATCGCGGCTGGTACCTCGACGTAGTGGCCCTCTGGGAAGCGGCGAGCGAGGGACGTTTCCCGGCGACACCACCGATCCCGGTGGTAAACGCGCTGGAGGTGCAACTCGACAGGATCGGCATGGAAGGACTTGCCATTCGATATGCCAGACATCAGCGGATGCGAAAGATGGTCGAAGACTGGGTGTCCACAGTTCCCGGTTGTGAAATCGTCGCAGCGGCTGGCCATCGGGGCGACACCGTATCGGTGCTGCGCCTCCCCGAGGGCATCAGCTCACGGGTTACGATCGACCGGCTCGCCGGCAGCGGCTGGAGCGTGGCCGGCGGAGCGCATGATGCCGGCGACCGGCTGATCCGGATCGGTCACATGGGAGATGCCGAGCCGGAGATGCTGGCCTCCCTGCTGGAGGCTGCCGGGAGGATGCTCGAATGACGGACCAGTTCACCGTTCAGCCAACCGACCAGTCGCTGCTGCGTCGCGCCGCGAGCTACTTCATCCGTGGCGCCGTGATCATTCTGCCGGTGGCTCTCACCATCTGGGTGGCGTGGCAGGCGGTCACCTGGGTAGATGGCTGGCTCAATCTCCCGATTCCGGGAGCAGGGCTGGCAATAGTCACCCTGACGATCATGCTGGTCGGAGCGCTGGCGACCAATGTCGTGACCCGGGCGGCAATCGGCACCCTGGACGTGATTCTGGCCCGGCTGCCACTGGTACGACTGCTCTACAACGCCGCCAAGGACCTGATCCAGGCCTTCGCCGGCGAGAAGCGCCGCTTCAGCCGCGGGGTCCGGGTCCAGCCCGACCCGACGATCGATCTCTGGTTCCTCGGCTTCGTCACCGACGACGACCTCGCCCGGCTCGGCCTCGACGGCTGGGTCGCGGTCTATCTGCCGCAGTCGTACAACATCGCCGGCAATCTGGTGCTGGTCCCCGCCGACCGGGTGGTCCCGGTGGCGGTGGAATCCGCCGATCTCATGGCGTTCGTCGTCAGCGGCGGAGTAGCGAAGGGTAGCGGATGACAGCGAACAGCGAGCCGTCATCCCGAGCAGAGCGGCCCGCAGGGCCGCGACGTCGAGGGATCTGCTTGCCGGCGATGAACTGACAAGCGGATTCCTCCACTTCGGCCCGGCTACGCCGGTCCTGCGGTCGTAATGACCGACCAACCGGGCGCCCCCTACCGCAGCCCGATCGTCGCCCCGATACGCAGAACCAGGTTCTTCCCGTCGGAATCGGAATCGGGATCGATGAAGGTGGCTCCACCCTGCTCGATCTTGAAGTCATCGAAGTTGATCGTGCCGTAGGTCAGACCGAGATCGAGGTTGATCCGGGGGGTGAGCCGGACCAGGACTCCTCCGCCGAGGTTCATCTGAGTGCCACTGGCACTGGCCTTGAGGTCCAGTTCCTCGATCTCGGCCGACTGGGTGAGTTTGGCGATGCGGGCCGCGACATAGGGAGCATACGAGCTGCTGCCGACATCGACCACGTAGCGCGGCTCGACGAAGACGCCGGCGATCTTTGCCGTGCGGATGCCGAAGCCGAGTTCGGTGAAGTCGAGATCGTGCGACGACTGCTGGTAGCCGGCGCCGATCGAGAAGGCGCTGGGAGTGTAGCGGACCTGCGCCTCGAAGCCCGCGCCGGACTTCAATCCCTCGTAGGCATCACCGGAGGGAGAGACGTACAGCAGCGACCCCTGGGCGGAAAACTGCTGGGCCGACTGGGCGGTCAGAGAAACGGCTGGTACCATGAGGGCGAGCGCTGCGAGTAGACGGTTCATCGTTGCTCCGGGAAGGAGGGTTCATCATGAACGCGTCTTTCAGGGCGAAGGCGGCTCATCCCTCGCAAGCCGGCGACCGGAGCGTTATGCTTGATGGATCCCCAGGAGCCCGTCAGGTACCCGAGGAGACAGTCCGCGGTGAGCACACCAGACCAAGACGTAACCAGACTGCTCCAGGAACTCGGTGCGGGCGTTCCAGGCGCGGCCGACCGCCTCGCGCCGGTGGTGTACCAGGAACTCCATCGACTCGCGGCCATCGCGATGCGACGGGAGAACAGCGGACATACGCTCCAGCCGACCGAACTGGTCCATGAAGCGTTCATGCGTCTGGCCGGACAGCGCAGCACCGACTGGAAGAACCGGGGCCAGTTCTACGGCATAGCGGCACAGGCAATCCGGCGGATCCTTATCGACCACGCCCGGCGGCGTCAGGCTGCCAAGCGGGACCACGGCATCCGGGTGACGCTGGACGAGTCGCTCAGCGGTGATCATGACTCGCCGCTGGAGCTGATCGAACTGGACGACGCTCTCAGACGGCTGGAGGAACTCGACCCCCGCCAGGCCCGGGTGGTGGAACTGCGGTACTTCGCCGGCCTGGGCGTCGAGGAAGTCGCCGAAGTACTTGAGATCTCGCCTGCCACGGTGAAACGGGACTGGACCTTTGCCCGGGCTTTCCTGCTCCGGGCACTGCAGCACGGCCCTGCGGACGACCGTCCGGCGAGTCCGCAGGCCTGATGTCGACTGACGACGGCAGTCAGCCCACCCCGGCTCCCCGAGGTGAGGCGGGCCTCCCGGGCAGACGTGTCGGACCCTGGGTGCTGGGCCGGAAGCTGGGCTCGGGCGGGAATGGCACCGTCTTCGAGGGGTTTCGACATGGTGCCGACTTTCAGCAGCGAGTCGCGATCAAGTTTCTGAGCAGTGCCGTGGACGCAGAGCTGGCACTCCGTCGCTTCCGCTACGAGCGCCAGATCCTGGCCACCCTCACTCACGTCAATATCGCGGCACTGATCGATGGCGGCGTCTCGGAGGACGGCGACCCATGGTTCGCGATGGAGCATGTCGACGGCCTGCCGATCACCGAGTGGTGCCGGGAGCGAAGGCTCGACATCAGAGGCCGACTGATTCTCTTCCTCCAGGTCTGCACTGCGGTCCAGTATGCCCACCGCTCGCTGGTGATCCACCGGGATCTCAAGCCGGGCAACGTGATGGTCGACGACACCGGCACGGTGAAACTGCTGGATTTCGGAATCGCCCGGCTGCTGCGTGCGGGCGAGGGCCTCGAACTCCTCCCGGCAACCATCGGGGCCACGATCACCGCGACTCCCGAGTACGCGGCGCCGGAACAGCTGCTGGGACAGCCGATCGGCACCGCTGCCGATGTCTATGCGCTGGGCGTGATCCTGTTCGAACTGCTGGCCGGCGTCCGGCCTTTCGATTTCCGTGGTCGACTCCGCGCCGAGATCGAGCAGACGATCATCGAGGAACAGCCGCCGCGGCCGTCAGCCGTCGTCACCGAAGAGCACGCCACGTCGATGCGTTCGGGATCGCTCGCCCGCACCCGCAGGATTCTCGCCGATGACGTCGACGCGGTGGTCCTCGCGGCACTGCGCAAGGAACCGGACCGGCGCTACGGCTCGGTCGACCAGTTCGCCGACGACATCAGGGCACTGCTCGACGGCATGCCGGTTACCGCCCGCCCCGATGGCACCGGATACCGGCTCCGACGCCTGCTGCGCCGGCGCCCGATGGAAACTGCCGGGCTGCTGCTCACCGCCGGGATTCTGGCCGGAGGCATCATCTCGGCGGCCCGACAGATCCGGACTGCCAACGCGGCCCGCGAGATGACGGTGGAGGTCACCGGATTCCTGTCGGACATGCTCACCGCTGCCGACCCGAGCCAGCTCGGGCGGGACGTGACTATGCGGGACGTACTCGACACTGCGGCGGTGCGCGCCCGGTCGCTGTCGGGTCGGCCCGAACTGGAAGCGACGATCCGGAACGTGCTGGGGCGCACCTACCTCGGGCTCGGCGACTACGAACTGGGACGCGACCAGCTTCTGGCCGCAGTGGAGGCACGGCAGCGGGCCGACAGCCCCGATCAGCGAGAGATCGCGATGGCGCTCAGCCAGCTTGCGCTGGCCTGGGAATACATCGGCGATTTCGCAGTGGCCGACTCGATCGCCCGGGAGGGAGAGAATCTCTTCCGCCGGGTTGCCTCTCCCGGCGATCCGGCACTGGCCGAGATTCTCGATCGTCGTGCCTCGATGCAGCAGGAGATCGGCGATCTCGCCACCGCAGATTCGATCCAGCGGGAGGCCCTGGCGGTCCGCCTGCGCTTCTCTCCCGACGACCATGCCGGTCTGGCAACCGCCTACAACAACCTCGCGGTGATCGTCGGCCAGCTCGGCAACACCGCCGTAGCTGAGTCGCTGCATGTCGAGGCACTCACCTTCGCCAGGAGCGCCTATGGTGAGCGCCATCCGCAGACAGCAATGGTGCTGGCCCAGCATGCTCATGCACTGGAGATGGACGGGCAACTCGAGCGTTCCGACAGCAGCTATCGCGCGGCACTGGCGATGCGACGGGAGGTCCTCGGGCCCACCCATCCCGACTATGCCTGGAACCTCTTCCAGTACGCCCAGTTCCTGGCGCGACGGGAACGATGGCAGGAGGCGGCAGACTACTCGCGACAGGTGCTCGAACTTCGCGGTTCCACGCTGGCGGAGTCACATCCGGCGGTGGCCACCGCACTGCAGGCACTCGGAATCGCGATGCGGGGACTGGGAGACAGCACTGCTGCCGGACAATACCTGCGTGAGAGCCTGGAGCTGCGACGAAGTGTGCTTCCCGAAGGGAACTGGCTGGTCTCGTCGGGTGAGTCGGTACTCGGCGAACATCTCGCAATGGTCGGAAGATTCGGCGAAGCCGAACGTCTGCTGCTCGGCGCCGAGCGACAACTGGTGGCTACGCGCGGGAACGGCAGTCCGCAGGTCCGCGACACCAGGCAGCGACTGGCCGACCTGTATGATCGCTGGAGACGTCCCGCAGAGGCGGCGCGGTGGCAGAAGTTGCTCGGCGAAGGAGCGGAGGGACAGTGACCTCTCCGCTCACTCCCGAACGGCTCCGCGAAATTCGCGGACACTTCGAGGCCGCGCTCGACGAATCTCCGGCCGACCTCGATGCCTGGCTCAGGATCCGCATTCCCGATGATGCCGACCTACGGCGGGAAGTCGCCGCACTGGTTGCAGCGCATCATTCCGACACCACTCTCGCTTCCCCGATCGAACGGGCGGTCGATGGCGACCTGCTGCTCGACCAGGCGGGTCGATCGGTGGGGCCCTGGCGCATCGTCCGGCTGATCGGAGCCGGTGGAATGGGTGCGGTCCACGAAGCGGTCCGCTCCGACGGTGACTACCGGATGCGGGTGGCCATCAAGCTGCTCCGGCGTGGCATCGAGAGCGAGCTGGCCGTCTCCCGCTTCCGCTACGAACGGCAGCTTCTCGCCCGGCTGAAACATCCCAACATCGCAGCTCTGCTGGATGGCGGAATGACGGAGGAGGGACAGCCGTACTTCGTAATGGAGTACGTCGAAGGTGAGCCGATCACGACCTGGTGCGAGAGCCGCAACGCCAGCGTCGCCACCCGGGTCAGACTGCTGCTGCAGGTGATAGCCGCAGTGCAGTACGCCCACCAGGACCTGGTGGTGCATCGCGACCTCAAGCCGGGCAACATCCTGGTGACACCGGACGGGACGGTGAAGCTGCTCGACTTCGGAATCGCCAGGCTGCAACGCGATGCCGAGGGGATCGACCAGTTGCCGGTAACGCAGGGAGCCGTGCGGGCCTTCACCCCCGACTACGCCTCTCCCGAGCAGGTGCGTGGTATTCCGGTCGGCACCGCGAGCGACGTCTACTCGCTCGGCGTGGTGATGTTCGAACTGCTGACGGGCAGGCGCCCGTTCCAGCTCCATGGCAGGCTGCTGGCCGAAGTGGAGCGGACAGTGCTGAACGACCCTCCTCCCCTGCCCAGCGGCGCGGTGCTCCCGGGGCACGGCATCAGCCGCCGCGAGCTGGAGGGCGATCTCGATGCGATCATTCTCACGGCACTCAGGAAGGAGCCCGAGAGACGGTACGGCTCGATGCCACAGTTCGCGGCCGACCTCCGGGCCTGGCTGGACGGACGACCGGTGGCGGCCCGTCCCGACGGCGGGTTCTACCGGGTCGGGAAGCTGGTCCGGCGCCACCGGCTGGCCTTCGCAACCGGAGTGCTGGCGCTCGGAACACTGCTGGCCGGAGCGCTGGTCACCCGCCGCCAGGCGGCGATAGCATCGGACGAGCAGGCACGCGCCCAGGAAGTGACCTCCTTCCTCACCGCGATGCTTGCGGCTCCCGATCCGGGAGAGCTGGGGCACGATGTAACGATGCGGGAGGTGCTCGACTCGGCGGCGGTACGGGCCGACACGCTCAGCAATCGGCCCGACCTGGAGATCGAGATCCGTCGGCTTCTCTCGGGCACCTGGCTCTCGCTCGGCGACTATGACAAGGCTATCGTCGAAGCGGAACGTGGACTGGCGGCCGCACGCAGGCTCGCCTCTCCCGATCCGCGGGAAATCCCCTGGGCGCTGGCCCGTCTCAGCACTGCCCACGAGTATGCCGGCAGCTACCTGACCGCTGATTCGCTTCTCAGCGAGGCGCTGGCACTGCTGGAGAAGAACGGACGCCGCGGTGCGGCCGAGACGGCTGACTATCTCGATCATCGGGGACGCCTGCGAGGAAGGCTCGGCGACCCGGTAGGCGCGATCGACCCGCTGCGTCGGTCGCTCCAGTTGCGACAGAAGAACGAGGCAGGCAACGACTCGGCCATCGCCTATGCCCATCACAATCTCGCCGTCTCGCTTGGCGATGCCGGCATGAACGACTCCGCCGACCTGCATTTCCGCACCGCCCTGATGCTGGAGGAGCGGGCCTTCAACGGTCCACACCCGATGACGGCAGCGACCTACGGCGGTCTCGGAGTGGTCCTCGAACGACTCGGCCGGCTGGAGGAAGCCGACACGGTGCTCCGTCGCGGCGTCACGATGCGGGGCGAGCTGCTCGGCACCGATCATCCCGACTATGCCTGGGCGGTGGCGAATCACGCCGACCTGCTGATGAACATCGGCGACGCCCGCCAGGCCGCGGAACGGGCAAGGATCGCACTGGCAGTCCGCCAGCAGGGACTCCCCGATCAGCACCCTGCGGTGGCGTTTGCGATGCAGGTACTCGGGCGCGCACTCGCGGCAATGGATTCGACTTCGCAGGGAGAGTACTGGCTCCGTGAGAGCCTGCGACTGAGAAGAGAGCATCTGCCCGAAGGACACTGGGCCATCGCTTCCAGCGAGAGCGTCCTCGGTTATCACCTGGCCGCCAGCGGCAAGGGATCCGAGGGCGAGAGACTGATGGTCGCGGCAGAGGCCACGCTCCGGGAGGCACGCGGGGCGGACAGTCGTCCCACCCGTGACGCCCGGCAGCGCCTGCTCGACTACTACCGCAGCATCGGGAATGCCGACCAGGCAGCCCGCTGGGAGGAGGCGCTGGGCACCGACCTCTGAGGGCGATGAGCTTCCCGCCCGCCATACCACGCGTTATGGGAAGACCCACCGCGGCTGTCGACGCGGGGCATCCCATCCCACTGGAGGTTCGCAACATGGAACGCGTGATACTGCGGCACTTGAAGGGCTCCAAGACCGGAACGACGGAGGAATTCCCTCTTGCCTCCCTCACTGAACTGACGCTCGGGCGCGACCCGCTTTCACAGGTCAGGTTCGACGCCGACAAGGACGACCTGGTCGGCAGGCAGCATGCCCGCATCACCCGCGACCCGACCGGCCCGTCACGTTTCTCTCTCAGCGATCTCGAGAGCCGCAACGGGACCTTCGTCAACAAGCTCAGGATCACCGGCACCGTTCCGCTCGCACCCGGCGACGTGATCCAGCTCGGAGCCGGTGGCCCCGAGATCCAGTTCGACCTCGATCCCCTTCCGGCCGACTACGTCAAGGCAACCCGCCTGGGCGGAGTGGCCGCACCGGAGACCAGGCTCGGCACGGCAGCCCCCGCTGCCACCGCCGCAGCTTCGACCACCGGTGGCGCCCGCCCCGCCAACGCGATCGGCAAGGCAACGGTGGAGCGGATGGTCGGCCAGACCCGGAACGAAGGCCGGCGCAACACGATGGCTGCGGTTGCCGGCGTGGTGCTCCTCGCCGCAATCGGTGGCGCATGGCTCAAGTCCCGCGGCGAGAGTCAGACCGCTGAGGCACAGGCAAGGGCCGACTCGATCGCCGCTGCCGCGCGGGCAGCCAATGATTCGCTCGCAGCCGCTACCGGTCGCGCCCAGGAGCTTGGCAAGTTCATGACGCCGGCCGAGGTCGCCGACCAGTACGGCGGATCGGTGGTCCAGGTGGACTTCTCGTGGAACCTGATCTACGCCCCGACCGGCGCCCAGGTCTTCCACCTCCAGATCCCCAACCAGCAGACCATCAAGGGACGGGACGGACAGGAACAGCAGGTGACGCTGATACGGGGCGGTCCGCAGGAGATCCCGGCGTACGTCCGCAACCCCGACGGATCGATCGAGCCTGCCATCACGCTGGACCCGAATGCCGGCGTTCCGATCGCCGCGAGCGGTCACGGCTCCGGCTTCGTCGTCACCAGCGACGGCTTCATCCTCACCAACCGCCACGTCGCCGCTGCCTGGCGTGCCCCGTACAGTTTCGAGCCCGATGATACCGGTGTCATCGTCGAGGACGGTGCCCCGGTGCTCGACAGGAGCAACCGGGCGGAGATCGTCGAGCCGCCGTACAACTGGATTCCCTCGGAGACGAAGCAGTGGGGACCGAAGCAGGAACTCGACGTCTACCGCGGGCGCCAGGAGTATCTGGTGGTCCGTTTCCCGAAGAACACCACCCCGCTCGAAGCCTCCAGTCAGCGGATCAGCGATCAGCATGATGTCGCGCTGATCAAGATCTCCGCCCCCGGCAGCGTGCCGAAGGTGGAACTGCACGACTCCTACGAAGAGACCAGGGTGGGTGACCAGGTGACCGTGATGGGGTATCCCGGCGTCTCCGCCGAGGTGTTCGCGCTGGTCCGGTCACGCGACATGTTCAACCGCGATGCCCAGAACCGGGTGGTTCCCGATCCGACGGTGACCGTCGGCAACATCGGCAAGATCATCCGTGCCGCCGACGGGCCGATCAGCGAGTCCGAGATGCGCTTCTCCCCGACCGGCGACACCTACCAGCTGACCGTCAACGCCACCGGTGGCGGCAACAGCGGCGGCCCGATGTTCGATGCCTACGGCCGGGTGATCGGCATCTTCTTCGCCGGCCGCAGCCGCCCCAATGACGCCCGGGTCACCTACTCGGTGCCGATCCGCTACGGCCTCGACCTGATGTCGGTCGCCCCCAACCGCCGCTGATCGGGAGCAACGCAACCCATGTCCGTCGGCACCAGAATTCACGCCAGGATCGCACACTACCGGTGTGTCGACTTCCTCGGTGCCGGCGGCATGGGTGAGGTCTACCGTGCAGTGGATACGAGAAGCGGGCGGGTGGTGGCACTGAAAATCCTCACCGCCGCCCGTGACACTTCCTTCATCGAGCGCTTCCGCAACGAGGCGCGGATCCATGCCACTCTGCGGCATCCCGGCATCGCGATGATGTACGAGTTCCTCGAACTGCCCGGACTGCAGCCCTGCATAGCGATGGAATACGTCGACGGCGAAACGCTGGAGGCGCGGATCCGTCGGCGCGGTGCGCCGCGATTCGAGACTGCGGTCGGATACGCGGTCTCGCTGGTGGATGCGGTCCGCACCATGCACGCCGACGGGATCCTTCACCGTGACATCAAGGCGAACAACATCCGGATCAATGAGCAGGGGATACTCAAGCTGCTAGATTTCGGAATCGCGAAGGGGCCAGGTTCACCGTCACTGACCGCCGACGGCAGCGTGATCGGAACACTCCAGTCGCTGGCGCCGGAGCAGCTCGTCGGCGTCCCTGCCGACAACCGCAGCGACATCTGGTCGATCGGAGTAGTGATCTACGAGATGATGACCGGTGTGCACCCCTTCGCTTCCGACGACGTCGGTGCCATCACCGGCCGGATCATGGCCGGGAAGTACATCCAGCCGACCAGGGTGCGGACCTCGCTCCCTGCCGGAATCGACACCATCATCGGGCGCTGTCTCAGGGTCGAGCCGCGCCAGCGCTACGCCTCGTGCGATGCTCTGCTCGCCGACCTCCGCGAGCTTGCGCGACCGTCCACCCAGACCTCCACGCCACCGACACCATGGCTGGCGATGGTACCGCCAGCAGTCTCAGGCCTCCGTCGCACCATGTCGCGTCACCGCAAGCCGCTGCTCGCAACCACCGGTGTCCTGATCGCGGCGGTCATCGGCTGGCAGATCTCGCGTCCGGATGAGCCGGTGGCCGGGCCACTGCGCCCCGGCCTGGAGGCAGGCGACAATCGCATCACCGGACCACGCGCGGATCTCCGCTCCGTGACGATCCACGTGGTCAACGGTACCGCAGAGGTCTGGCAGAACGACGCACTGGTGGGACGCACTCCATACCGGCTCCAGGCTCCCCTGGGGACTGCCATCTCGCTGACACTCAAGCGCCCCGGCTATGTCGACGAAAAAGTCAACTTCGACATCAGTGAGGGACGGACGGAGTATTCATTCGTCATGCAACCGATCCGCGCCACCACGGATGTTCCCCCGGTCTCGGCCTTCGGGTGGCTGCTGCTGCCGTGGTTCCGCCGCCGCCGTACCGGCGACGATACCGGAATACGCCCGGTCCTCTCCAGCAGAGACCCGAGCCTGCCGGTCGAATCGAGAATAGTGGTGGGCACCGCGACCGATCCCGGCTGCGTCAGAACCGACAACGAGGACACCGTACGGGTGGTTCGCTCCACCGGCATCGACCTTACCCGCGACGGGATGATGGCCACGGTATGCGACGGGATGGGTGGCCATGCCGCCGGCGAAGTCGCCTCCCGGATAGCCGCCGATGCGATCGCGCGGGAGTATGCCCGCGGCTCGGAACCGGGCGAAGGACTGGTCAGGGCGATCCGGATTGCCAACCGGGAAGTCTTCTCGGCCGCCGGAGGTGACCCCCGGCTCAAGGGGATGGGAACGACCTGCACTGCCATGGTCCTGAAGGGAGGGCTGGCCTGGTGCTCCCATGTCGGCGATTCCCGCTGCTATCTCATTCGCGGCGGCCAGATCCTGCTGATGACCGAGGACCACAGCGCCGTGATGGCGATGGTCCGCGACGGCACCCTGACCCGCGAAGAAGCCCGTCTCCATCCCGACAAGAACGTCATCTCCCGGGCCCTCGGCAGTCACCGCGACGTCGAGGTATCGAGCTGGGCACGCCCGTTCGTGATCCGGCCCGGCGACCGCTTCCTGCTCTGCTCCGACGGACTGCACGACCTGGCCGACGATGATGACATCCTCGCCACCATCGGCGACGTACCGCCACACGAGTCGTGTGCCAGACTGGTCGCGATGGCCCGCGAACGGGGTGCACCCGACAACGTCTCGGTGATCGTACTCGCGGTCCCCGACAACGATGCCGAAAACGCTCCGGGCGCCACCCGGCAGATCCCCATCCCGGCGGAAGCGTGACTCCAGATGGCGAACTGATCCTCGGCAAGTACCGGATCCTCGCCCGCCTGGGCGAAGGGGGAATGGGTACGGTCTATCGTGCCCGCGACGAGATGCTCGACCGCGATGTCGCGATCAAGCTGCTTCGCCAGGATCTCTCTTCCCAAGCTCACCTGGTGGAACGGTTCCGCGCCGAGGCAATAGCGCTGGCGCGACTGGCCCATCCGCGGATCGCCACGCTCCACGGCCTGGAGCGGGACGGCGAGCAGTTCTACATGATCATGGAATTCCTCCGGGGAGAGACCCTGGAGACCCTGATCCAGCGGGACGGACCGATGCCGTGGCAGCAGGCGGTCGCAGTATGCGCGGCAATCTGCGATGCCCTCTCGCACGCCCACGCGCATGGCGTGGTCCACCGAGACATCAAGCCCGCCAATGTGATGCTGGGACCGGATCACTCGGTGAAGGTGATGGACTTCGGAATTGCGCGGATGATGGGAAGCTCGCGCCAGACCAGGCACGGCAACACCATCGGCACACCATCGTACATGGCACCGGAACAGCTCCGGGGCGAGGACACCGACGGCCGCACCGACCTCTACGCCCTCGGCACCATGCTGTACGAACTGCTGTCCGGCAAGGTCCCCTTCTCCGCCGACAGCGACTACCAGTTGATGATGATGCAGTTGAACGACCCGGTGCCACTGCCGAGCCGTTCGGCACCCGGTGTGCCGTCATCGATCGACGCGATCGTGATCAGGGCGATGTCCAAGCGGGCCTCCGACCGCTATTCCGATGCATCGGCAATGCGGGAAGCACTGGAACAGGTGCTGCGAGGAGCGCCGGTGGCGCCTCGCACCTCCGGCCCCCGGGCGATCTTCGCGGCCGCGGCGGCAATGCTCCGGCCGACGGCCGAGCCTGCCACCTACTCCGCGGAGAATGATCCTCCGTTCTGGCAGGACTGGCGGAGCTGGCTCACGGTGAGTGCGCTGGGTGCGGCGGTGGTGCTGATCGGTGTGACCGTCTGGCCCGCAGCCGAGCCCAGGGTCCCGGATACTTCTCCACCGGCTCCCGAAATCGCCATCAACCCGGTGCCGGAGGAGCAGCGTTCGGTAACCCGCGACCAGACCAACCCGGTCCGCGGGATCACCTCGGACGGACCGGTGGTGCCGCCACAGGCACCGCCAGCAGCTCCGCCCCGGAACACCACACCGCAACCGCCGCCGGTAAATCCGCGCCCGACTCCGGCACCGCCCCCTCCGCCGCCGCCACCATCACCGCCGAACCGCAGAGATCCGACCCCGCAGCCGGAGCAGCCGGTCCGCGATCCGGCCGCCGATCGGCGTGCCGTCGCCTCCGTCGTCTCCTCCTGGCTGGGTGCGGCCAGCGGCGGCGCGGGCATCGATGCGGTCGACGCCGATGCTCTGAAGACCCTGGTCAGGGAGAAGCGGATCACCATCTCCCCGGGAGATGTCAGCGGGATATCGGTGCAGGATGGACGCGCCACCGCCAGTTCGACTGCCGGCCTGCGGATCCGTTCTGCCTTCGGCGGTACCAAGCAGGCAACCGGACAGTTCCAGTTCGATCTGGTTCCCCAGGGGAGCAGCTGGCGGGTATCGCGAGTCAGAATGCTCAACCCCGAGGTGCTCAGGTAGCGCTTCTTCTTCCCCTCACGCTCCGTTGCCGCGATATTCCGGGATTGTACCCGAACCGTGTCCGAGGCAATGAGCGAGACCCCGAGTTACGAACCGAGTGCCGTCGAAGCGAAGTGGCAGGCCCGCTGGCGTGAGCAGCACACCAACGAGCCGGATCTCGACGGCGCCGACCGGCCCTTCTACAACCTGATGATGTTCCCCTACCCCTCCGCCGAGGGGCTGCATGTCGGGAACCTCTTCGCCTTCACCGGGGCGGACGTCTTCGGACGCTACCAGCGGATGCGGGGCCATCAGGTCTTCGAGCCGATCGGCTTCGACGCGTTCGGGATCCACTCCGAGAACTACGCGATCAAGGTCGGCACGCACCCCGCCGAGCTGATTCCGAAGAACATTGCGAACTTCACCCGGCAGCTCACCCGGATGGGTGGGATGTTCTCGTGGAACCACGTTCTCTCCACCACCGATCCGTCTTACTACAAGTGGACCCAGTGGATCTTCCTGCAGCTCTACCGGCAGGGACTGGCCTACAAGAAGAACGGTGCGGTCAACTGGTGCCCGGGCTGCAAGACCGTCCTTTCGAATGAACAGGTGATTGCCGGCGCCTGCGAGCGCTGCGGCAGTACGGTCGAACAGCGGGTGCTGGAGCAGTGGTATTTCCGGATCACCGACTATGCCGGGCGGCTGCTGGAGAACCTCGAAGACCGGGAGCTGATGGACTGGTCGGAGACCACGGTCCAGGCCCAGCGTAACTGGATCGGCAGGTCGGAAGGAGCGGAGGTCTCGTTCGCGGTTGCCGAAGAGGACGAGGCGATCACCGTCTACACCACCCGTCCCGATACGATCTTCGGCGCGACGTTCCTGGTGCTGGCACCGGAACATCCGCTGGTGGAGAGAATCACCTCTGCCGGCGCGCGCGCTGCGGTGGATGAATACCGCAAGCAGGCGGCCGCCCAGGATCTCGTCTCCCGCAAGGTCGGCGACAAGGAGAAGACCGGTGTCGCCACCGGCGCGTTCGCGATCAATCCGGCAACCGGCCTGGAGATTCCGATCTGGATCGCCGACTACGTGCTGATGGAATACGGCACCGGCGCGATCATGGCGGTGCCCGGCCACGACGAGCGCGACTTCGCGTTTGCCGGAAAATACGACCTGCCGATCGTGCGGGTGATTGCCGGTGAGGAAGAATCGGCCGGCACGCCACTCGCCGAAGCACTGGTGACCACCGATCGCGGCGCCCGGATGGTCAACTCCGGCGAGTTCGACGGCATGGCGCCGGTCGACGCCAAGCCGGCGATCACCGCCTGGCTCGGTGGCCGCGGCTCCGCGACGGCGAAGACGCAGTACCGGCTCTACGACTGGTGCATCTCCCGGCAGCGCTACTGGGGTCCGCCGATCCCGATCATCTA
>CAZSPH010000013.1:27019-30617 GCA_964608715.1 uncultured Gemmatimonadaceae bacterium | reverse complement strand
CCCGCTCCCAGAAGGTGAGGCAGAGCTGGGTGCTGGTGAGAGTGATCAGGTCGGCCTGCTGCTCGATCAGCGTGCCGACGGCATGTCGATGCAGCTCGGGAGAGTGACTGGTATCTGCGTCGGTGAAGAGCAGCAGTTCCCCGGTCGTGGCTGCTGCGCCCTGGTGGCAGGCCCATGGCTTGCCGAACCAGCCCGGTGGCAGCGGCTCACCGTCGATCACCCGGATCTGCGGGAAGCGGGCCGCGTATCCGGCTGCGATCTCGCGGGTGCCATCGGTCGAGCGATCATCTACGACGACGATTTCGTACGACCGGTACTCCGAGACGATCAGCGAATCGAGCAGGATCGGCAGCGTCTCTGCTTCGTTGCGAGCGGGGATGATGATCGAGAGGGGAACGTCGTCGACCGGTGCGGCCTCACGGACATGAGGCTGCTGTCGCATCATCCTGGCGACACCGATAGCGGGCAGGGCCCAGATCAGTCCGACAGCGGACGGGATCACTCCGGCCTCAGCGACTGGAGGTCACGCCCGACAGCAGTTCCTCCAGGTTGTCGATCTGGCGGTCGAGGTCTTCGCTGGAGAGGTCGGTGAGGGAGTCGCCGGTCTGCCGATCCGTCATCATCAGCGACGCCACCAGCGCGTCGGTGTAGCCCACTACGGCCTGGGAGATCGCCCGGTCGATGATCGCGTTGAGGCGGAGAAACACCGCCACCGCACGACGGGGACGCATCGCCGCGATGTCGGCACCGATATACTTGATGAGCAGGGCCCGGAGCTGCTGGAGCTCCTCGACCACCTCGCCGGCGGCGAGCCCCCTGGCTGCACCGGTGCGACCGTAGTGCTCGGTTACGTTATGCCAGATGCCGGCGACCTCGCGGCGGAGTGGACCGAGCATCTCCACCAGGGTGTCGACGATCAGCCGGAGTTCGCGCTCCATCACTTCAGGCGGAACGGCAGTCGTGGTGGGGCGTCCTTCAAGCCAGGTACTCCACTCGCTCACCATGGCATCGCGGTGGGTGGAAATCGCCTTGGCAGTGGCCAACTGGGTCGAATGGGATGAGCGCAAGACCATGCTCCCCTGAAGTTGAAGTGCTCAATCGTAACCGGAGGAACGATGCTTCCCAAGCCGATCACGGTACCCGCGCTCAGAGCGGGCTCGCGTATTGCCCTCATTGCACCGTCAGGTGCCCTTCTCGAACGCGATGACCTGATGCGATCGTCGGAACTGTGTACCGCCCTCGGCTACGTTCCCGAGGTCTTCCCGAATGCCGACAAGGTCTACGGGTATTTCGCCGGTACCGATGATCAGCGGCTCGCCGACCTGAACGCTGCCCTCACCCGACCGGACATCGACGCCGTCTGGTGCATCCGCGGCGGCAACGGAGTGAACCGGATCGTCGATCGGGTCGACTTCGCCGGCTTCGCCCGTCGTCCCCGCGCGGTGGTAGGCTACTCCGACATCACCGTACTGCTGCTGTCCCTCTGGCAGCGTACCGGCGTGGTGACGTTTCACGGGCCCATCGCACGCACCCCGATGCCCAACTTCCAGCGTTACCACTTCGACCGGGCTCTGACCAGCGTCTCTCCGCCGGGACTGCTGGGTCTGCGTTCTCCGGCTCCGGAGGAACTGGCACCGGTTCGTGACCGGATCATTACGATCGCGCCGGGAAAGGCACGGGGGCGGTTGATCGGCGGCAACCTCACCCTGGTGCAGTCGCTGGTCGGTACTCCGTACTTCCCCGACCTCGATGGCGCGATCCTCTTTCTCGAGGACGTCGGCGAGGACATCCACCGGATCGACCGGATGCTGGCGCATCTCCGGCTGGCAGGAAAACTGGACAATCTGGCCGGAGTTGCAATCGGGCGTTTTACGGAGATGAACCGCAGCACCGAAAGCGGCGCGATCGGTTTCGATCAGGTGCTGGACACCTGGTTCGGAAAGCTCGGCATCCCGGTAGCTGCCGGTTTCCCTTTCGGTCACATCGACGACCAGTGGACCCTGCCGGTCGGGGTGATGGCAGAACTCGATGCCTCGGCGAAGACGCTGGCGCTGCTGGAAGCGGCAGTGAGCTGATGGCTACCCCACTCCTGATCCGTCGCTCGCTCGCTGGTACTCTGGGCGAGATCCTGGTCGACGTCCGGACCACTGCGCCGGATGGTCGCCTCCCGGCAGTGCTGCTGATCCACGGATTCAAGGGATTCAAGGACTACGCCTTCATTCCGGCAATCGCCGACCGGCTGGCGCGCGCCGGATTCACTGCGGTCGCGATTTCGGTGAGCGGATCGGGAGTGGATGCGGCAGGAGAATTTTCCCGGCTCGATCGTTTCGCAGTCAACAGCTACAGTCGCGAGCTGGATGATCTCCACATCGTGCTGGGTGCTCTGGATGCGGGAGAGCTGGGTGTTCCAGCTCCTTCCAGCCTCGGCGTCGTCGGTCATTCGCGGGGCGGGGGAATGGCTCTGCTGCTCGCCAGTGAAGCGCCGGAGATCCGGGCAGTGGTGACCTGGGCCGGTATCGGTCGGATGCGACGCCACTCCGATCGCGAACTGGCGATCTGGCAGAAGCTCGGTACGGTGGAAGTGATCCACCAGCGACTGCGGATCGCGATGCCACTCGACTACGTGGTGGCGGAAGACTATCTCGCACATGCTGACACCAGGTTCAATCTGACCGAGGCAGTACGCTCACTCGGTCGACCGTGGCTGCAAGTGCACGGGACCGGTGACCGGACGGTAGAATTGACCGAGGCCGATGAGCTGGCGGCTGTCGCCGACCCTGCGCTCCTCCAGCGGCTGATTCTCGACGGTGCAGATCACACCTTCGGCTGTCGTCACCCATGGACAGGGATGTCCGAAGACGCCGAACGCGTCTTCACTGATACCATTGCGTTTCTCTCCCGTCATCTGGATTGAGCAGTGACCGACCGTATCCGGCGCTGCCTTCGGCTGCTCGACAGCCGGGAGCCGACAGAATTTTCCGGGCAGGGTATTCGTGAAGCTGCGGTGGCGGTGATTCTGATTCCTTCTCCCGACCGGCTGCTGCTGATCCGACGCGCTGAGCGCCCGGGCGACCACTGGTCGGGGCAGGTGGCGCTGCCCGGTGGGCGGCGCGAAATGGGAGATGGCACTCTGCTCGACACAGCGATCAGGGAGACGGCCGAAGAGGTGGGAGTGGTGCTGGGGCCGCAATACCTGGCAGGTCGACTCGACGACCTCGGACCGGTGACTCCGGTTCTCCCGCCGATCGTCGTCCGTCCCTTCATCTTTCTGGTAGAGAAGGAACCGGCACTGCACCTCAACGATGAGGCCGCAGCCGCGGTCTGGGTACCTCTTGCAGTCATGGCCGACCCTGGAAGTCGGACGGTGCGTCGATTCCCGGTTGCCGGGACCGAGCGTGCAATCCTGGGATTCGATCTCCCGATCGGGTTCCTCTGGGGGATGACCGAACGGATAGTTGCACCGTTGCTGGCGGCGTGGTCCGATGCCTGATGCAACCGTCCGGTGGGATCGAGCGTCTCAGCCATGTCAACCACATTCTCCGGAGTCGAGGCAATGAAACAGATCAACCGGCTGAGTGCCGCCATGCTGGCCACAGTG
>CAZSPH010000013.1:9471-26919 GCA_964608715.1 uncultured Gemmatimonadaceae bacterium | reverse complement strand
CCCGATGGCAACCTGATTCGCAAGGTAGGCCGTCGTGGAGCCGGACCGGGGGAGTTCGAGCAGAACGGCGGAATGGTGATTCTCGCCGGCGACTCGCTCGCCCAGTGGGATTCCAACAATGCTCGGGTCTCGTTCTTCGACAGCGCCGGGGTCTTCGTCAGGCAGTGGCAGGTTCCGGGAGGGTTCGGTACCAGCAACGGTCTCTTCACCGATGCGAGCGGTGCCATCTACCTCAAGCGGCCGGTTACAGCGCCGCGGGAGGGCGAGATTCTCGGGCGGATCGGACTGGTGCGGCTTCGCGAAGGTGGTGCATTCGGCGACTCGCTCGCACCTCCTGATCTCCCGGTTCCGCGCGAGTCGTATGTAGCATCACGCGAAGGATCGACTTCCTCGTTGGGCTCCTCCTTCTCCCCGTCCTACCACTGGGCCTGGACGCCTCAGGGCGAATTCGTCGCCGCAGACGGTGGTGCGTATCGTGTCGTTGTCGCCCGCAGGGATGGTCGCACCCTGGTGATCCGCCGTTCGATGGCGTCGGTGCCAGTGGAGGGAGCGGAACGCGATCTGGAGCGGGACATCATCACCGCCTCGCTGCGCCGAGTGGACCCCTCATGGAGCTTCAGCAGCGGACCATCGCTGCCCACCGTCAAAGCTCCGCTGCAGGCAGTGAAGACGACCCGCGACGGCCGGATCTGGGTGCAGGTGGCCGTGCCCAGTGAACTGATTCCCGAGGCGCAGCGCGAGCTGCCATGGGACAGCCTCGTTCCTGTTCGCCAGTTCCGTACCCCGCCGGTCTACGAGGTGTTCGAGCGCGACGGCCGCTTCCTCGGCCGGGTGGCCCTTCCTTCCCGGGCCACGATGATCGAAGCGGATGGTGATCTGATCTGGGGACTGGAGCCGGATGACGACGACCTGCCACAGGTGATCCGCTGGCGGATCGAGCCGGGGCTGGGGAGGGGCACGCAGTAGAGACCTTGACCTTCGTGCCGGCGACAAATAGATTTAGGTATGACTAAATCGAGCCGCGACCTTTCCCGTTCGGTCGAAGACTACCTCAAGGCCATCTGGTCTCTCTCGCAGGCCGGTGAAACGGCCAGCACTTCACGCCTGGCGGACACACTGCAGGTTGCCGCTCCATCCGTTACCGGCATGGTCAAGCGCCTGGCTGAACAGGGGCTGGTGGAGCACCTCCCGTACCGCGGTGCATTGCTGACTGATCAGGGACGTCGGATAGCCCTCAGAGTGGTCCGTCGCCACCGCCTGCTCGAGACCTATCTGGTTCGTCGGCTGGGCTATACCTGGGACGCCGTCCACGACGAGGCCGAGCGGCTGGAGCACGCCGTCAGCGACGAACTGATCGAGCGGATTGCCGCGGCGCTCGACAACCCCCGTTTCGATCCCCACGGCGATCCGATCCCCACCGCCGCCGGCGAGCTGATGGACCACGAGACAATTCCGCTTGCCGAACTCGGCGTCGGAGTTCGCGGCCAGATCGTCAGGGTCGAGAGCGAATCCGGCGACAGGCTCCGCTGGCTTGCCGAGGCCGGCCTGGTGCCGGGGGTGCGGCTGACGGTGCTGGCACAGCAGCCGTTCAATGGACCGCTGAAAGTAAGAATCGGCAGGCGGACCCCGCAGGTGGTCGGTCAGGACATCGCCCGACAGCTTCTCTGCATCCGCGACTGAACCATGACGCCTGCGCTGCGCCTGATCGTGACTGGCGCCGCGATCATGTCGCCGGTGACGACGATGACGGCCCAGCGGATCGGTGACCTGCTGCCGACGGCGTTCGAGATCACGGCACTGGATGGCAGGGTCGAGTCGTTCGCCGAATCACGGGGCATGGTGCGGATAGTCAACGTCTGGGCTACCTGGTGCAGGCCATGTGTGCTCGAACTACCATCGCTGGCTGCGATGGCCGATTCACTGAAGGGTGAGGGCGTCAGGGTCTACGCAATAGCGGCAGACCGGCCTGATCGAGTCCGCCGCTTCCTCGGGCGCGGCGTCGCCACTCCACCGATCTGGTTCGAGAAGGACCGCCTTCCCCGGCAATGGGGCAAGTGGGCAATGCCCACTACCTGGGTGATCGACGGCGATGATCGCCTGCTGCATGTGCACTACGGTGCTGCGAGCTGGAACGACGAGCAGGTGCTGGCCGATCTGCGCCGACTGATACGGAAATGGAGTCCGAGTGATGAATAGAATGTCAGGGGTGCCGGTGGCGGCCCTGCTTGCCTGGGCGGTGCCGGCATCCTCGCAGGGATTTTCGCTGGAGGGGCGGGTCGTCTCGGAGGGTGCACCGGTATCCGGCATCAATCTCACGATTGCCGGCTACCCCTCGGTCAGGAGCGGCGTCGACGGTCGGTTCGTCATCGCGGCCCTGCCGGACGGCAGTCATGAACTTCGTCTCGCCGGTATCGGCTATCGCCCGCTTGTCGTCACGGTGGTCCTGCCGCACGATGCTGCGCTCAGAGATGTCGCCGTCGAGCGCAGCCAGGCTCAGCTTGGCGAGATAGTGGTCACCGGCACGCTGACGGAGGTCCGGCTCGCGGACTCGCCGGTCAAGGTCGAGGTGGTCTCGCGCCGCATGCTGGAGCGGAATCTCACCACCAACCTGATGGAATCGGTGCGGAT
Organism: uncultured Gemmatimonadaceae bacterium; assembly: GCA_964608715.1. Classification (GTDB taxonomy): domain Bacteria; phylum Gemmatimonadota; class Gemmatimonadetes; order Gemmatimonadales; family GWC2-71-9; genus Palsa-1233. The sequence goes on along the minus strand of CAZSPH010000013.1, from coordinate 24,291 downwards.
GATCCCCGGTCTGCGTGAACAGGTTGACTGCGGTGTCTGCTATACCAACAGCATCTCGATCAACGGAATGGAAGGGCCGTACACCGCGGTGCTGTTCGACGGCGTTCCGGTGCTGGGCGCTCTGGCAACGGTCTATGCGCTCAATTCGCTCAACCCCGCTCTCCTCGAGCAGGTCGAGATCGTGAAGGGACCTGCCTCGACTCTCTACGGATCGGAAGCGATGGGTGGGGTGGTGAACATCATCTCCCGTGATCCGCGGGCGATGCCTGCCTGGTCGTTCAACTCCTCTGCGTCCTCGCACGGCCAGCTCTCGGCCGACGCGCTGGTGCGACCGGATTTCGGCAACGGGCGACTGCTCGTCGCCGCCACCGGCTCCTGGAACGACCGCTTCATCGATGGCAACGCCGATGGCTTCTCCGATCTCCCACTGACTACCAGAGTCTCCGGTCTGGTGAAGTGGAGCGACGGCACTTCATCGGAGCGCAGGGTCGACCTTCTCGCCCGCTACTGGTATGAGGACCGGTTCGGAGGAGTCGAGGCATGGACAACGCGCGACCGCGGCAGCAGCGAGATCTACGGAGAGTCGATCCGTACCAACCGCTGGGAACTGATCGGTGGCTTCCGGCCGACCGTCCTCGGGTCGGGCATCCGGATCGACGCCGCAGTGAGCGGGCACGACCAGGATTCATGGTACGGTGATTCACCCTATGCCGCGTCGCAGCATGTGGCATTCCTGCAGGCGGCGTGGGCTCCGAAGCCGCAGCCCGGGATGATCAGGCCACTGCTCGGCATGACCTGGCGGCGGCAGTGGTACGATGACAACACTCCGGCCACCGTAACAGCCGACGATCGCACCATTCCTGGTGTCTTCGGCGAACTCGAGTTTCCGGTGGGAGAGCGGTTGACGCTGCTCGGCGGTACCCGGGTCGACAACCATGCGGTGCATGGAGCGATCGTATCTCCGCGGGCGGCGCTGAAGTGGGCCCCGAGCTACCTCACCACTTTCAGGGTGAATGCCGCGACCGGTTTCCGGATCGTGAATCTCTTCACCGAGGACCATGCCGCGCTCAGCGGGTCGCGCGAGGTGGTCATCGACGAGGAGCTGGATCCGGAGCGTTCCCGGACCATCACTGCCTCGATGCATCACCTGTTCGGCGTGGGTACCCTGCCGGTCACTCTCGATGTCGACCTCTTTCATACCTCCTTCAGCAACCGGATCATTCCCGACTACGACATCGAGCCCGGTGCGATCCACTACAGCAACCTGAGAGGAAGTGCCAGGACGCGAGGAGTGTCGGCAGGAGTGGCGGTCGACCCTGGCGCATCGCCGATCGGCATCCGACTGGGCGGGACCTGGCAGCAGGTGACCCGAACCGATGATGGTGTCACCTCCGACGTGGAATTCGCCCCCCGTTTCAAGGGGGAGTTCGGGCTCAACTGGACCGTCTCCGACAGGCTGGTGCTCGATTGGACCGGCAACGTTACCGGGCCCATGGCTCTGCCCGAGATCGACGGAGAGACTGAGCATTCCCCGTGGTTCACCGAACAGAATTTCCAGATGACCACCGAACTGGCGCCCAACCGCTACCTGACGGTCGGGATCAAGAACCTGTTCAACACCAGGCAGCGGAATCCGCTGATCGCACCACACGACCCGTTCGGTCCCGATTTCGATACCTATCGAGTATGGGGGCCGGTGCAGGGGCGCCGATTGATGGTCGCGATGCAATGGAACGCCCCCAGGTAGGGTCAATGCACCGGGAGGGGGATGCTTGGTAGATTCACAGGAATCACCAACCCGGCCCCTCCCGATGCCCGATGATATCCTGGAACGTCTCACGTCCTCCCTGGGCGACCGATACCGCGTAGAGAAGCGGGTCGGTCAGGGAGGGATGGCGACGGTCTATCTGGCCGAAGATCTGAAGCACGGCCGGCGGGTTGCCATCAAGGTGCTGCGTCCCGAGCTGTCGGCGGCCCTGGGTGCGGAGCGGTTCCTGCGCGAAATCGAGCTGGCGGCAAAGCTCCAGCATCCCCACATCATTCCGCTGTACGACTCGGGAGACGCCGACGGCGTTCTCTACTACGTCATGCCGTACATCGAAGGGGAATCACTCCGTGATCTGCTGAAGCGCGAAGGCCGGATATCACTCTTCCGTGCCGCCGAGATAGTTCGTGAGGCCTCCAGCGGACTGGCGTTCGCGCATGCGCGCGGAATCGTGCATCGCGACATCAAGCCCGAGAATATCATGCTCTCGGATGGCCACGCGGTGATCGCGGACTTCGGAATCGCCCGTGCGGTCGACGCCTCCCGCAGCGCCGATGCCAATCTCACGGGGGCAGGGATGGCCCTTGGCACTCCGGCCTACATGTCGCCGGAGCAGGCTACTGCCGACGCGGTCGATGCCAGGAGCGATCAGTACGCGCTGGCCTGCGTCTTCTATGAGATGGTCAGCGGCAGACAGGCATTCTCGGGCAATTCGATGCAGGCGATGCTGACATCGATCCTCACCGGTCCCAGACCGAAGCTGACTGCTGCCGACATCGGCCTGATACCTGCGGCGGTCGATGCCGCGACTCAGCGGGCGCTGTCGATCGACCCTGACAGGCGGTTCCCCGACATCACCGCGTTCTCGAAGGCCGTTGCCAGCGAGAGCAGTGGTGCGGCTGCCGCCACCCGTGAGAGCAGGCGGTGGCGGCGGCTGGCAATCGCGCTGCCGCTGCTGGTGGCGGTCGCAGCCGTGGCATGGGTTGCCACTTCGAATCGTTCCACGAGGATGGTGGTCTCGGGCGCGGAGACTATAGCGGTCGTGCCATTTTCGACCAGTGGTCCCGGGCTGGAAGGGATCAGCGAGGGAATGGTCGATCTGCTTTCGAGTTCGCTCGATGGAGTCGGCGGAGTGCGGACGATCGAGGCCCGCACCGTGGTACGCGACTGGCGCAGGCGGGTCGGCAGTGGTAGTGGCAGTCTCGATGATGCGATTGCGGTGGCCAGGTCCACCAGCGCGGCATCGGTCATCACCGGCAGCGTGGTTGCTTCCGGCGGTACTGCCAGACTGACGGCCGAACTCCATGGACTCGACGGCATCGTGATGGCCCAGGGCCAGGTGAGCGGGCCGACCGATTCGGTGCTCGCACTGGCTGATGGCCTGGCACTGGAGCTGTTGCGCGGGATCTGGCGTTCGCGTGAGCCACTGCCTTCGGCCCGCACCAGTGCCATTGCTTCGGCGTCCATTCCTGCAATCAGGGCATACCTGGTGGGAGAACGTCACCACCGCCGCGGGCAGTGGGATTCGGCGCAGATCGCCTTCGAGACCGCAGTGGACGCCGATTCGACCTTCGCGCTGGCATGGTACCGGCTGGCCAGCACGCTGGGATGGAAGGGACAGTATCAGCACATCGGTGCGATCACGGCCGCCGCGAACGCCGAGAAGTATTCGACCAGCCTGTCGCCGCGTCTGAGGTCGCTCTTCGCTGCCTACAACCTTTTTTCGCAGAGTGACCCGGCTGCCATCGACTCGGCCACTGCCTATACCAGCCGGTATGGAGATGACGCCGACGGCTGGTTCCTTCTGGGTGAGGCGCAGTACCACACGCGGTCGTCCATGCCGATGTCGCCGACGCGATTGCGGGCACCATTCGACCGGGTACTGGAACTCGACTCGTCGCTCTCGCCGGCAGCGATCCATCCGATCGAACTCGCACTGATCGACCGCGACACTGCACTGATCAACAGATATGCAGCGGTGTTCCGGCGCGCGGGTGCCGATGGCGAGATCCAGCGGCTCGATCGGGTCCGCGAGGTACTTGGTGGAGATCTTCCCGAACTCGCCGGGTTGCTCGGCACCAGCGGGGGCGCGGGAATAGCGATCGCGACCCTGGAGGGAATGGCCCGGGCACCGGGTACCACCGGCGACTACCTGATCGGATTGTTCGATACCATTGCGACCGCTGCGGCTGCGACCGGTAGCGGTGCGCAGCAGCAACAGTTCCAGATCATGCGGGCTGTCATCCGCGTAGCCGTGGGGCGCCGGAGTGACGCGATCGATCTGGTACGCCAGTCCGAGACGCTGCGGACTGGTGACGGCGGCATGATGGTGATGATGGGGCCGATCCTCGCGGGCTACGCCGACAGTGCGACACTGGTGGAGGCGGAACGGCAGCTCGCGCAGATGCCGCAGAACATGTATGTGCTCGCCTGGCGAGGTCTGGCGGCGCTGGACCGGAAGGAATCGGAGAGGGTAGTGGAACTGGTGCAGCCGCTCGCGGATTCCGATACCATCCCGCGCTGGATGCGTGGCACTGCAGGGATGCTGGTCGCACTCGCGACGGTCGCCAGGGGAGACACCGTCGGCGGATTGATACGGGCCGACAGCGCGATCAGGCTGATCGGTGGGACGACCGTCACGGCATTCACGATGCCGGTGCTGCTGCGCTATGCGGAACTGGAAGTGACCCGTCCTGTCCTCAGGCAACGCGGTATCGACCGCCTGCGCTACGGCTTCCCCAATGCCCCGGAACTGGTGCCACTCAACACTCTCCGCCTGGCCCGGGCCTACGAGGGAGCCGGCATATTCGACTCCGCTCACGTCAACTATGCCAGATTCCTTGGCTACTGGGACCAGCCCGACCCCCAGTTCGCATCGATCGTCGCGGATGCCAGGGCAGCACTCCAGCGAACAGCGCCGGACGCGACCGCAGCCGAGAGGAGCATCAGCAATGAGTGAAGAGGTGGCAGCAGGGATTACTGCGGAGCGGGCCCGTGAGCTGCTCGATGGGATTGCCAACGGCTGGACCAGGGCGAGGGTCGATCTGCTCACCGAAGGATTCCACCAGGAGATCGTATTCCAGGAGACGCCGTTCTCCTCGCCGGTCAACGGGATCGAGGCGGTGAGGGAATGGGCCTCGGATATTCCCTACCAGCAGTCGGAGACCCGGTTCACCGTTGGCGAGGCCTACCGCGTCGGACCCTGGTTCTCGACCGAGTTCCGGCTGGTCTTCCGGCGCCGGAAGACCGGGGAATGGGTCGACGCCCGGGGGGCCCTGTTCGCCGAGACCGATGGAAACCTGATCACCGAACTCCGGATGTACTGGCATCGGTGGAACGGTGGCCGGGATACGTCGCGGTCGTAGGGGTGGATGACGTCGTGGCTAGTGTTCGAGGAAGAGGGCCCAGCATGCTGCGTCCGTACGGCATGGAGGCCCCAGCGGTTCGCCGACCTCTGTTCTCTGTCATCTGTCCTCTGACATCCGACACAACTGTCCGAATCCGGGGACACCCGGCTGTGGGCGGCAGACGCAAGTGGTTGAAATTCAACGATCTGGCTGTGGCACGAAACTGGATCTGACAGGGACTGTTGGGCTGATCGCGGCCTCGACTGTGGATCCAGGAGGATCGAGATGCTGACCTTGTTGACTGCTCTGATGGTTGCTGCCCCGATGCCGGTCGATTCCGACCAGTATGGCATCCGGGTGACGATCAACGGTGGCGACTATAACCCCGGTGACGACGTCAAGGTCGAGGTGGAACCGGGAGAGGACGGGTACCTGGTCGTCATGCGGGTCGATGGCGACGGATATGTCCGGGTTCTCTTTCCGCTCGATCCCGACCTCGACACCTATGTCCGCGGTGGTCGCCGCTACGAGCTGCGCGGCCGTGGCGCCCGCTCGGCGTTCCAGGCCGACGATCGCGGAGGAACCGGCCTGGTCTTTGCCGCCCTTTCCCGTGAGCCGCTGTCCTTTGCAGGCTATTCCGTCGGGATGCACTGGAACTACGAGGCGCTCCGGCTGGAAGATCCTGCCGGAGACATCGAGGCACAGTTGCTCGGCCTTACCCGCCGGATGGCGGACAATGGCCGCTTCGACTACGACCTGGCCGGCTATCGGGTCTGGGGCCCGGGCTTTGAGAGTGAGCAGCCGATAGTGGTGGCTGACCCCTATGCGACCTGCCTGGCCTGCGGCTACGGCGGCGGCTATACCGGCATCTCGGTGGGGGTGAGCTGGCGTGATCCGTGGCACTACGACCCGTGGCACTACGATCCCTGGTACGATCCGTGGTATCCCGATCCCTATCGCTACCGCCACCGGTCCGGCTATGGCTGGAACGGCTGGTGGGGATGGGATCCGTACTGGGGCACGCCATATCGGCCGATCACGGTCATCAACGTTCCGCCGCGCCCGACGGTACCGAACACCCCGTACGGCACCCGCGCTCGTCCACGTGCACCGATAACTGCGATTCCCACCACGGTGGTGGGTGGCAACGTCGTTCGCCCCGGAACCGATCCCGGTCTGGCTGGTGGCTATCAGGGGCGGTCCCGCAGCCCGGTGGCACCGCAGATGCCGGTGCCTGGTGCCGGCAACGTGAATCGTCCTTCGCAGACTCCGACTGCTCCGGCCGGCGGTAATGCTGCCGGTACGCGGAGCCGGGCACCTCAGACGGCGCGTCCGGCAACTCCGCCTCCCGCAACGCGGACCAACCCGCCGGCGCAGTCGTCGGAGCCGCCGCGGCAGACTCCTCCGCCGGCTACCACCCGTGAGGCCCCGCCGCCGGCTTCGACTCCGCCGACCAACCGGGCCCGCCCGCGGCAGCCGACGGCCGAGGTCGTGTCGTCCGAGCAGAACCGGGCGAATGTCAGCACCGAGCGGCAGGCGACGGCCGCCGAACGGCCGGTGTATCGCCCGCCGGTCGCCACCACCGAGCGGCCGGTAACGACGACGCCCACCACCCGGGCCATTGCTCCGCAGCAGCGGCCCACCAGCGCGCCGCCGGTACGCCAGAGCGAGCCGCCCCGGGCGCGCACGCCCCAGGCCAGCCGGCCGGCCCAGAGTGCACCGCCGGCGAGCAGCAGTACGACCTCTCGCCCGGCATCGCCGCCACCGGCTGCCCGGCCTTCCTCGCCGCCGCCGGCGACTTCCAGCAACCGGCCCTCGTCACCACCACCGGCGGCCAGTTCCAACAATCGTGGCAGCTCCGGATCGGCATCGAGCGGTTCGACCTCCACCACCAGCCGCGCCCGGCCGCGGGGCGGTTGAGCCGGCAGGGCCGCACTGAATGACGAACGGCGACCCTCGGGTCGCCGTTCTGGTCTTCCAATGGCAGGGGTCGACTATCCCTGTTTCGACTGCGCGTAGCCTACTCCCCATTCGAGAAACTCGGCGCTCCGAAGTCCGCCGCGCATCGCGATCTCGACTGCCTCTTCCTGGCTCTTCCCCTGTTCCAGCATCAGCCAGGCAATCAGCGGTCCACCGACCCGGTTGGCGCTGGCGCAGTGCATCAGCGTGGCGGTGCCGGCGTGGCTCCGCATCGCTGCGATGATCTGCTCCATCGTCTCGTCGTCGAGATCGCCGGAGACCACCGGAATGTTGATGTACCCGACGCCCAGCTCCGCCAGCAGAGCCGGTTCGTCGAACGGGCGGGCCTCCATCGGATCGCGGAGGTCGATCACTGTGGTGATGCCCCGGGCTGCCGCCTCCCGGAGATCGTCGGCCGTAGGCTGACCGGCCGAGAGGAGCCACGGCAGCGGTTGCGAGACATTGGGGGCGCCGGTGACTGCTTCGAGAATCGACATGGGATCACTCCACCAGAGGTTCGGCCGGGAATATACCTCCCCATCTGCGTAGATTCCGGCATGCGAACCATCACCGTCGCGATGGCCCAGTTCCGCCCCGACAAGGGGCGGCCGGAAAAGAACTTCGACCGGATCGAGCAGATTTTCGGTGCCGGTGATCCGGCTGGCCACCCGGACCTGCTGGTCTTTCCGGAAACGGCACTCACCGGCTACTTCCTCGAAGGGGGGGTCCCCGAACAGGCGATGACCGCCGAAGCGGTGTTCGCCGAGCTCTCGCTCCGCCACGACCGCAGCGGCGCTCCACCGCTTTCCGTAGTTCTCGGCTTCTACGAACGTCACGACGATCGCCTCTACAACTCCGCGATATGGGTGGATCTGGGTGGCGACGATGCCGGAATCCGGCACGTCCACCGCAAGGTCTTTCTGCCCACCTACGGGATGTTCGACGAAGAACGCTTCGTCGATTCGGGGATCGAGGTACGGGCGTTCGACACCCGACTGGGCCGTGCTGCCATGCTGGTATGCGAGGACGCCTGGCATTCTCTTCCTCCGACCATTGCGGCGGTAGATGGCGCCCAGTTGATCGCGGTGGTTGCTGCAGGACCGGGACGCGGTCTTGCACCCGACCCGGTCCACCCGGGTCAGCCCGGTTCGATGGGACGCTGGGAGCGGCTCGCCCGCGGCATCGCCGGTGAGCACGGTGTCTTCGTCGCGATGGTGCAACTGGTGGGCTTCGAGGGCGGGAAGGGATTCCCCGGTGGATCGATTCTGGTGGGGCCGGACGGTGAGGTCATCGCCCGTGCTCCACTGTTCGACGATGCGGTAGTGGCCGAGAGGGTCTCGCTCGATTCGATCGCGAGGGTGCGGGCTGCGACACCACTGCTGTCCGACCTGGAAGCGCGACTGCCGCATCTGATGGAGGCGCTGGAGCGGGCCCGGATGCGGCGAGTGCGGATCGATGGTGAAGCTGCCCCCGTCCGACCGGTCAGGCGTGACGGTGGAACCGCAGGAGAACTGCCGCCGCCTCTGGTATCACTGGCGATCGATCCGGAACTGACCCGTCGCTGGCTGGTGGAGTTCCTGAAGGATGAACTGGTGCGACGTCGCGGCTTTACCCGAGCAATAATCGGCATCTCGGGTGGGGTAGACTCGGCGGTCGTCGCAGCTCTGGCCGCCGAGGCACTGGGTGGGGAGAATGTGATCGGCGTGCGGATGCCGTATCGGACGTCGAGTCCCGATTCGCTGGCCCATGGCCAGATGGTGATCGAGAAATTCGGCCTCGCCGGCCGCACGGTGGACATATCTGCCGCCGTCGATGGCTACGCCGCTGCCGCCGGTATCGAAATGACTGCCGCCCGGCTCGGCAACGTGATGGCCCGCACCCGGATGATCACACTGTTCGATCTCTCGGCGGCGCTTGGCGCACTGCCGCTCGGCACCGGCAACAAGAGCGAACGGCTGCTCGGCTACTTCACCTGGCATGCCGACGACTCGCCGCCGGTCAATCCGATCGGCGATCTCTTCAAGACCCAGATATGGGCGCTGGCCGAGTATCTGGGCGTGCCCGAGGAGATCGTCCGCAAGCCGGCCTCGGCCGATCTGATCGCGGGTCAGACCGACGAGGGAGACTTCGGGATCGGCTACGCCCGCGCCGATGCGATTCTCGAACTCACGCTGCACGGGTACGACCGACGGGCGATCGCTGCTGCCGGCTACGGCGAACAGGAGATCGCGCTGGTGCGCAGGCGACTCGACTCGACCCACTGGAAGCGTCGTCCACCCAGCGTGGCGCTGGTCTCGCCGACCGCGATCGGCGAGTACTACCTGCGGCCGGTGGACTACTGATGGGTGACGGAGGACAGAGGACGGATGACGGCGAACTGCGAACTCGTGCCGTCATCCCGAGCGGAGTGCCCCCACGGGGGCGCGCAGTCGAGGAATCTGCTTTTCGTCCCCAGCGCAGAAAGCGGATTCCTCCGCTTCGCGATTGCTGCGCCATCGCTCCGGTCGGAATGACGGGCAGGATGTTCGCCGTTCGCCGTTCGCCGTTCGCTATTCGCCGTTCGCTGTTCGCCGTTCGCTGTCCTCTGACCTCCGACTTCTGATTCCCATGCCTGATTCCAGACCGATGTCATATTCCCGCGGCGAGATCTCGACTCTCGTGATGCCGCACATGTCCAACATCCTCGGCGACCTGTTCGGCGGCGAACTGATGGCGATGGTCGATCAGTCCGCGGCAATTGCGGCGATCCGTCATGCGGGTGGACCGGCGGTGACCGCTTCGATCCATCGGGTCGACTTCCGCGAGCGGATTCCGGTGGGCTCGCTGGTGACCTGTCTGGCAGCGGTGGAGTACGTCGGCAATTCGTCGATGGATATCACGGTTGAAGTGATCGCGGAGCGCCCGAGCACCGGGGAACGGCGCCATACGCACACTGCCAGACTGGTGTTCGTCGCGATCGACGAAAATGGTTCGCCGCGACGGGTGCCTCGCCTCGAGCCGCATACCGATGATGAGCGTGCCAGGTATCTGGCAGCCGAACAGTATCGCGCCCGGGCCGTACGGGACTGATGGCGAAGAGTCGGGTGGCGGTGGTGCTCGGTGGTGGCGGTGCCAAGGCGGCGGCTCATGCCGGCGTGGCACTGGCGCTGGCTGAGGCCGGTGTCGAGCCGATAAGGTGGATCGGTACCTCGATGGGATCGGCTGTTGCAGCGGCGCTGGCGGCAGGCAGGCGGCCTGATGAACTCGTTGCCAGGCTGGGTGAGCTGCGTACCGACGATCTGGTGGTCCGCGAACCGCTGGCACTGTTCAAGGGAGTCTGGGCGCATTCGCTGCTGAACATGGCGCCGCTGCGGGCACTCTTCCGGGACCTCGTGCCGGTCGAGCGATTCGACCAGCTCCGGGTGCCGTGCAGTATCACCGCGACCGACGTCGACAGCGGCGCTGCCGTGGTCTTCGGCGAAGGAGGAATGGACGTGCCGCTGCTCGATGCCCTGGCCGCCTCGTGCGCACTTCCGCCGTACTACGCGCCGGTGGAAGTGAAAGGGCGCCGCTACTACGATGGCGGGCTGCGGGGGCCACTGCCCCTCTGGGCGGCAACCGGCATCGACTGCGACGTGGTAGTGGCAGTGGACGCCGGTCCGGGATTCGACGAACAGGGAAGCTCACGGCAGTCGCCACCGCCGCTGCTCGCGGCAGTCGATACCGCCATCGGATGGCTGATGGCCGAAACCACCTCGCTGCTGCGCGAGCGCTGGCTGGCCGACCCGTCGCTGCCGCGGCTGGTGTATCTGCGGCCGGTGTCGGAACGTGGCGCCACGTTCGCGGTCGACCGGGTGGGGAAATATGCAGCGGCTGGTCATGCAGCGATGGCAGCGAGAATGTCGGAGGTGACATGATACCGGCGAAGCCGACGGAGGAGATGGCCGCATGATGACTTTCTGGAGAATCCTCCACTTCGTTGCATTCACCGCCTGGATCGGCGGAGCGCTGGCTGCGATGGTCACTTCGATGTCGATGCGTCGCCTCGACCGGGCTTTCTGGGGAGGGATAGTCGAGATGCAGGGCGCGATCTATCGCGTGCTGATCGGTCCGGGTGCCTTGATCAGCGTGGTTTCCGGCGTCTTTCTCACCTTCGGGATGTACGGTCAGCTTTCGACCAGCGTCGGTGCGTGGCTCGGCACGATGCAGGCGGCAGCACTGGCCGGCGCGGTGGTGACCCTGCTGGGTGCGATGCCCGCAGCGGCCAGGCTCTCCCGGATGGAGCCGCTCGGGCCCACGGCTGCCGCGTTCGACGCTCTCAGGAAGCGCCTGGCGATCACCGGATCGATCGGTGGCACGCTGGCCCTGGTCGCCCTTCTCGCTGGCGCACTCTACCGTATCGGATGACACTCTCCCGTCGGGATCTGCTGGGAACTGCACTCGGGTTGCCGTCGCTGGCTTCGCTGCTGTCCGGCGAGCTTTCGGCCAGGCCAATGCATGAACTTCCCGGCAGCCCCTCGGTCGATGACGAAGAGCGCTGGGAGGCGATCGCCCGCGAGTTCCTGATTGAGGGAGTCCATCTCAATACCGGTACCTACGGTGCCTGTCCGGTCCCGGTGCTGGAAGCCACCGTGCAGCAGCTCCGTTCCTTCGAGCGGATCACCCGCCAGGAGCATCCGGATGGGGCCGCGATCCGGGCCGACCTGGAATCACTGCTGGGTGCCTGGCCGGGGAGTACGGCGGTGGTGCGCAACACTACCGAGGCGATGAACATCGTCGCCAACGGAATCGAACTGGAGCCCGGTGACGAGATTCTCACCACCACCCACGAGCACATCGGCGGGATCTGCTGCTGGGAGCTGCTGCAAGCTCGGCGCGGCGTGGTGCTGAAGACCTTCACGCCGCCGCTGGATCCCGGCCGCGAAGCCGAACTGGCGGCGGCGTGGATGGAGCGGGTGACGCCAAGGACGAAGGTGCTGTCGATCTCGCATGTTCTCTTCAGCACCGGAATGATCCAGCCGGTCGAGGCGCTGGTCAGAATGGCACGGGAGCGCGGGATCATCTCGGTGATCGACGGCGCCCACCCGCCAGGCATGCTGCAGCTCGATCTCCGTCGGATCGATGCCGACTACTATGCCTCGTCGCCTCACAAGTGGCTGCTGGCTCCCAAGGGAACCGGGCTGCTGGTCACCCGTCCCGATCGGCTGGAGAAGACCTGGCCGCTGGTGGCATCTGGTGACTGGGAGAGGACCGATCATCGCCGCTTCGAGCATGTCGGTACGATCAACGAGGCGATGATGGCCGGCCTCGGTGCGGCGCTGAAGTTCTACAGCGCCATCGGTCCGGCAGCGATCGAGGCCCGGATCAGGTCGCTCGCCACCACCCTGATGAATGAGCTGGCCCGGATACCCGGGGTGACGGTCTTCTCACCACGGCAGGCGGAGTTCCGGTCGGCGATGATCTCATTTCGTTGTGCCGGTGTGTCCGCCGAACGGCTCCAGGGCGTCCTAGGGGCGGAAGGGATCCGGACCCGGCGGATCGCCGAGCATGGTCTGGAGTATCTCCGGTTGAGTACCCACTACTACGTGCTGCCGCGTCACATCGAGCGTGCGGTGGCACTGGTCCGGCGCGCGGCCACGGGTTGATTCTTTCCGGGGGGGTGACGGCAGGGTGGCAGGACTGCCGATATTACTGTGATGAGATTCGTTGACCTGTGCGGGAGCTGGCCGTGATTCATTCGGTGGTCGAAGGACGGAACTGGTGAGTTCACTGGCTGTCCGGATACAGCACGGCACGGGGAGGCTCGTACTCGACGGGCTCGCCGCCGTCGGTCGTTTCGCGAAGCTGATCCTCGAAATGATCCGCGGGCTGGCCGAGGTGCGGATCTGGCTGCCACGGATGTTCGAGGAGGCGTGGACCATCGGCTACGGTTCGCTCTTCATCGTGCTGCTGATCTCTTCCTTTGCGGGAGCCGTTACTGCGCTGCAGGCCGGCTACCAGTTCACCGGCAACATTCCGATCTATGTGGTGGGTTCGCTGGTAACCGAATCGGTGGTGCTCGAACTCGGTCCGGTGCTGGTCGGCCTGATCCTCGCGGGCCGTATCGGCGCACGCTACGCTGCCGAGCTGGGTACCATGCGGGTCACCGAGCAGATTGACGCGCTGGAATCACTGGGTCGTTCGCCCGCGAGCCATCTCCTGGTTCCGAGAGTGCTTGCCTGCCTGCTGGTGATTCCTGTGCTGGTGGTCTTCGCCAATATCGTGGCTGTCGGCTCGGGCTGGTTCGCAGCCAAGCAGGCACTGCCGATCACCGATCAGGACTTCATCTACGGTGCCCGGATCTTCTGGCGGCCCTTTGACGCCTGGTATTCGATCATCAAGGCATTCTGCTTTGCCGGCGCGATCGGCCTGATCTCCTGCTATCGCGGCTTCACCACCCAGCAGGGAGCGGCGGGGGTAGGGCGCTCGACCACCGGTGCGGTGGTCACTTCGTCGGTGGTGATCCTTCTCCTCGACCTGCTGCTGGCGCAGCTCCTGCTGACCCATTGATCCAGCTCCGCGATGTTGCCAAGCGCTTCGGCGCCCAGGTCGTCCTCGACGGCGTGACCCTCGATGTCCACGACGGTGAGACGTTGGCGCTGTTGGGGCCGTCCGGAACCGGCAAGAGCGTCCTGCTCAAGCACATCATCGGACTGATCCGTCCCGACCGCGGTGAAGTGATCGTCGATGGCCAGAACGTTGCACTTCTGGGCCGGAAGGAGCTGGCGAAGCTCCGTTCGCAGATCGGCTACGTCTTCCAGAACGGCGCGCTGTTCGATTCGATGAACGTGTACGAGAACATCCGCCTCGGGCTGACCGATCCGGCGGAGTTCTCGAACGACGAACTGGTGAAGGAACGGGTGGCCCAGTGCCTCAAGCTGGTGAACCTCGCTCCCGAGACTGCCAGGAAGATGCCGGCCGAACTCTCCGGCGGGATGCGCAAGCGGGTCGGAATCGCCCGGGCGATCGCGGGGAAACCGAAGTACGTCCTGTATGACGAACCCACCTCCGGACTCGATCCGGTGAACTCCGATATCATCGATGCGCTGATCAAGCGTCTCGATACCGAACTGCATGTGACCGGCATCATGGTGACCCACGATGTTCGCGGTGCTTTCCGTACTGCAGACAGGATCGCCCTCCTCACCGGTGGCAAGGTGATCGCCGAGGGTACGCCGCAGGAGTTCAGGGAATCGACCAACCCCGAAGTCCGCGCCTTTCTGGAGCGCGACTTCGCTCTCGATACCGCCGAGGAGCGGGAACAATGAATTCCTACTACAAGGAAGCGGCCGTCGGGCTGCTGGTGCTGCTGGGAGTCGGCAGCTTCGTGGTCGGCACGATGTGGCTCAGGGGGCGTTCGATCGGGAACACCCCGCTGGTGCTGGCAGCCTACGAGGATGTGGGCACCCTCAAGGAGGGAGCGCCGGTGAAGGTTTCCGGCGCTGCGATCGGCACCGTCGAACGGATCGAGCTGGTCCGACCCGGCAAGGTGGTCGTCGGTTTCTCCTACGACCGGAAGCGGATAGCCCCGACGATCAATGGTACGGCGAAGCTGGTCAGTGTCGGCATGCTGGGCGACATGGCGATCGACTACAATCCCGGTGTGGGTCAGGCGATGGGGCGTGGCGACACGCTCGTTGGCGTGGCGGAAGCCGGGCTGATGGGAGCGGTCGGTGGTCTCGCCGAGCAGGCATCTCAGGCACTCAGCTCGATGAGCCGGATGATGGACAC
>CAZSPH010000013.1:0-9371 GCA_964608715.1 uncultured Gemmatimonadaceae bacterium | reverse complement strand
GGGATCACGGTCAAGCTGTTCTGAGCGGGACCGTTTCAGGGTTGGTTGCTTGCGGTCCAACCTTGACGATCCAATTATCTCGCCGTACTGTGGGGTATCCATCATCGGGGAGGGCAAGTGATTCGTTTCGATGTCAGGTGGACTGATCGCGGGCGACAGATGGCAGAGAGCGAGCGCCACCTTGAGAGGTCGAAGCACCGGTTGGCGGTGGCCTGGCTGTCCTGCAGCCTTGCCCTGGCTACGCTGACCTGCTCGCCACCGCCGACCATGCCGGAAGGTGACATCCTTACCCCAATCGCCTCGTCCCAATCATGTAGCAAGGGGATTCACCACGACTTTCAGGCCTACTGGGATTGCGAGCAAGTCGTGGTTGTCGGAGCGCCGTCGACGATCTTGTCCGAAGTCAGCGCCGCTGTAGACCTTTGGAATGCCGCAATCTGGCATGTTGGCCTGGTGGGTATGCCGGCGTTCTTGGCTCAGATAGCTGGTACCGACACACTGATCGGTTCTCCCGCAGTCAGGGAGTTCGCGGTCTGCCCGCCCGGTGAGACGGAGTACTCCCGCTTCAAGGTACCTCCTGATGAGACGCCGGACACGGTCTTCGGATGTGCCCCATGACCAGGCGTATTCTGACCTCAGCCGTGCTGCTGCTGGCCGCCTGCTCCAGTACCGGACCGGGGAGTGACGGCGGTGCCTCCGAACCGGCAGGCCGGATGCTGGTTCTGCAGCAGGCACGAGTGGCAACGGTGGTGCTGGATCTGAGCACCGGGGAAGTGGAAACCGTTTCCACACGTGATGATCCATGGTGGATGTCCCATTCCGCCCGGTTTGCCGAAGGCGGATCGGCACTGCTGGGGAGGGTCAACCTGAGCGGAGAACTGCTAGGAGCTGTTGTCAGGTTCGATCTCAGTTCCGGAGGGTTGGACACCATTTTCCGCCCGCAGAATCCCAATGACTGGTGGTCTGCTGGCGTACTTCCCGACAGATCGGGACTCCTTATTATTTACAGCGAAATCGATCGTCCGTCCCACGCTGTTTTTGCCGTTTCCATCAATGGCCCAGCGATGCTGTGGTCAGCGCCGGACGGGTACACGTTTGTGGGGCCCATATCGTCTTCACCAGGTGGCATGATGGTGGCCATGATCCGGTCGCTGACTGATTCGACCGATGATCGTATGGCTGTCTTCAATGACCGTGGCGAGACGGTAGCAATACACCCCCTGGTCGGAGCACTTGAGTCCGAGTTCTGGGGGTACACCTTGAGTGGCGACGGTCGGTTCGTGCTTGCCAAGTCTGGGACGATCGACATGCTCTACCGGCTTCGTGTTTCCGACGGGAGGCTCGATTCGTTGAGATCGCTGCCCGGCCGCGACCTGATGATCTCACCCGATGGGCGCTTCGCTGCAGTGACCAGGCGTGGTCAGTCTGCCGGGGACACCCTGGTGATCCAGCGGCTGTCGGATGGCAGGGAGTGGCGGTATGGCCCACTGCCCCCGGATGGACGTGGGCTCACGCCGCTCGACTGGGTGCAGTGATCCGCTAGCCGTCGAAGAACCCCGGCAAGGTCGGGATCACGGTAAAACTGTTCTGAGTCCTGCCGTTAGCTTTACCGTAACGGCAATCGGAGCGGCGACAGATGTCTGATATCAGAAGCAGGGTGATCGAGATCCTCACGGCCATCGGCGAGGATCCAGCACGGGACGGTCTGGTCCGCACTCCCGAGCGGGTGGAGCGGGCGCTGTCCTTCCTCACCCAGGGGTACGAGCAGGACGCCGGCGCGGTCATCAAGGGTGCGCTCTTCGAGGCTGAGCACGACAACATGGTCGTGGTGCGGGACATCGAGTTCTACTCGATGTGCGAGCATCACATGCTGCCCTTCTACGGCGTCGCCCATGTCGCGTACATCCCCGACGGCAAGATTGTCGGGCTGTCCAAGATGGCCCGCGTGGTGGATGTGTTCGCGCGCCGGCTCCAGGTGCAGGAGCGGATGACCGACCAGATCGCTGACGCACTGGCCGAGCATCTGAAGCCGCAGGGAGTCGGTGTGGTGCTGGAGGCCTCGCACTTCTGCATGATGATGCGTGGAGTCGAGAAGCAGGGAGCGCGGACCATCACTTCGGCTCTGCGCGGGTCGTTCCGCGACGATGCCCGCACCCGCGACGAGTTCCTCCGCCTCGCTCACTGCGGCAAGTGATCCAGCTCACCTTTCTCGGCACCGGAGCGGCAACGCCATCGGTGGAGCGCAACGTCACCGGCATGATGCTGCAGCGCGAAGGGGAACTCTTCCTTTTCGACTGCGGCGAGGGAACCCAGCGCCAGATGATGCGATACGCCACCGGTTTCACGGTGAACGAGATCTTCATCACCCACTTCCACGCCGATCACATACTCGGGCTTCCCGGTCTGCTGCAGACGATGGGTCTCCAGGATCGTACTGCGCCCCTCACTCTCTACGGCCCTGCCGGAGCCGGGCAACTGCTTGGCACGCTGGTGAGGCTCGGTGGCGACCGCCCGAAGTTCCCGGTCGAGATCGTCGAGCTGAAGCCCGGGGAGCAGGTGAAGAAGAAGGAGTTTGCGATCGTGGCCGGCGAGGCACGACACAAGGGGGCGTGTCTCGGCTATGCGCTGGTGGAAGAGGACAGGCTCGGGCGGTTCGATCCCGATCGAGCCCGCGAACTCGGTGTTCCGGAGGGGCCGCTCTGGGGCAGGATCCATCGCGGTCAGGCGGTGACGCTGGGTGATGGCACCGTGGTCGAACCTGCCGCCCTGGTGGGTCCACCGCGACCGGGGCGGAAGGTGGTGATCTCCGGGGATACCGCCCCCTGCGAGTCGATCGTCGAACTGGCCCGTGGTGCCGACCTGCTGGTGCACGAGGCGACCTTCGGCTGGGACGAGCGGGCACGGGCGAAGGAGACCCGGCATTCCACCGCAGCCGATGCGGCCAGGACCGCGGCAGCAGCGGGGGTGGTGGAACTGGTGCTGACCCACATATCGCCCCGCTATTCGCGCGAGGCACCGGAGCTGGCAGCCGAGGCGAAGACGTTCTTTCCGGCTACCCGGGTAGCTCGCGACGGCATGGTGGTCGAGGTACCGTTCCCCGATCGGGTGCCGTCAGAATGAGCCGGAATCGGGAAGGTCACTTGCCCCGGCTGGCCGCCGTGATCTACATTTGAGGGCTGTCGTCGAGGGGCTGTAGCTCAGCTGGGAGAGCGCTGCATTCGCATTGCAGAGGTCAGGGGTTCGAACCCCCTCAGCTCCATCGGGTGCCCGGATCACTGGTCCGGGCACTTTTTTTGCTCTCATTTCTCATAATGGCTGCCCAACTCCTCGCCGTGACCGTTTCTGCCGGGACTCTCAAGGCTCCCCGGCAGGCGCCGACGTCCCTCCCCCGTGAATACCGGACCCGCTATCGCGGTCCGCTGGCGGTGGTGCGGGAGGTATCCCCGGTCGCACGCCCGAGGGCGGAGACCGGGCTGGCTGCGATGCTAGCCCCGCTGTCGGAGGCGCTGGATCTGGCCGAGGGACAGGCGCCCGGGCACGCTCTGAGGAGTGCCGTGATTGCCCTTCGGATCGGCGAGGCTCTGGGAATGTCCGATGCCGAGCGGGGACTGCTCCTCTACGCAACTCTTCTCAAGGATCTTGGTGGTTCGGCCAACGCGGCACTGGTCAGTCGGCTCTTCGACGGAGATGACCGTGAGATCAAGCGGTCCTGGCGCCTTACCGACTGGGGAGGGATTCGCGGGGCGGCGGGGCAGTTATTCGACTGCGGACGCCCCGGTGCCTCCCGGCTGAACCGGACCTGGAATCTCCGGGTTTCCCGCTCCGGCTTTGCCGAATCGGGACACGTGATGATGATCGCAAAGGCCGAGCGTGGGGCGGAGCTGGTGAGGAAACTCGGTCTTCCAGCCAAAGTCGCCGAAGCGGTCGCTGCGGTGGACGAGCATTGGGACGGCCGGGGGATGCCGCGAGGACTCCGGGCCTCCGGGATTCCGATGCTCGCCCGGGTGACGGGACTGGCGCAGGTGGTCGAGGTATTCGCGACATCGGGGGGTGTCCGGGAGGCCTATGGAGTCGCCCACGCCCGACGCGGGCGGTGGTTCGATCCGGTGGTGGTGGATTGTCTCGATTCCTTCCAGATGGATGCCCGGTTCTGGTCCTCGTTCGTCGATGGTACTGCTTCGGCCGATCTATCCATCGAAGATTCTGACTGTGGCCACCGGCTGCTGGACGAGGATGGGGCCGACGGA
This sequence comes from uncultured Gemmatimonadaceae bacterium, assembly GCA_964608715.1. GTDB lineage: Bacteria > Gemmatimonadota > Gemmatimonadetes > Gemmatimonadales > GWC2-71-9 > Palsa-1233. The sequence continues at coordinate 5,124 of CAZSPH010000013.1, read as the reverse complement.
GTGGTGGAACTGTTCGCCGGGGTGATCGATGCCAAGCGGCCATGCCGTGCCGGACATTCGTACCGGGTAGCAGACATTGCCGGGGCTGTGGCTGTCCGGATGGGTGTTCCCGCTCGCGACCGGCGCACTCTCAGGCGCGCGGCGCTGCTCCATGACCTCGGCACCCTGGCAGTGAGCAGCACGATTCTCGAGAAGGTCGAACCGTTGAGTGGCGAGGAGATCGCCGCGATCCGGGAGCACGCCGATGGCGCTGCCGACATCCTCGGGAGGGTACCGCGACTCGATGGGGTGGCCGAGATCGTCCGTCGACACACCGAGCGGCTGGACGGCAGCGGCTATCCGGCAGGGCGGACCGCCAGTTCGATTCCGCTGCCGGCCCGCATCCTGGCCGTGGCCGACGTTGCCGACGCCCTTTCTCATGAGCGTCCCAATCGCCGGGGCTTTGCTCCCGGTGCGGTGGTGGGCAGACTCCGGGAGATGGCAGCCGCCGGTCTGCTCTGTCCGGCGGCGGTGGAAACGGCCGCCGGGGTGATTGCGCCGGAGGAAGTGGTCCAGTAACTTTCCGGGCTGTGGGAGTTGCTGCCCCTTGGTGTAACTGGCAACACGCCTGACTCTGGATCAGGAGAGTCCAGGTTCGATCCCTGGAGGGGCAATCCGAAGCAGGATGCGACAAGGGCGACGCGATGCGTCGCCCTTGTCGCCTTTTGGGGCGGGCGCAGCATGCTGCGCCCGTACGGCAATGCCTACCGGACCCGCGGATCGCGGTTCGCTGGCATCCGTCATCCGAATCCCTCGGCGCGATGCCAACGTACGGCTCCGTACCCCCACCCGGAGATCCCGATGCATCGTCTGATCGTTCTGGCAGCACTGTTCGCAATCACTGCTCCCGCTTCAGCTCAGCGGATCGTCGTTACCCACAAGGGTGCCAGCACCGTCGGTATCTACGACGCCACGTCGGGGCGCGAACTGGCGCTCCTCCCGACCGGTGCCGGACCGCACGAGGTCGCGGTGTCTTCCGACGGGCGATGGGCGGCGGTCAGCGACTACGGCGCCCAGGTGAACGGTTCGACGCTGACGATCGTAGACATTGCTGCCGGTGCGGTGGCCAGTACCGTCACTCTTCCCGAGGTCCGGCCGCACGGGATCCTCTTCCTCGGCGACCGGCAGACCGTGGCTGTGACCGCAGAGCGGGCAGGGAAGGTGCTGCTGGTCGATGTGGTTGCGGGTACCGTGAAGGGGGAAATGCAGACCGGTCAGCGGCTGAGTCACATGGTGGCAATCTCTCCCGATGCGAAGACTCTCTACACGGCCAACATCTCCGACGGGACACTCTCGATCATTCCGGCTGACGGTGGAGCGCCGGTGATCGTTCCCGTAGGAACGATGACCGAGGCGATTGCCGCCTCGCCCGATGGCAGGACCGTCTGGCTGGGCAGCAACAATACCGGCAAGGTGTTCGTGGTCGACGTTGCCGAACAGCGGGTGGTCGATTCGGTGCAGACCCCGGGTTTCCCGTACCGGATTGCCTTCACTCCGGACAACCGGATCGCGATCGTCACCAATCCGCAGCAGGACGAGATCCGGCTGATCGATGCCGCGACTCGCGAGGTGGTGAAGGTGATCCGGACCGCTTCCGGGGGACCGACCCAGCCGTTCGGGCTGATCGTATCACCCAGGGGTGATCGCGCCTGGATCACGCTGGCGATGTCGGCCGAAGTGCTGGAACTGGCGCTACCTTCCGGCGACGTGGTCCGGCGCTTTTCGGTAGGTCAGGGAACCGGGCCGGATGGGATCGCGTTCCTGCCGTGAGGATGAGAGGGCCTAAGATAATATCGCAGGCGGTACGACCCTTTCCCAATACCAGAGGAGCCCTTGATGAAAAAGGTCATGCTGATCCTGTTGCTCGTAACTGTCGCGATGGTTGGGTGGTCGGTACGCCCTGCCTCGATGGTTGCTGAGGAAGCAGGAGTTACTTGCGGGTGGTGCGTCGAGTTCAGCGACTCCTCCGGCGCGTGGTTCCACGGGTTCAATGACTCGCAAGGAGACCTCTGCGGCTTTCCGAACCCGTTTACTGAAGAGTATGGTAACGTCTATTGCGCTCGGTGCGGCGGAACCTCTACCTGCCACGTCACGTTCGGTGAGTCCGCGGGCCGGTGCCATCAGGCATGCGGATCGGATCAGGCCTCGATGTTTCAGCGGCCCATCCAGGACGCGATCGATTCGGGCGACCCTCGGACAGTGATAGTGGCGCTGCAGTCGCTCGACTCCGGCGTCTCCGCAGAGTTTTCGGCCGAAGGTGGCCGGATCGACCTGATAGCCGAATGCGATCAGGCTAGGGCTGCGCTGACCTTCGTCGTGCCCGCAGAGATGCGGAGCAGACTTTCCGCCCTCCTGGCTGCGGATGAATCACTGAATCGCAGTACGGAGTAGTGCGCTATCGACTTCTTGGAGGCAGCGGGAGTGCTACTGCGGTTATCTCGATAGCACTCCTGCTGCTCGCCTGCTCGAAGGACGCCCCGGTGCAAGGCACACACGGAAACGATCCGGTGATGTCGGTGCAGGACTCCGCCGGAATCGAGCTGGTTTGGAGCAGTGGTCCCCGGTTCGGGGCCTGGGAGGTCGAGCCGACTCCTTCGGTGGTGATCGGTGGTGCCGCAGATGCCGCCGGCGAAGTGGTCGAACCGGTAACTGCCGGGAGACTGCCAGACGGATCGCTGGTGGTCCTCGACCATCGCACCGAGAGACTGCTGCGGTATGATCGTCAAGGGATTCTTCAGCAAATACTGGCTGGACGAGGCCGGGGGCCCGGTGAAGTGTCGGGACCCGAAAAGATCCAGGTAGTTCACGACACCATCACGCTGTGGGAGGCCCGGTACGGCAAGGTTCTGAGGCTTGACGCCACCGGCAAACTGGTTGACGAGCGCCGCATCGATCTGGAACTGGTGGCCAAGGCGATCGGGTCCGGGGGGTATTCCGAGACATTCACGCCTGGCCCGGATGGAGCCATGGTTGCAGTCGTTTCACGTCCGACTACTGCGGTGAACCCCGAGCCAGGACAGCTTGTTCGTCAACCGATGGAGTACGTGCTCATTACAAGAGAGATGGTCGGCATCAACCTGGGTACATGGCTCGGTACCGCACTGCTCTGGCCGCTGGAAAGAAAGGGAACAAGGTTGCCGGTGTTCCCTCTGGCCCCCACCCGGTCCTTCGTGACCGGTGGGCAAGGAATATCTGCTTTCGCCATTGCCGATGGTACTTCGTTGGAAGTGAAGGTGTATGATGGCGCGGGCGGGCTGTGGCGAATAGTCCGATGGGACGGCGGTTTGATGCCGATGGGTCGGAGAGCTGCCGATTCGTTGCGGGAATGGATATTCCGGCACAACGCTCGAACCAAAGCAGCCAGGGCAACGTTGGAACGAGCTCAGCGTGAGCTGCCGCCTCAACCCTACTGGCCCGCTACTGGCTCGATGTTCTTCGATCAGTTAGGCTGCCTCTGGGTGCAACGTCCAGGCACCGGATGGGACGTGATCGGCAGGGACGGTAGTTGGCTCGCCAGGGTTGTGGTGCCGCTAGAACAGGTGAAGGATGCCGGAGACGACTGGGTACTGGGTATCCACGAAGATGTTGATGATGGGCTCGAGGTGATCGAGCTCAAGTTGCGGCGGAACGGGGGCTGCTGAGCGAACGGCCACCGCCGGCGCCACCTCACCATCGTCACCCCGACTGGAGCGCCTGCGGGACGCGAAGCGGAGGGGTCCTCCTTTCATCCGCTCATCTGGAAGCAGATTCCTCCACTACGTCCCGGCTTTGCCGGACCTCCGGTCGGAATGACGGGGTGGCGTTCGCTTTTCGCCATACCAGCGCGGGAACCATCACCGGCCATCCCGCGTTCCTCCCCTGAGCAGGTGAACCAGGACCCGGTCAGGAAGGATGCAGTACCATGCGGCTCGACGGCATTCATCACATCTCGTGCATCACGGGCGACGCCCGCACTAATCTCGATTTCTACACGTGTGTGCTCGGGCTGCGGCTGGTGGCGAAGTCGGTCAACCAGGACGACCCGTATGTATACCACCTCTTCTATGCCGACCACGAAGGGAGCCCGGGCGCCGAACTGACCTTCTTCGAGTATCCCGGAGCGATTCCCGGGCGTGCAGGGGCGGGCATGGTCCACCGGATCGCGTTCAGGGTTGCCAGTGCCGAAGCGGTCGATTTCTGGGATGCGCGACTGTCGATCGAGGGAGTGGAGACGACTCGCACCGAAGAGGGTGGGCTCGACTTCCGTGACCCCGAGGGCCTGGGGCTCGGACTGGTGATCGACAGCAGCGGCGATCCGCCGCTTCGCGGTCGTCACCCCGACATTCCGGTAGAGTTCGAGCTGCTGGGCTTCGATCACGTGGCGGCGTACGCCGGCAGACCTGATGCCAGTGCCAGGGTGCTGGAGGAAGTGATGGGGGCGACGCGTGACGGTGACCGGTTCACGTTGGCGGGCAGGTCGCGGAGCGGCTACATCCGTCTCGATGCTCCTCCCGAGGCGCCGGGGCGTCCCAGCGCCGGCACGGTGCATCACGTGGCATGGGCTACCGAGCGGGAGGATCAGGAGAAGTGGCTGGAGCACCTGGCCGGGCATGGCATCAGGTCGACGCCGGTGATCGACCGCCACTACTTTCAGGCGATCTACTTCCGCGAGCCGGGTGGTGTGCTCTATGAGCTTGCCACGAAGGGGCCGGGATTCACCGTGGATGACCCGCTGGAGAAGCTGGGCTCGCGGCTGATCCTGCCGCCGGCATTCGAGCCGCGGCGCTCGGAGATCGAGTCGCGACTCACTCCGCTTCCCGATGTCTCCCGTTGAGTGATGGAGAATTGAATGACAGAGCCTCTTTCGTTCGTGACGATCTGCGGGAGCCTGCGCCAGGGCTCCCTGAACGCGGCACTCCTCCGGGCGCTGGAGGAGATCGCGCCGGATGGGGTGAAGTTCACCCGGCTCGACTGGCGCGAGCTGCCGACATTCGATGAAGACATCGAGGCACGCGGCACTCCGGCACTGGTGGGTGATCTTCATCGGGCGATCCGCTCGTCCGACGGACTGGTGATCAGTTCTCCCGAGTACAACCACGGCATTCC
>CAZSPH010000012.1:10474-31464 GCA_964608715.1 uncultured Gemmatimonadaceae bacterium | reverse complement strand
TGCCAGGCAGCGTGCTCGATCTGGGCGAGATGGCAGAGATACGCCTGAGCCTTGCCGCAGGTCGGTTGATCGCCGATGAACTGCACCGCCTTCGGGAGATCACTCCGGCAGTTCACAATCTCCGTCGCGAACCGATCGATCGTGCGATAGAGCGTCAGCTCGAACGGTCGATCGGCGAGGACGGCGAACTTCTCGATACCGCCAGCCCCGGGCTCGCCGCCGCACGCCGCGAGGTCCATGCCGCCCGCGAGCGTCTGATCCGTCGCCTGGAAGTCATGCTGCGCGACATCGATGGCGGCGGAGGCGTGACGATCCGTGAAGGCCGCTACGTCATCCCGATACGTCGCGATGCCCGCAGCCGTCCCGATGGGATCATCCACGACGAGTCGAGTTCGGCTGGTACCCTCTTCGTCGAACCGGCAGCCGCGATCCCGCTCGGCAACGCGCTCAGGGCAGCTGTTTCCGCCGAGCAGCGCGAAGTGCTGGCCGTGCTGCGGGACCTCTCCGAACTGCTCCGGCCGGTGGCCCCGGAAATCGCCGAACTGCACCGGATGTCGGTGATGGTCGATTCGCTCCGCGCCCGTGCCGCCTGGGCCCATCGGGTGGGCGGTACGGTGCCGAAGGTCATCGCGTCCGGCGGTGAGATCCGTCTCGACGATGCCCGTCACCCGCTGCTGCTCGCCCGCGGGATTGCGGCCGTGCCGTTCACGCTGGTCATGGAGGAGAGCGAACGGACTCTCCTGATCTCCGGACCGAATACCGGCGGCAAGACCGTGCTCCTCAAGGCCACCGCACTGATGGCGATGCTGGCTCAGAGCGGTGTGGTTCCTTCGGTTGGCGCCGGAAGTGTCATTCCGGTGATCGAGCGACTGTTCGTGGACATCGGTGATCACCAGTCACTGCAGGCCGACCTCTCCACCTTCTCCGGTCATGTGGCGGTGATCCGCGAGATCCTTGCCGCTGCGGACAGTCGCACGCTGGTGGTGATGGACGAGGTAGGATCCGGTACTGATCCCGCCGAGGGTGGTGCACTGGCTATGGCAGTGCTCGAATCGCTCACCTCCCGAGGCACGCTCACTCTCGCTACCACCCATCTTGGTGCACTCAAGTCGCTGGCTGGCCGGGTTCCCGGCGTGGTGAACGGTTCGCTGGAGTTCGATTCGGTCACCCTCGCACCGACATACCGTTTCACCAAGGGGATTCCTGGCCGCTCCTTCGGTCTGGCAATTGCCCGCCGACTCGGCGTCGACTCGCAGGTGCTCGATCTTGCCGAGAGCCTGGTGCCCGAAGCCGAACGTGACCTGGAGAAACTGCTCGCTGCCGTTGAGGCGCGCGGGCAGAAGCTTGCCGCGCTGGAACAGGAACTTGCCGATCGCTTCACCGAGGTCGACGGCAGGGAGGCGAATGCTGCGGCGCGGGAGGAGAACCTTGCGGCGCGCGAGACCGAATGGCGTCGCCGCGAGAAGGAAGCGGAGCAGGAGCGTGCCCGTCAGGCGAAGGCCTATCTGCTGGCTGCCAGGCAGAAGGTGGAGGAGGCACTGGGCAAGGCCCGCGGTGCGGTGGATGAGGCGGCCGCACGCGACGCCCGGCGACTGGTCGAGGATGCCGTGAGCGCCGAGTCCCGGGTCATCAATGAAGATTCGGCCATACCGGAGGCGGCCGATCCGTCTCGCATCGAGGTCGATGCGCCGGTGCGCCTGAGTACCGGTGCCACCGGCAGGGTGGTCGAACTGCGCAGCGATGGCCGCGCGGTGGTCACGGTAGGCGCGATGCGGCTGGTAGTGAAGACTGCCTCGCTGGTGCGGCTGGCGTCGGCTCCGGCGAAACGTAAGCCGGAACCCAAGGGTGACGAGGTCCAGCGTGATGCCTCCCGCGAGATAGACCTTCGCGGCATGAGGGTCGACGATGCCCGGTTGGAGGTGCTGGCCGCTCTGGACGGGGCGGTACTTGCCGAACTGCCGGAACTCAGGATCATTCATGGTATGGGTACCGGTGCCGTTCGTGAGGCAGTGAGGCAACTCCTCTCGCAGGATTCGCGGGTGGCGAACTTCGACTTTGCCCCGCGCCAGCAGGGTGGTACCGGCGTCACCATAGCGGTGCTCCGCTGATGGCACGGATTCCGGACGAGGTGGTCGATCGGGTCCGGGATGCTGCCGACCTGCTGGAGATCGTCCAGGAATCGGTACAGCTCAAGCGGACCGGCGCCGACTATCGCGGGCCGTGCCCCTTCCATGGCGGGACCAATCGCAACTTCGCGGTGATCCCCCGCAAGAATCTCTACTACTGCTTCGTCTGTCACGCTGCCGGCGACGTCTTCTCCTGGTACCGCGAACGTTTCGGACTCGACTACCCCTCGGCGGTCCGCGAAGTCGCCCGTCGCTACGGCATAGTGGTGCCGGAGGCCAGCGAGAATGTCGGGCCCGATCCGCGCGAGCCGCTCTTCTCTGCCTGTGATGCCGCCCATCAGTGGTTCGTGAAGCAGTTGCGGGAAGCACCGGATGGCGAGGATGCGCGGCGATATCTCCAGCGACGGGGATTCACCGAGGACGCCGCCGGCGAGTTCGGTCTGGGATGGTCGCCGCGCAGGGGCGACGCCTTCATCGCGGCGATGCGCGAACTGGGAATCGCCGAGGCGACTCTGGTGGAGGCGTCACTGCTGATCCGGCGCGATGACGGCACCGTGGTGCCGCGCTTCCGCGGTCGACTGATCTTCCCGATTCATGATGGTCGCGGCCGCGTGGTTGCATTCGGCGGAAGAGTCATCGGCGACGGTGAGCCGAAGTATCTCAATTCCTCCGATTCGCCCGTCTTCCACAAGGGTGAACAGCTCTATCACCTCCATGTGGCCCGCAATGTGATTCGCAAGGCCGAGGTGGCGTGGCTGGTCGAGGGATACTTCGATGTGCTGCGGCTTTCGCTGGCCGGCATCGATCACGTCGTGGCGCCACTGGGAACGGCACTCACCGAGCAGCAGGCGGTGCTGCTCAAGCGGTTCACCACCGAAGTGGTGATTCTCTACGATTCCGATGGACCCGGTCTCAAGTCGTCGTTCCGTGCTGCCGACCTCATGCTCGCTGCAGGGCTTCGGGTGAGGATTGCCACGATGCCACCGGGCGATGACCCGGACACCATCGTGCAGCGCGATGGCGTGGCGGCGGTGAACAAGGTGGTCGACGATTCGCTCGATGTACTGGAACGGAAGCTCCAACTGCTTGAACGGGGTGGCTGGTTCTCCGATCTGCATCGTTCGCGTGCAGCGCTCGATCGGCTTACCTCGACGCTGCGCGCCGCCGCCGATCCTGTGACCCGCGAGATCTACCTTTCACGGGTTGCCGAGCGGTTGTCGATTCCGAGAGATGCTGTGGCGGAAGAAGTTGCACGGACCAGACGGAGCGCCCCCGTGACACCGGTTCGCGGTCCGGTACCTGTAGAACATCGCCCCGAGCGGCGTCCTTCGCGGTCCTACGAGCGCGCCGGTGCCGATCCCGTTGCCAAGGTCGAGGCCAGTCTGCTGCGGCTGATTCTGGCCGAGCCGGTCTGGCTGGCTCGGGCGCGGGACGACATCGAAACCGACTGGTTCCTGGTGCCGACCTTCCGGGAGATCTTTGCGGCGTTGCAGGGGCTGCCCGACGGCGCCCCGGCTTCGGAGGCACTGGAACAGTTGAGCGAGCGGGGGCGGGAGGCGTGGAGCCGGCTGGCCTCCGAGCCGGTGGCTGCCGGATATGATTCGGATGCGGAGTATGCCGGGGCACTGGACTACCTCCAGCAGCGTCCGGAGTTCGCAGCGATCGTGGCCGAACCGGACCCGGCTGTCAGGCTCCGTCGGCGGGCAGCCCTCACCGCCGAGAACCGTACCAGATTCAACTACTATCTTAAGGCACGCCAGCGTCTTGGCCTGTCCAGACTTTCCCCACCCGAGGAGTAAAGCGTTCATGCATCCAGACCTTCCCAAACTGCTGGACCTGCAGGCCCGTGACCAGCGCATCGCCGAGCTGGCGGTTGGTCTTGCCGCCCTCGCCTCCGAGCGTGGTGCGCTGGATGCCGCGCTGGAATCGGCGCGCTCCCAGCTCGCCGCTGCCGAACGCCACGTGGCTGACGCCAGGAAGCGGCGGGATGACCGGGAACAGAAGCTGGAGGGGTATCGCGGTCAGCAGGAGAAGCGCAAGGAACGCCTGGAGCAGGAGCGGAATCCGCGGGTCGCGGCGCAATTGATGGCCGACCTCGATCTGACCCGCTCCATCGTGGCCGACGAAGAGGCCGAGTGGCTGCGGGCAGCCGATGACGCATCCCAGCGTCAGCAGGCGGCGGAGCAGGCTGCGGCACGACTCGCTGCGATGGAGGAGGAGCAGGTAGCGGCGCGCGAGGATCTCGATGCCCGCGAGAACGAGGCCCGCTCGGTTCACACGGCTGCCCGGTCCGAGCGTGATGCCGCTGCCGGTGAACTAGATCGCGTGCTTCGCACCAGATACGACCGGCTCCGCAACGGTCGCCGTCCCCAGGTGCTGGTGAAGGTGATCGGCGGTACCTGTACCGCCTGCTATACCGCCATTCCCCGTTCCCGGGTCGGCCAGTTGCAGGCGGATGGAATCCTGCTCGACGGCTGCGAGATGTGCGGGGCGATTCTCTACGTCGAAGAGGCGTCGAACTGACCTCGCTGCCACGCTGGCGGCTCGTCTCTCCTCCGGCGCGGAATACTGCCCGGGAGATCGCCGCTGCGCTCTCCCTGCCCGAACCACTCGCGGCGCTGCTGGTGCAGCGCGGCTTTGCCGATCCTGCATCCGTTCGCGCCTTCCTTCGTCCCGATCTGGACACCCTCTCCGATCCGTATCTGCTCCGGGACATGGCCGCCGCAGTCGAGGTCATCGTCGCTGCTGCGAAGCGGAATGAAAGAGTCCTGGTACATGGCGACTACGATGTGGACGGTATCTCCGCCACCTCGCTGCTGGTGCGCGCCCTCCGGATCGGTGGCGTCGATGTCCACGGTTTCGTCCCTCACCGCGGTCGTGATGGCTATGATTTCGGTGATGCCGGTCTCGCGGAAGCGGCGCGACTCGGAGCATCGCTGATCATCACCTGCGATTGCGGCATCACTGCCGTCGACGCAGTGGCAAAGGCGAAGGCGGCGGGTCTCCGGGTGGTCGTCACCGACCATCACCTTCCCGGCCCTGTCCTTCCGGGCGCCGACGCGGTCATCGATCCGCAGCGACCCGACGACACGTCCGGACTCGGCATGCTGGCCGGAACCGGAGTCGCATTCAAGCTGGTGCAGGCGCTGGTCGAACCACTCGGATTGCCGTCGGCACTGCCGATGCACCTGCTCGACATCGTGGCACTGGCGACCGTCGCCGATGTGGTGCCGCTCACCGGCGAGAACCGGGTGATGGTGAAGCACGGACTGCGGCTCCTGGCAGAATCACGCTGGCCCGGACTCGCGGCACTGGTCGAGGAGGCCGGCATTCGTGCCGCGCCCGGCGAACTGCGTGCCGGCCAGGTGGGCTACGTCATCGCTCCGCGACTGAACGCTGTGGGCCGAATCGGTGAGCCGATGGACGGCCTCCGACTCCTCCTTACCGACGATCCCTCCGAGGCCGCCGCTCTCGCCCGTCACCTCGGCGAACTGAATCGCCAGCGCCAGGCGCTCGACCAGTCGATTCTCGACGAAGCTCTCAGGCGAGTCGATCGACTCTACCATGACCCGGAGAGTCATCGCGCCCTGGTGATCGATGGCGAAGACTGGCACGCCGGCGTGGTGGGCATTGTCGCGTCCCGGGTGGTGGAACGGTTCGGCCGACCGGCCTTTCTGATCAGTACGTCCGGCGGAACGGGCAAGGGAAGCGGACGCAGCATCGACCGCTTCGATCTGCATGCCGCCCTCAGTCGCTGCGGCGATCTGCTGATCCGCTTCGGCGGCCACCGGATGGCGGCAGGGCTCACCATCGATGCGGCGATGATACCGGCATTCCGCGAGCGTTTCAGCGGGATCGCTGCGGAACAGCTTGCCGTGTCCGATCTCGGTCCCGAGCAGCGGGTAGACCTCGAGCTGACGTCGGCCGATATCACCGACGACCTCGAACGACTGGGACGACATCTCGAACCGTGCGGCATGGGCAATCCGGCGCCGGTCTACGGTATCAGAGGGGTGCGCCTCAGCGACACCAGGGTGATCGGTTCCGGACATCTTCGTGGCCGGATCGGCGCCGGTGACCGGATGGTGGACGCGATCGCCTTCGGATGGGCCGATCGGGCTGCGGACATCCTCGGCGGCGAAATGGATCTCGCCTTCCGGCTGGAACGGAACGAATGGCAGGGACGCTCGACTCTTCAGGCCCGGCTGATGTCGCTGTCGCCTTCGGCGGGAATGCCGTGACGAGGATCGTCAGTGGCAAGTGGAGAGGGCGGCGGCTGACTGTTCCAACCGGCAGTCCGGTGCGGCCGACCGCCGAGCGGGTGCGCGAGGCGTGGCTGTCGATTCTCGGACCCGAGCTGGACGGGGCACGGCTGGTCGATCTCTTCGCCGGCACCGGGGCTCTCGGGCTGGAGGGGCTCTCGCGGGGAGCCGCAAGCTGCGATTTCGTCGAGCAGCATTCGCGGACTCGCACCGTGCTGAACGCCAACGTGGCGGCCCTGGATGCAGCAGGGCAGTCGCGGGTGATCGGCTCCGACGTTCACCGGTTCGTTGCCGGGCTGGTCCGCCACAGCTACGACATTGCGCTGGCCGATCCGCCGTTTGCCGGTGATGATGCCGAGCGGCTGGTCGCGGCATGGCGCGATCGGCCGTTTGCGCGCATCCTTGCTGTCGAGCACCATCCCCGTTCTCCCCTCACCGGTAGTGACACCAGGCGATGGGGCGACATCGCAGTGACCTTCTTTCGGGAGGAATGAATGCGCATTGCGGTCTATCCCGGTTCCTTCGATCCGCCCACCAGGGGGCATGAGGATCTGGTGAAGCGTGCGCTGCCGCTGGTCGATCGCCTGATCGTCGCGGTGGCGGTGAACCCCAACAAGAAGCCGCTCTTCTCAGTCGAGGAACGGTTGCGGATGATGGAGACGGTGTTCGGCGACGATCCGCGGATAGAGCTGGCCTCATTCTCCGGATTGCTGGCCGATTTCGCCAGGGCACGGAATGCCACGATGGTGGTGCGTGGGCTTCGGGCGGTCAGCGATTTCGAGTACGAGTTCCAGATGGCGATGATGAATCGTCGATTGAACGGCGATCTGGAGACGGTCTTCCTGGTCCCGGCGGTAGATCTCACCTACCTGTCATCCTCGCTGGTCCGGGAAGCGGCGCAGTTCGGCGGGAACCTGGAGGGGCTGGTCCATCCCGCCGTGGCCCGGGCGCTGGCCGAACGCTTTCCCGGCTGAGGGACCAAGGTGTACCGATACCGACGTGTCGGTGATATAATCAGGCAGGCTCCGCTCGAAACAGTCGTGCGCGGGGCCAGTCACCCGTGAACTGATCAGGAGCGATACCGCTGATGGCCATTCAAACCAGTCGCGGTTCTGATGGGGTCGTCACCGTCACGGTGACCGGCCAGCTCATCGTTGCCAATCGCCAGGAACTCAAGGACATCATCGGCGCCGCGGTCGACGGCGGCGATCGGCGCTTCATCATCGACTTCTCCGACACCGCCTACATCGACTCCTCCGGTCTCGGCGCCATGGTCTCGGTGAACAAGCGGGTGCGCGAAGTCGGCGGCGAGCTGCGGATCGCGGGCCTCAACGAGGATCTCCGCTCGCTGTTCGAGCTGACCCGTCTCGACACCCTCTTTTCCATCAGCAACTCGGTTGCCGAGGCGGCAGCAGGGTTCTGAGGCAGACGCCATGGGACTCGCCGCCCGCCGGATCGGAGCGACCCCCGGTGGTGGGGTACGGTTCGAGCTGGTCGCCCCCACCGATCTGGGATTGGTGGGCGACATAGTCGAAGCGGTGGTCGACTGCTGCCGCCACTGCGGTCCACTCAGCAATCGTGCCCGATTCAGAATCAGGACGGTCGCCGCCGAGGCGGTGGCCAACGCGATGCTCTATGGCAATCGCTGCGATCCTTCGCTGGAGGTCACGGTGGAACTGTCCGTGACTGCCTCGATGCTGGTACTGTCGGTGATCGATCAGGGCCCCGGGTTCGACCCCGAATCCGTTCCCGAACTTTCCGAACAGGAATGTCATGAAGCCCAAGGTGGCCGGGGACTCTTCATGATCCGCCGGCTGGCCGACCGGGTCGAGTTCAGCGAAAGGGGGAATGCCATCTGGATGACTCTCCCTCTCAACTGAGCGGCCTGGCCGTGATGCTGCGGCATCTTGGTGATCTCACCGGGATGCCGCTCTCGCTGTGGCGTCGCGATCGGGACGAATGGCGTATCGTGGTTACCGCCGGTGGCGGTGCTGGCGATGCCGCTGATGGTGTCCTGTCCATACCAGGTCATCCTGCTTTCGGGCTGACCATCGGTGCTGCAGCACCGTCCGATCTGGCCGGTCGGCTGGTGCCGGTTGTTGCCGATCTGCTGCGGGCGGCCGATGCGGTTCACGAACTCCATTCGGAGCTGACTGCCCGGCACGCCGAAGTCGACCTGCTCTACTCGATCGGGGAGATGCTGGGGCGGTCGGAATCGGTGGAACAGGTGGCCGCGCGGCTGCTCGACGAGGTCACTGCGGTGATCGGTGCCCGGCAGGCCGCGATCAGGATCCACGATCCGTCGGACGACACGTTGTGCGTGGTGGCCAGCATCGGAGTCGCCGCGGAAGAACTGCCGACCTCATTGCCCGTCGCTGCTGACACCGACGCCGTCGTTGTCCGGGCTTTCGTCTCGGGGCGGATCGAGACCGGACCCCAGCCGGAGTGGGTCGACGGTGATGTCGTCGCTGTCCCGATCATCTACGCTGCCAGTGGGCAGCCCTACCGGGTGATCGGCACCCTGGCCCTGGCCGATCGGGCCGGGGGAGGGAGTTTCACCAGCGAGGAAACCCGCCTGCTGGCAACCGTCGCGATGCAGCTCGGTGCGGCGATCGAGAACGCCCGGCTGGTGGTGGCTGAGCGGGAGCAGTTGCGGGTGGCCAGGGAACTGGAGATGGCGCACGATCTCCAGGTCAAGCTGATGCCGACTCCGGCAGTGCTCGCCGGCGAAGCCGAGGTGGCCATCCACGCGGTACCGGCCGAGTCGCTCGGTGGCGATTTCTACACCTTCGTCAGGCTCGGGCGTGGCCGGATCGGTGTGATGCTCGGCGATGTATCATCTCACGGCTTCTCGGCGGCGCTGATCGCCGCACAGGTGATGGCCGCAGCGGGCATCCACGGCCGCTCCGGCAACGCTCCCGACGAGGCGATGGAACTGATCCGTGCCTCGCTTGCCGACGATCTCGAGAACACCGAGATGTACCTGACGCTGTTCTATGGCGAACTCGACCCCACGGCCGGAAGACTCACCTACGCCAACGCCGGGCATCCCTATGCGTATCGGATGCCGCGGCACGGCAGTGCCGAACGGCTGGAACCGACCGCACCGCCAATGGGGCTGGTCGAGGGGGTTCCGATCACCCGCAGGGTGGTGCCGTGGGAGTTCGCCGCCGACCAGTTGGTGCTCTTCACCGACGGGCTGATCGATCAGGTGAGGGAAGACGGTGAGCGCTTCGGCGAGGCGAGACTGCTGCAGTGCCTCGAAGCAGTGCGCACCTCGACCCCTGACGAGCAGATTGCTGCGGTACGCGATTCACTCGCGGCGTTCAACGGCGATGCGCTGGACGACACCACCCTGCTGATACTGCGGATGTGAACTTGAGGGCACGCAAGGAACTCGGACAGCACTTTCTCCATGACGCCGGCATTCTCGCTCGCATTGCAGCGGCATCCGGTGCCGGTGCGGGCGATGTGGTACTGGAGATCGGACCCGGCCCAGGAGGACTCACCAACGCGCTGCTGGATACCGGCGCCACGGTGGTCGCAATCGAGCGTGATCGTCGGATGGCTGCGGGGCTTTCCCGGCAGTTCACCGGTCGCAACTTCGTGCTGGTGGAGGGAGACGCACTCGAAGCAGACTGGGCCTCGCTGGTTGCTCCCTGGCTCAAGCTAGGCCGACAGTGGCGAGTGGTCGGCAATATCCCCTACTACATCACCTCGCCGCTGATCGACAAGGCGCTGCATGCGCCGATGCCAGTCAGCATCACCTATCTGGTGCAGCGTGAAGTGGCGCGCCGCCTGGTGGCGAAGCCCGGAGGCAAGGAGTTCGGCGCACTATCCATCGGTGTCGGAGCCGTTGCCGATGTGACAGTTCCGATGGAGGTGGGAAGGGGAGCGTTCCGCCCACCGCCGAAGGTCGATTCGGCGGTGGTCCATCTGGTGCCACGCGCCACGGCGCTGGTCGCGCCGGAGGAGATTCCGGCCTTCAGGAGGCTGGTCGTCTCGACCTTCTCCTACCGCCGCAAGCGGATGGGAAGAGCTTTGAGGGAGGCCCTGGGTCTGGATGCAGAGGCGGCAGAGGCGCTGCTCGGTGCAGCCGGGATCAATCCCGATCTCAGGCCGGAGCAGATCGGGATTCCCGAGTGGGTATCACTCTTCCGTTCGCTCTGACCAGCCACGGGTTGCTCCTGCGGCCCGCTCGTGAAACATTTCACAAATGCTTCCTCGCAAGATCTCCGATTCAGCAGTTCGCCGTCTTGCGATCTATCTCCGGTTTCTCGAAGAGTTCAGCAGTCAGGGCCAGGCGACGGTGTCGTCAGGGGCGCTCGCCGCGCGCGCCGGCACCACATCGGCCCAGGTCCGCAAGGATCTCTCCTTCTTCGGTTCCTTCGGCAAACGTGGCCTCGGTTACGAGGTCCAGGCGCTCACCGCGCAGCTTCGGCAGATTCTCGGGCTCGGACGTCGCTACCGTGTAGTGATCGTGGGGGCCGGTCGGCTCGCCGGCGCGCTGGTGCAGTTCAACGGTTTCCGGGAGCGCGGTTTCGACATCGTGGCGGTGGTCGACCGGGATGACGGCCGGATCGGCCAGCGGGTCGGCGGCAGGATGGTCGAGAACGTCGGCGATCTCGAAGCGATCGTCTCGCGTGAATCCGTGGACATGGGGATCATCGTGACACCGGCAGATCCGGCGCAGGAGGTAGTCGATCGCCTGGTGAAGGCAGGGGTGACCGCGATACTCAACTTCGCTCCGGTCCAGTTGCAGGTTCCCGAAGGAGTCGACGTGAAGAACGTCAATCTCGCTGTGGAGCTGGAGACGCTCTCCTACCGCATCGCCCATCGGGAGGGACTCTGATGAGCGGGCTGATGCCGGTCCCGACGGGTACCCTGGTCGACCGCGCGCTGGCGCTGCTTGCCACCGGCCCCCGTACTGCGCATGAACTGGCGGTGGATGTGCTCGGTCTGCCCCAGGCTCCCGCTGCAGTGGCCGACCGGCTGGCGATTGCGCTTCTCGGCGCCGATCCGCGGGTGCGGCGCGAGGTGGACGGCCGGTGGGCAGTGGTCGCCTCTGCCGCCGGCTCACCGCTGCTGGAAGAGACGGCCTTCGCCGTGGTGGATGTCGAGACCACCGGCATGGATGCCGTAGGCGAGGACCGGATCACCGAGATTGCGGTAGTGGTGGTGCAGGGGCGTCGCCGGGAACTGATCTTCGAATCGCTGGTCAATCCCGGGCGACCGATTCCGTACCGGATCAGCGAACTCACCGGGATCTCGCAGTCGATGGTGGCCGATGCGCCGACCTTCGACCAGATCGCCGAGCCACTGCTGGCGGCTCTGTCGGGAAGGGTGTTCGTAGCGCACAATGCCCGCTTCGACTGGAGCTTCGTTACCGCCGAAGTGGAGCGGGCCAGGGGAATGCGACTGGACGGACCGAGGCTGTGTACTGTGAGGCTCGCCCGCAGAGTCTATCGTCGCGAGCCATCCTACGGTCTGGGTGCAATAGCCGAACGGCTGGGTCTTGAGTTTCCGGCGAGGCACCGGGCAGCAGGTGATGCGATCGTCACCGGGATGCTGCTGGAGCGGATGATGCCGGTGCTGCGGGAGCGCGGGTTTAACACCCTGGCCGATCTGGAACGACTCCACCGCACGCCAATGACGGAGCTGGGAAAATGACAGCAGTCGAGAGCTTCAATATCGGTCGGATCAGGGCGCATGCAATTCTTGCCGGGATTCAGCGTCTGGACGGCGGGGCGATGTTCGGCGTGGTGCCGCGTACCCTCTGGGAGCGGAAGATTCCGGCTGACGATCGCCACCGGATCCGTCTGGCAATGCGATCGCTGCTGCTGGAGCACGACGACGGCCTGACTCTGATCGAGACCGGACTCGGCAACAAGGAGAACGACAAGTTCCTCGGCATCTACGGGGTCGAGAATGCCGGTGTCGATGGCAGGACCTGGCTGGAGGGTGGCCTGGCGTCGCTGGGGTACGGCACGGGTGATATATCACGGGTGATCTGCACTCATCTCCATTTCGATCACGCCGGCGGCAGCACCTTCATTGCCCCCGATGATCCGGAACGCCGGCCGCAGCCGACCTTCGCGCGCGCCAGACACACCATCCATCGCGGCGAACTGGAATACGCCACCCACACCAACGAGCGGACCCATGCTTCGTACTTTCCGGCCAACTGGGAGCCGCTGATCGAAGCCGGACTGGTCGACTTCATCGACGGGCAGGAGAACGAAATCGTGCCCGGGGTTACGACGGTCGTGGCACCCGGTCACGCTCCCTGGCATCAGGTGGTGCGGATCGCGAGTGAAGGGGAGACGCTGGTCTTCGTTGCCGATCTGGTGCCGACGGCGCATCACCTTCCGCTGCCGTGGATCATGGGGTATGACGTCGAGCCGCTCCGTACGCTGGAGAGCCGGCGTTCGCTGTACGCCCGCGGAGTCGCCGAGGGATGGCAGCTCTTCTTCACCCACGACGCGGACACCGTGCGGGGGCGGCTGGTGGCGGGGGAAAAGGGTGCGGTGGCGTTGAAGGCGGTGTGATGGAGTCGAGCGTTCATCTTTCACCACTTTCTCCGACTGTCTTCGCCGGGATCAGCTGCGGATCTCGTGGAAAGGCCTTGACCACTCGTGCCCAATGTGTATTATCTGAAGTATGGGAATGGCGGGTAACGTCAACCGCTGGTGGAGGCATGAATGGCGCGCGACAGAATTCTGCAGTCCTTGCTCGTGGTTGCAGTTCTTTGCTCGGTGGTGATGACCGCTTTTACTGTGAGGCGGGAGCTGATACCACGGCAGGTTCCGACGCCCAGGCAGTTCACGCCGCGAGCCGTAGACGATTGGGAATCAGTCGTTGCCGACGGTCGTCACCGGGTGGGGAGCGTGAGTGCTCCCGTAACCATCCTCGAGTTCAGCGACTTTCAGTGCCCGTTCTGTCGTCGGTTCGCTGAATCGACAGCTCCCACCCTACTTGAGAAGTACGATGGCCAGATCGCTTGGGTTTTCCGGCATTGGCCGCTGGCGCAGCATCCAAGTGCGCGGATGAGCGCCTTGGCAGCGGAATGTGCTGGCGCGCAAGATAAATTCTGGGCAATGCACGACGCTATTTTTGCCAGACAGGATACATTGGACAAGGTCCAGTGGACTGTGTTGGCAGGGCAGGTTGGTCTGTATCCGGCCTCGTTCGAGGCATGCCTGACGGATCCGAGCACGGGGGACGCCGTAGATCGCGATGTACGTGCGGCTCTTGCCATCGGCAATCCTGGTACTCCTGCAGTGATCGTGAACGGTGTGCTGTACCCTGTGGCTGATCTTGGACTTCTCGATGCTGCTATCGACTCGACTATGCGTGTTTACCGAGATCCATAGCAACATGGCCTAGGGAGGTGCCTTGTGGAGACCTGCGGTAATCACTAGTATCAACAGACTTTCTCAACCGTGGAGGACGTCATGAAGGACTCGACCAAGCAGGTCATCATCGTGACTTGCTCGCTGCTCACCGTAGCGATGGGGGCTGTCGGAGCTCGCGAGGGAGCGCAGCCGGAGTATCAGGGGGAGTGGTGCCAGTCTTTTCCGCCACGTGCGGTGGTTGGCTTGGGCGTTCCTTATCCCTGCGATGGGCCGGTGGCGGAAGCCGCCTGTGACTACATGTCAGGCTACTGCGGGATGGATCTCGAAGTCATGACCACGGACTATAACGAGGGCATGTGTGTCGTGTGGTGCAAGGGCCTCGACTGACCTGGTGAGTGGTTCGCGACTAGGACCCCATCGAACGGCTATCCTGCGGATGTGGAAGCGGTCGACAGTAGCAGCACTCTGCCTGGCGCACTTGTTCCCGCTCGCCCTCCGCGCCCAGGACACTGTCGTCACCCGTATTCCCGCGGCAGCTGCCGCCAGGCAACTGGACCTGCGTCGGAGCGAGATCCTGGCTCCGGTCGAGTTCGGCCAGGTGTCGGCGATGGCCGTCACGGCGAGCGGTGGCGTGGTCGTGGCCGATTCCCGGGGGATTAGTGGACTGGAGATCACGCTGTTCGACTCCCGGGGTCGGATGATCAAGCGACTCGGTTCACCGGGCGAGGGACCGGGTGAGCACGGCAGCCGAGCTATGGTCGGTACCAGCGCTGACGGTACGATCCTGGTTCTGAGCCGCAGCAACAGCAGGGTTCTCAGATACGACGAGCGTGGGCAGTTCCTCGGCGAGTTCCCGGTGGGCGCCACGGCAGGACGGATCACCGGTGGACGAAACGGCCAGATGATGATCACGTTCCCCGTGCTGTCAGCGGGCAGCTCCAGCCGGGGCCCTGAGGGTCGGCAACGCATCGATATCTACTCCTCCGCCGGCAGAGTGCTCAGCACGGTGGGCCCGCAGGAATCGGGGTTACTCAGGCAGGCGCCGATCGGTCAGCTGGATCCGCAGAACCGATGGACGTTGCTCGACGACAGGAGAGTCGCCACCGTGGCCACGGACGATGGCACGATCATCTTCCGACCCGTTGCAGGGCAGGGCCGGGTCCAGCGAATAGAGTTTCCCGTTGTTCCTTCGGCGTATGCTCCAGGTGAGCGGGAGGAGCTGGTGCGAGCCCGCGACTATGCGCGCAGCAATGCGCCACAGATTGTTCCCAACTCGATGAAGAACTATGAGGTGCCACTGGCCAAAGGTGTCTATGCTGGGATGGCAGTGGCAGTGGATGGATTGCTCTGGATGCGGCGGCGGGCCCCCGGGGTCCGAATCGAGCCCATCCCTTCCGCCATTTCCGGGAGCCCTGTGCCGCCACCCACCATCTCCTTCCGCGATCCGCTGGTCTATTCCGGCTTCACGCCGACGGGTGAGTTCCTGGGTACAGTGACTCTTCCGACGGACGCGACAATGGCCGCATTCGGACGCGGGGTGGTCTGGGCCGTGCTCGCCGACGAGGACGGGCTGGAGCATCTCGCCCGATTCACCTGGCGGTAGGGCACTGACCTGTCGTCCCGGCTACAGGTGGGAATCCGCAGTGCGCGGGATGACCCCTCCCGGTGAACCGAAGCGGATCTCGATTTTCTGTTCCGTCAACGGCACAGCCGCTCCGCCAGCAGCCACGTCTCCCGGTTGCCGTTCTTCCGCAACTGCTCGGCGACCCACGGGACGTCCGCCAGGGTGATCTCCAGATCAGGGCGATAGGACCAGAAGCAGAGGGTGTGGTACTTCCGGTAGGCCCGCCTCGCCTCGCGGACCCGCACCATGTCGCGGGCCACCTCGGGAGCCAGGTCACGACGACTCTTGCGGCCCCCCTTGGCGCCGATGGCGGCGAGATAGCTGCGGATCGGATCCATGCTATAACATAATCCGCTTACGATAGTCTGGGTAGGGCGTCACGCCCCAGGGGCTTCAGCCCCTGCTCCTGCCGAGCCGCGGTCCCCGTTGCGAGGTCACGTAGTGACCGAAACAATCCAGCCGCGAGGAATGGCGATGCATGGTTTGATCTGGTGTCAGTTGTGACCTTCTGACTGGTCGCTGGGTCTATCAATCAAGTGAAGGCGGGGTTA
This sequence comes from uncultured Gemmatimonadaceae bacterium, assembly GCA_964608715.1. Classification (GTDB taxonomy): domain Bacteria; phylum Gemmatimonadota; class Gemmatimonadetes; order Gemmatimonadales; family GWC2-71-9; genus Palsa-1233. The sequence continues at coordinate 15,546 of CAZSPH010000012.1, read as the reverse complement.
TCCTGCTTCAGGGATTCAGAAAAGGCGGAATGATGACGAATCGTTCGTGGGGTCGGCCAGTGGCCCTGGTGGTCGGCGTGTTGGCTTGGGCGATGGCATGTGCCGAGCCGGACATGGGGACCGATGCGACCCGCGATGGCGAGCCAGCAGTCCACATGGTCGAGCTGGGTCCAACCATTCCTCACGACGGACCGACCGTCACGGTGTTCTACCGTCACAAGGCTGTAGCTCCGGCGACGCTCTCCAGTCGGATCGATGCCGCGCAACGGTCCGGGGTTGTATTCCATTCGCGATATCATGGAGAATGGCCAGCAGCAGTAGATGTCTTGAAGGACTCCCTCAACGCATTCATGGCGTTGCCTTGGGTTGAAGTAGTGGAGGTGGACAGCTCACGACCGCCTCGTGTCCAGAGTACAGCTACTGGAGTCGCCACGACCAATAATATGATATCCCAGTCAGTCCCTTGGGGTGTTGCTAGTATTGGAGCTACGACAGTCCATTCCGGTTTGGGGCTACGCGGAGAAGGAGTGAAAGTCGCGGTGTTTGACGAAGGTGTTTACGTCAACCATCCTGACTTGACTCCGGTGTCCGGATGTTGGGATACTCAAAGTGGCACTACTAGTTGTGTGTATGATACAACTGCTCACGGGACAAGCGTTATGGGGGTGATTGGTGCTCGCGACAACTCGATTGGTATTGTAGGGGTATCTCCGGCTGTTAGCTTGTATGCCGTTAGGGTGTGCATTGCTTTAGATTGTTCCTACGCTAGGGCGTATGATGCAACTGGCTGGGCAACTTGGGCAGGTATCGATGTCGTAAATTTCAGCTCGTCCAATTGTGGCGAAAGTGTGCCAACGCAGCTAAGCTCTAGGATTTCTACTTTCATGTCAGGCGGCGGTTTATTCGTGGTGGCTGCTGGCAACGGGAGTGTTCAGAGCTGTTCGTCGTCCGATCCAGTAAACGGTTATACTAAGATCTCCGGCGTGATTGGAGTAGCTGCTCACGGTGTCTCTCTGTCCTATGTGCCTGGACATCAATATGGGACAGGTGTGAGCTTCTCAGCTCCCACAGGAGTCGAGAGCACAATCCCAACCAATAGCTATCTATCCCCTCATGACGGTACGTCGCACGCAGCTCCGCATGTAGCAGGGGCTCTGGCGCTAATGCTCCAAGCCGGATTTCCCAAGAATATGATCGTTCAGCGATTGGCTGAAACAGCTCATCAGCCTGGCGCCTCTCCTTGGAATCAATACTATGGATATGGCCAGATCCGCCTCAGCACAGCAATAGTAGCTAAGCCGGGCGTGAGTAACATTACATGGTGCACGGGTACGGGGATAACGACCCCCGGTAGCTGTGCCATTGCCGCAACAGTGACCGGCGGGATAGGGACAGCTCAGGTGCGATTCGAAGTCACACGGAGCGATTCCAATACTACGGTCATCTACGATTGGGGTTCTGCGAGTCGGACAATCAACGTTGGGGCGGGCAACTACACCCTGTCCATCAAGGCCATCCCTCGGGAGCCGGTATATCAGAGGGTCGGATACTACTCGATTCAACCAATCCCCGTCTGTACCGACCAGCAAGGTCAGGGCGGCGGCGGAGAACAGACTGACGCCAAAGAACAATGCGGGGGTGGTGGTGGAACCGAATACTAGGTATATCAGTACTATGATGCGGTCACTGTGCTCGATTCCTGTCATGGTATTGCTGGCTGCATGCGGTGATAGCCCCGTTCTTGGTGGTGGTTCGTGTATAGCGGGCATAAATTACGCTGTGATAGTGGAACTGTACGACCAGGATGCTGACACCTTGTTGCTGGCCGGTGGCAGGGGAGTAATTCGTGACGGTGATTTCACTGATTCGTTGAAGTCTACGATACGGAACCAGGATGGTGATATAGTTGGGTATGTTGCTGGCCTAGGTCGTCCGGGAACCTATGACCTTACAGTGGAGCGCGATGGGTTTCGTGCTGTTGAACGTAGGGGAATTGTCGCGCATGGTAACAGATGTGGAGTAATCACTACTCAAGTGCGTGTGGACATGGAACAGGAGTGAGGGCGTACGCACCATTGCTGGTCTCGCTCATGGCCATCGCCGCTTGCGGCGAGGATCTGGTGATTGAACGCGAACCCTGCAGCCAAGGGGTTTACCCACCTGTCGTAGTCCAATTGTATGACCAGGTGGCTGACACACTGCTGCTGGGTGGGGGGCGAGGGGAGATCCGGGACGGCGAGTTCAGCGATTCTCTGAAGCCCGCGATCTTCAACGAGAATTGGGACGTCATAGGGTATCAGGCGGGTCTTATCGACGGGCACAGTCGTCCCGGAGTCTATTCGCTGACTGTTGAACGTGACGGCTTCAGGCCCGTAGAGCGCCGGAACATCGAGGCGCGGTGGGGGCGTTGCGGGGTCGAACCGGCATGGGTCCGGATCGACATGGAGCGGGAGTGAGGCGAGGAGCGCTGGCTGTCGCCCTGCTGGCGTTCGTGGCGTCATGCGGCAACGACGGCGTCCTCTGCTTGACGGAGCCTGCCGCGGCAGTTCGTGTTGTTCTCTACGATGGCGTAGCGGATACGGTGTTGCAGGGCGGTGGGCGAGGTGAGATTCGCGACGGCAGCTATAGAGACTCCCTCGGTGTCTCGAGAAGAAACACTGACGGGCAGCCGGTAGAGTATGCCGCAGGTTATGGGCGATCGGGCACCTACACGCTTGTTGTCGAGCGAGACGGGTTTAGGCCTGTCGAGCGCCGGAACATCACAGCCCCCTTCAGCGAATGCACGGTGGCCACTGCCAGGGTCGATATCCAGATGGAGCCGGAGTGAGGAGAGGAGCGCTGGCTGTCGTCCTGCTGGCGTTCGTGACGTCATGCGGCAACGACGGTATCCTCTGCCCTCAGGACGGACCGCGGCCGGCCGTCAGTGTAACGCTCTATGATCGCGCAGGTGATACGATCATTGTTGGCGGTGACGTTCGTGGTGAGATTCGCGACGGAACTTACCGGGATTCGTTGTACGTGATGGGAAGGAATGCCGACGGGGAACCGGTCGGCTACGTTGCAGGTGTTGGTCGATCCGGGGTGTATCTCGTTACCGTCGAGCGGGACGGCTTCCGTCCGGCTGAGCGGCGGAACGTTGTTGTTCCTGACGGTGGGACTTGCGGAGTGATGACGGTGCACGTCCGGATCGACATGGAGCGGGAGTGAGGGCGCACGCACGATTGCTGGACTCGCTCACGACCATCTGCGCCTGTGTCGAACGATCTTGTGGTGATTGAACGCGAACCCTGCGGCCAGGACGTTTACCTGTCGACAGTAGCAGCACTCTGCCTGGCGCGCTTGTTCCCGCTCGCCCTCCGCGCCCAGGACACTGTCGTCACCCGTATTCCTGCGGCAGCTGCCGCGAGGCAACTTGAGCTGCGCCGGAGTAGGAGCTTCGTCGATGCGCGCTACCTGCCCGAAATATCGTAGCCGAGCAGATACCTGATCCCGTCCTCATCCTCCATGCGGCCATAGACCCGGGACCGACCCACCGCGACCACCCGCAATCCATCCGGGACACGAAACTGGGTGAGGAAGGTCCCATCGAGGTCGAATACGGCTAGGGTCTTCGGTGCCCGCGGGTCGTCGCTTTCGAGGACGTAGAGCAGGCCGTCGGGCGAAACGAACATATCGCTTATTGGGGGGAAGTGTTTGGCATACATGCGATCCCGTAGGTCGTTCTGCCACGCAGTCCGCCGCTGGTCACTCCATTGGTCCCACTGGGCTGGCCGTTCGGGTGCGGGGAGACTTCTGATAAAAGCAGGAGTGACCGCTGTGGGCTGAATTGGTCGCAGCAGGCGTTGCAGCAGTCTGCCGGTGAACGAGTAGACCTCGACCTCCCATTGGTCGTTCCGAGCCACGTAGATGCGGTCCGTGCCAGCAGCGACTACTGTGTGTTTCTGGAAGCGCAGCCAAGTGCCCTGCGATCGATTGGGGTGCTGGTAGGTCTCGAAATGGCCAGTTCGCACTACAGGGGTCGCGATAGAATCGCCTGGCTTCATGGCAAGGACAAGGAGTGAGTCACGATAATGTGAAGATGGTGGCCCAACAGACAACGCCGGCCAGCTTGTCAGCACCAACGCGCCGTTGGCTAGTGTCGCAAGTGGCTTGGACAACATACCTTGGGCGTAGCCTATCGATGGTTGCCGCGGTGCCCGGAACGGGCCCATGCGAACGATCCGCCCGCTACCATCAATGACAGTAAGCCGTCGGACGATACCGTCGTAGACCATGATCGTGTCACCGCGTCCCGGGAAAAGGTCCGCTGTCCGGAACTCACCTGGCCCTTCCCCGCGGCGACCGACCTTTGCGATCATTGCCCCGCTAGCATTGTAGAAGCGGACCTGTCCCGTCGCACCGGAGTAGAACACGATCAAGCCATTCGGCAACTCGAGAACCCGCGAACTGCTGGAATAGTCTTCCGGTCCGTCCGGTTCTCCACCTCCGATGTTCAGCGAAGGATTGGGAGTCAGGTGCCACGACGCGTTTTCCGCAAGGCGTGGTGCTGTGGAGCGGATAACCGAAGCGGAGGCACTGCCTACTTGGGAACTGAGCTGGGACACTGGAGCCGCCAGCAGGATGAAGAGATAGCGCAGCTGCATTGGAATGCCTCCAAGTCGGATAATCCGGAAGTCGTGGGGCTCCAGAACCGGGCCCCACGGGGGCGGCATGTGGCGGTGTAGTCCCCATGCTACTGGCTTCATGGTTTCTAAAGTCCCCACTCACACCACAGCCATCCCCCCTCCGTGCAACCCGCGTCGCGTGTCACGACACCGTAGCACTGACTCTCTACGACCTCTGAGCACGCCTCGAACATATCCCGGTAGTCCATCTCAGTGCAGTTCAGCCCGAAATGTGCTTCACCATTCAGGCACCATGCCGGTTCGGGCTCAGCATGCTGCGCCCTTACGGCAGGGCCCCTTGCCTCCGGTCGCGGTTCGCCATGCGTCGCCCGGCTGTTGGCGGCCCCGGCCCAGGCCCCGGCCCAGCACGGGCGCAGCATGCTGCGCCCTTACGGCAGGGCCCTTGCC
>CAZSPH010000012.1:0-10374 GCA_964608715.1 uncultured Gemmatimonadaceae bacterium | reverse complement strand
CTTGCCTCCGGTCGCGGTTCGCCATGCGTCGTCCGGCTGTTGGCGGCCCCGGCCCCGGCCCCGGCCCAGCACGGGCGCAGCATGCTGCGCCCTTACGGCAGGGCCCTTGCCTCCGGTCGCGGTTCGCCATGCGTCGTCCGGCTGTTGGCGGCCCCGGCCCAGGCCCAGCACGGGCGCAGCATGCTGCGCCCTTACGGCAGGGCCCCTTGCCTGCGGTCGCGGTTCGCCATGCGTCGTCCGTACGGCAGGGCCCCTTGCCTGCGGGACCATCTCCGGGTATACTTGGGTCATGCAAGTGGATCGGGAGTTCCGATCCCACCCCCAGCCGAGGTAGGGCAAACGGGTCGAGAGAGACATAAGCATCCGGCGCTTCGGCGTCGCGGTGCGCCTCTTCGACACCCCGCCCAGTGATGAGCGGGGTGTTTCGTTTCAACCGTTGGTGAAAGGGAAAGCCACTGTCCAGCTTCGATCGTGAACGTCGGGTACGGGTAAACCGCCAGATCCGGATCTCCCCGGTGCGGGTAGTCACCGCCGAGGGTGAGCAGCTCGGGGTGCTCCCGGTGGAAGAGGCGCTCGCCGCCGCCCAGGAACGGGGGCTCGACCTGGTTGAGGTCGCTCCGATGGCCCGCCCGCCGGTGGTCAAGATCATGGACTACGGCAAGTACAAGTTCGAGGAGGCGAAGGCTGCGCGCGCTGCGAAGAAGAAGCAGCACGTCATCCACCTCAAGGAAGTGAAGTACCGGCCCGGCATCGATGACCACGACTTCGACTTCAAGACCCGGCACGCCCGGGAGTTCCTCGGTGAGGGGAACAAGGTCAAGGTCACGATGATGTTCCGTGGCAGGCAGATGGCGCACCCTGAGCTTGGTCGCGCAGTGCTCGACCGGGTCGCCGGGTCGCTGGCGGACGTGGCCAAGGTCGAGCAGGAAGCCAAGCTCGACGGCCGCAACATGATCATGGTACTCGCGCCGAAGTAACCGGCACGGGTTACGGGATACGCAACAGGAGCAAGAGATGCCCAAGCAGAAGACCAAGCGCGCAGCGATGAAGCGCTTCACCATTACCGGCAGCGGCAAGATCAAGCGGGCCAAGGCCAACAAGCGGCACATCCTCACCAAGAAGGATTCCGCCCGCAAGAACCGTCTCGGCAAGTCGGCGCTGGTGTCGTCGGCCGACTATCCGCGCACCATCAAGCTGCTTCAGGCCTGAGGAGGAACAGCACATGTCACGGGTCAAGAACGGTGTCGCCCACCACGCGCGCAAGAAGAAGATCATGGCCGCCGCCAAGGGCGCGGTCGGAGCACGCAGCAAGCGCTACAAGGCAGCCAAGGAGACGGTCGAGCGGGGTCTGGCATACGCCTACCGCGATCGCCGCAAGAAGAAGGGTGACTTCCGTCGCCTCTGGATCACCCGCATCGGTGCCGCCGCCCGCATCCACGAGCTGTCGTACTCGCGGCTGATGGACGGCCTCAAGAAGGCCGGTGTCGAAATCAACCGGAAGGTCCTCGCCGACCTCGCCGTCAACGATGCCGACGCCTTTGCCAAGCTGGCCGATGTGGCCAAGGCCCAGCAGGCGGCCTGAGGCGGGGCGTGACGCCCCACTCGACTGATCTCGCGGGCCTCGAAGCCCGACTCGGGGCCGTCGCATCGCTGGATGCGGCGGCCCTCGACGCCGAGGAGATCGCCGTCCTCGGACGGAAGCAGGGTGAACTCACCCATCGGCTGAAGGCCCTGGCGACGCTCCCGATCGAGGAGCGCCGCACCGCCGGTCCTGCCCTCAATTCGCTGCGCACCCGCTTCGAGGAAGCCTTCGCCGCCAGGCGCGTGGCACTCGCCGCCGCCGAGCGTGCTGCGGCCTCCGCCGACATCGATCTGTCAATGCCGGGACGCGCAGCCTGGACCGGTACCCGTCACCCGGTAACCATGGTGGTAGACGAGATCGTCGAGATCTTCCGCGGCCTGGGCTTCGCCGTGGCACTGGGGCCGGAAGTCGAAACCGACGAACTCAACTTCGCGGCACTCAACTTCCCGCCCGACCACCCGGCAATGGACATGCACGACACCCTGTATCTCGATACGGGCAGGGTCGAGCTGCCGGCCGGCGAACGGCTGCTGCTGCGAACCCACACCTCGCCGGTGCAGATCAGGGTGATGCGCGAAGGGCCGCCGCCCTACCGGGTAGTGATCCCGGGAACGGTCTATCGCAACGACGCGTTCGATCCGTCGCATGCCCCGGCGTTCACGCAGATCGAGGGACTCGCGGTCGACGAAGGAATCTCCTTCGTCGACCTCAAGGCCACGCTGACCCACTTCGCCCGCCGCTTCCTCGGTGAGGACACGAGGGTGCGGTTCCGGCCGTCGTTCTTCCCGTTCACCGAACCCTCCGCCGAGATGGATGTCGGCTGCCGCCTCTGCGACGGTGAAGGCTGTGCCGCCTGCAAGGGAACCGGCTGGATGGAGATCCTCGGCTGCGGCATGGTGCACGAGCAGGTGCTGCGCAACTGCGGCCTAGACCCCGAGCGCTACACCGGCTGGGCCTTCGGAATGGGCCCCCAGCGGATCGCGATGCAGCGTTACGCGATTCCCGACATCAGGCTGCTCTACGGCGGAGACATGCGGTTCCTGTCGCAGTTCGGAGGAATCGGCGGATGAAGGCCTCACTGCGCTGGCTGGAAGGTTTCCTCCGCAAGCCGCTGGATGCACGCGATGTAGCAGCCCGACTGGGAATGCTTGGCGCGCCGGTCGACTCGATCACCAAGGTCGGTCCTGACCTCGATCAGTTCGTGGTCGGACTGGTCACCGATGTGCGGCCGCATCCCGGCGCCGACAAGCTCCGCGTAACCACTGTCGATGACGGTTCGGGGACGATGTGGAACGTCGTATGCGGCGCGCCCAACGTCACGGCCGGAGTCAGGTATCCCTTCGCCCGTCTGGGCACGACGATGCCCGGTGGCCTGGTGATCGAACGCCGCAAACTGCGGGGTGAGTTCTCCGAAGGAATGCTCTGCTCGGCCCGCGAACTTGGCCTGGGAGAGGATCACGAAGGGATCCTGCCGCTCGACACCGATCTTGCTCCCGGCTCTCCGCTCACCGCAGTGATCAGTGGCGGCGACCAGCAGCTCGAAGTCGATGTCACTCCCAATCGTCCCGACCTGCTGGGGCACAAGGGAATTGCCCGCGAAATCGCGATCTCGCTCCGGGCACCGTTCCGGCTGCCCGATCTTCCCGGCGTGCCGAATCTCGATGTGCCACCACCAGCGAAGGCCGGCGCCACCGGCGAGACCGGTGGCGTCACCGTGGAGATCATCGATGCAGCGGGATGCGGCCGCTTCCTCGGTGGAGTGGTGCGCGGCGTGAAGGTCGGTCCCTCGCCGAAGTGGCTGGTCGAGCGACTCGAAGGTGCGGGAGTACGCAGCATCAACAACGTGGTGGATGTCACCAACTACGTGATGCTGGAACTGAACCAGCCGATGCACGCCTACGATGTCACCACGCTGCGTGGCGACCGGATCGTGGCGCGTGCTGCTGGTACCGGTGAAAGTGTCGTGACTCTCGATGGCGTGACCCGCAAGCTCCCGGAAGGCGCGGTAGTGATCGCCGATGCTGAGCGTGCGATCGGTATCGCCGGCGTGATGGGTGGCCTCGACACTGAGGTGACCGATACCACGACCGACATCTTCCTCGAATGTGCCTGGTTCGATCCGTCCCGGGTCCGCGCTGCACGCGTGGCGGTGAACCTCTCGACCGATGCATCACATCGTTTCGAGCGCGGCACCGACCGATGGGGTGCAGTCGATGCCTTCCGCCGGGCGCTCCGGATGCTGGTGGGCATCTGTGGTGGTCGCGTCGATGGCGACACGGTCGACTGCGTTCCCGAGACGGTTCACCCGCCGCGGATCTTCCTCCGCCCGTCGCGCGTTGCCCAGGTGCTCGGCGTGGCCCTCGAATGGCGCGAGATCGAGCGCTGTCTGGTCGCGATCGGATGCACCATCGTGAGCAAGCCGGACGACGCCCGCATCGCAGTGGACGTGCCGGGCTGGCGCCCCGACCTCACCGGCGAGATCGATCTGGTGGAAGAGATCGCCAGGGTGCATGGCTACGACGAGATCCCGGTCGAACTGCGCGGCGCGCGTCCCGGCAATCAGGTGGACGATCCGCTCTGGGGCGCAGCCGCGAGAGTCCGTTCCGGTCTGGCATCACTCGGTCTTGCCGAGGTGATGACGCTGCCGATGACTGATGCCGACGATTCGCGCTCGCCCCGGATCCTCAATCCGCTGAGTGCCGATCATGGCAGGCTGCGCTCGCAGATTCTTCCCGCAGTAGTACGCGAGGTCGAGCGCAACTGGGCTGCGGGCACCGGTGATGTGCGGCTCTTCGAGATCGGGACGGTCTTCGAGCAGCAGGGCGATGGGAAGCGGCCGACGGAACGACTGATGGCGGCGTTTGCCGTTACCGGTGCCCGTCATCCCCGCCACTGGTCGACGGCACAGTCGACTGATGAATGGAATCGCTGGGACGCCCGCTGGCTGGTGGAACAGCTCGCAGCACTGGCCGCTCCCGGTGTCACGGTCGTTGCCGGTGACGACTGCTGGCTGGTGAATGGAGCTGACGGCACGCCGATCGGCTGGTGCGGTCGCCTCGAAGCCGATGCACCGCGCTGGGCAGGCGAGCTGTGGGGTGGCGCCGTTCAGGTGATCGCGGCAGATGCTGCGGTCCGGAAGTTCGCGCCGCTGCCGGCCTATCCGGCGGTGACCCGCGATCTGGCCCTGCTGGTGGCCCTCGGTCGGCCGGTTGCCGACGTCACCGGATTGCTGCTGGAGCGCGGTCGGCGTCATGCCCTGACCGATGTCGCAGTGGTCGACGAGTTCCGGGGGGGCGATATTCCCGCCGGTCGCCGTTCGGTGGTGGTGAGGCTGCGTTTCCGGGCCGATGACCGTACACTTGTCGATAGTGAAGTGGAGAAGGCGGTCGGTCGTCTGATATCCTCGCTGGAGCGGGAGCTTGACGTCACCCTACGTTCGTCCTGACCTCACCGCGCTCGATGACCTCGAGCGGGTGCTGCGACATCTGACCGATGAACTCGGCGGCTGGCGCCGCCGTTGCCTCAAGGCCGAGGGCGAGCTGCAGTCGGTCAAGGCGCAGGGCGGGATGGTGCCGAGCGAGGAACTGGTCTCGCTGCGAGGCAGGCTGCTGGATCTGGAGAAGGAGAATCTCGAACTCCATCACCGGATCGAGCGGACCCGTGATCTGATGACCTCACTTCGTCAGCGGGTGGCGTTCGTGCTTCCCGATGAGGGAGAAGAGGAGGACGGATGAGTTCCAAGACTTCGGTCAAGGTCACCGTGGGTGGCGAGGAACTGGTCGTCCGGTCCGAACTCCCGCCCGAGTACACCCGCGAGATCGCGGCCTATTTCGACGATACCCTCCGGCACATCCGGACCATGCTTCCCTCGCTCGAGGCGCACAAGGCTGCGATCCTGGCCGGACTGGCTGTGACGGAGGAACTCTTCCGGCAGCGCCGGACCGACGGCGAGATCGCTGCCAGGGTCGAGGCGATGGTGGAGGACCTGGGGCGGCTGCTGCCGCCCGCCAAGCGCGGAGTGCGCTCCGCATCCGACTGACTCGATTCCGGCGCGGTACCGGCCGGGTGAGGGATATCCCATGGATTCAGCTCTTCTCGCCGGCCTGGTCGGCGGGGTCGTCGGCGTTCTGGTCGGCATCGGAATCTGGAGTGCGGTGCTCGGCAGCCGGGGACGCTCGCTCCGATCGATCACCGAGCGGGCCTGGATGGAGGCCGACAACATCCGGACTGTCGCCGAGCGCGAGGCAGCAGCACAGCGGGAAGAACAGATAGTCGCTGGACGCGAGGAGGCTCTCGCGATCAAGGAAGAAGCCGCCCACGAGGCCGACCGCCGCCGCGCCGAAGTGGAGCGCACAGAGCAGCGGATCGCGGAGCGGGAGCACCAGATCTCCGAACGCGAGCAGCGGCTCAGGGAAGAGGATCGCCAGCTCGTCTCCGCTCGCGAACGGCTGGCCACTCGCGAGCGGGAACTCGGTGCCGCGAGTTCCGAGGTTGCACGACTGGAGCGGCTGGTCAGAGAGCGGCTGGAACAGGTCGCCGGGATTTCGGCCGCCGAAGCCGCGCGCCAGGTGCGCCAGGAAGTCGAAGATGCGGCCCGCGCCGCAGCACAGGCGCAGGCCCGCGAGATCCGCGAGAATGCTCGTGTCGAAGCCGATCGCGAGGCGCGACGGATCATCTCGATGGCCACCCAGCGTCTCGCCGCCGAACACACCGCCGAAACCACCGTCTCGGCTGTACCACTCCCCTCCGATGACATGAAGGGCAGGATCATCGGTCGCGAGGGGCGCAACATCAGGGCCTTCGAACTCGCCACCGGCGTCGACGTGATCATCGACGACACTCCCGATTCGGTGGTGATCTCCTGCTTCGATCCGGTCAGACGGGAGACCGCCCGCCGGGCACTCGCCGCACTCGTGGCCGATGGCAGAATCCATCCGGGCCGCATCGAGGAAGTGGTCGATCGCGCCCGCAGTGAACTCGAATCGGAACTGAACGAGCACGGAGAACGGGCGGCCTTCGATGTGGGCGTTCACGGTCTTCACCCCGAACTGCTCAAGCTGATCGGCCGGATGAGGTATCGCACCTCCTACGGACAGAATCTCTACGAACATTCCAAGGAAGCCGCCTGGCTCGCCGGAATGATGGCGGAGGAACTCCGTCTCGACGCCACGCTGGCGAGGCGTGGTGCGCTGCTGCACGACATCGGCAAGGTGCTGACTCACGAGCACGAAGGAACCCACGTCCAGTTGGGTGTCGATGTCTGCCGACGGTTCGGCGAATCGGCGGCGGTGCTCAACGCGATCGAGGCGCATCACGACGACGTCCCTCACGAGAGTGCCGAGTCGGTGCTGGTGCAGGCGGCAGATGCGATCAGCGGATCGCGCCCCGGTGCGCGGCGGGAGGCGTTCGAGAGCTACGTGAAGCGTCTGGCCCGACTGGAGGAGATCGCCAGCAGCTATCCCGGGGTCGAGCGGACCAATGTGATCCAGGCCGGTCGCGAGATCAGGGTGATAGTGAAGCCGGAGCAGATCGACGATCCGGGAGCACTCGAACTTTCGGAAGCGATCGCGCGGCGGATCGAAGCTGAACTGCAATACCCTGGACAGATCAGGGTCACGGTGATCCGGGAGACCAGGGCAACGGGAATAGCGAGATGAGTGCAAGAGTACTGGACGGCAAGGCGATTGCGGCGGAGCTTCGTGCGGAAGTAGCAGCGGGAGTGCAGCAGTCGATCGGACGAGGGATCACGCCGGGGCTGGCTGTGGTACTGGTCGGCAGCGATCCGGCTTCCGAGATCTACGTCAGGTCGAAGGGGAAGGCATGCATCGAGGCGGGGATGCACTCGGAGACGATCAAGCTGCCCGCTGAGGTTGCCGAGGCCGAGCTGCTGGCTGTGATCGATCGTCTGAATGCTGATCCAGCGATTCACGGCATCCTCTGTCAGATGCCGCTGCCGAAGCATCTCGATCCCGATCTGGTGATCCGCCGGATCGATCCGGCCAAGGACGTCGACGGTTTCCATCCGGTCAACGTCGGCAAGCTGGTGCTGGGTGATCCCACCGGATTCGTTCCCTGCACGCCTGCCGGTGTCGTCGAGATCCTGGTCAGGAGCGGAATCGCCACTGCGGGAGCGGAAGCGGTGGTGGTCGGTCGGTCGACCATCGTGGGGCGGCCGATGGCCAATCTGCTGATGCGGAGCGGGCGTGGTGGTGATGCCACCGTGACGGTGGCGCATTCGCGGACCCGCAATCTGGTCGAAGTCTGCCGGCGCGCTGACATTCTCGTTGCCGCTGTCGGTCGGGCCGAGTTCATCGGTCGCGATGCCATCAAGCCCGGTGCGACGGTGATCGATGTCGGCATCAACCGGGTGGTGGATCCTTCGCGTTCCACCGGCTACCGGGTTACCGGCGATGTCGATCCGGCGGCAGCGGCGGAACTGGCATCAGCCTATACGCCGGTGCCCGGTGGAGTCGGGCCGATGACGATTGCGATGCTGCTTCGCAACACCCTTACCTCCGCCGAGCGCCTGGTCGCGGGATGAATATTTCCGGGACGCCGTGGACAGTGCAGCAGCTTGCGAGAACGGTGAAGGACGCGGTCGAGTCTGCCACCGGTCCGATCTGGGTCCGCGGTGAAGTCACGGGAGTGAAGCGCTATCCCAGCGGCCACTGGTACTTCGGGCTCCGGGACGAACTTGCCAAGGTCGACTGCACGATGTGGCGCGGTGCGGCTTCCCGTCTTCGCGGTCCGATCGAGGAAGGGAGCGAGGTCTTCGTACTCGGCTCACCCCAGGTGTGGGAGGAGCGCACCCAGCTCCGCTTCAATGTCACCCAGCTTCTGCCTGCCGGTGCGGTCGGTTCGTCCGCCCAGGCGGTCGAACAGATCCGGCAGCGCCTGGCCGCCGACGGCCTGCTAGACCCGGCGCGCAAGCGGCCACTGCCGGCGTTTCCGCAGCGGATCGCAGTGGTCACTTCCATCGGCGGTGCGGTGGTCCATGACATCGTCACGGTGACCAGGAATCGCTGGCCGGCGGTGGAGCTGGTGGTCATCGGTGCAGCGGTGCAGGGTGAAGGTGCACCCGCCGAACTGATTCGTGCGCTGGCGATGATTCCGCGGATCGATGGCATCGACTGCTGCATCATCGGTCGCGGCGGTGGTGCGCGCGAGGATCTTGCCGCATTCAATGACGAAGGTGTCTGCCGTGCGATCGCGGCCTGTCCGGTGCCGGTGATATCGGCCGTCGGCCACGAGGTCGATGTGACGCTGGCCGATCTGGTCGCCGACCTTCGCGCGGCCACTCCTTCGCAGGCGACGGAGTTCGCGCTGCCGGATCGCGAGGAAGTGCTCGACCGGGTCGACTCGCTGCAGGCAGCGATGGTCAACCGGATGCGGGTGCTGGTCGGCCGACGTCGTGACCGGCTGGAACGCACCGGCGACCGGATGGCGCATGCGCTGCGCGGGCGAGTCGTGGCGAGTGAGCGCCGATTGGCGCGGATGGCGGCGTCACTCGGCCCGGCACTCGAGCGGCGCCTTTCGCGAGTGCGCGATCGACTCACTCGCGCCGCTGCTCGACTGGAACCCGGAATGGCGCGGCTGATTGCCGGACGGCAGGCCGCACTCGGACGTCTCGCCGGTCAGCTCGATGCTCTCTCGCCGCTGGCGGTGATGGCGCGTGGCTATTCGATGGCCCGGGATGAGGATGGCAGGGTGCTCCGGCGCACAGCGGACCTTCCCGCCGGCCGGCGATTCACGCTCACGGTACAGGATGGCGCCGTCGAGGCGCGGGTGGAGGAATGATGGCTGAAGCTCAGACTCTCGATCAGGACCTGAAGCGGCTGGAGGAGATCGTTCGCGGTCTCGAAGACGAAGGACGTCCTATCGAGGAGGCCCTGGCGCTGTTCGAGGAAGGGATTGCCCGACTCAAGGCCGCCCAGGCGCGTCTCGCCGAAGTCGAGGTGAAGGTTTCGATGGCGCTGCAGGAGAATGGCAGCGATGGCGCACCGAGGATCGTTCCGTTTGGGGAGTGACACCGCTGCACTGTTGCTCGACGAAGTGCGCGCCGCGGTGGACGCGGAGCTGGAGGCCTGCGCGGTCGAGATGGAGCGGGATCATTCTCCACCCATCGGTCCGGCACTGGCCTACGCGTTGCGCTCTCCCGGCAAGCGGGTGCGGCCGGCGCTGCTGATCGCTGCCTACCGAGCCGCCGGCGGAACCGGCGACGCCATCGCCGGCATTGCTGCAGCGGTCGAGGTGGTGCACACCTATTCGCTGATCCACGACGACCTGCCCTGCATGGACGACGATCCGCTCCGGCGCGGTCGTCCCACCACGCATGTGGTCTTCGGTGTGCCGGTGGCGACCCGGGTGGGCTGGTTGCTGGTGCCGGTGGCCGCCGAACTGCTCGCCCGCCGCGCTGCCGCAATGGGTCTGGACACCGCCACTCTCGGCGACCTGGCTGCTGTACTCTTCGAAGCCGGTGGAATCCGCGGGATGGTCGGCGGTCAGTGGCTCGACCTGGTGGCTGAGGGGAGGAGTCTGGCTCTGTCAGATCTGGTGGCTGTCCATCGTGCCAAGACCGGTGCGCTGATCGCCGCTGCGGTGGAGATGGGGGCGATCGCTGCCGGTGCCTCCGCACCGGTCCGCCAGGCTCTCGCCCGCTACGGTGCCGAGGTCGGTGTGGCGTTCCAGATTGCCGACGACGTGCTCGATGCCACCAGCACTTCCGACCAGCTCGGCAAGACCGCCGGCAAGGACGCCGAGGTTGCCAAGAGCACCTATGTCGGGGTGCTGGG
>CAZSPH010000011.1:23788-33069 GCA_964608715.1 uncultured Gemmatimonadaceae bacterium | reverse complement strand
TGCTCAGCTCAGCCTGCGGCAGCACCGATCCCGGCCCCGATCCGCTACCGGAGCCGACCGGCAAGCTGCTGCTTCGGCATGTAGAATCCGGCCGCCGAGGTGGACTCGTAGTCCGCGACGTGGCGACTGGCAGCGATACGATGATCAGCACGGACGATGGTGCGACACTGGGCACCGGGCTGTCGTACATGGCGATACGCCGTGTGACATCACCGTATCCCTCGCTGATAGGCCCGAGGCGTGTGCCAGGTGCTCCAGGTATGGGGGGAACCTGGGTGCTGAGCCGTCATTCGCTGGTCGGTGACTTGCTGACCGACCTGTATCATCCTGATGATGGTTACAGCGTAACTTATCCGGACGTTTCTCTCGATGGCGGCAGAGCGATTGTGCCTCTGTTTAGATCGGGAGTTGCTCGCAGGCTGGTCGAGGTCGACCTCGCCACCGGCGCGGCGGTCACCTGGTGGGCCAGTCAAGTTGACGATGATCTTGCCAATCCCCGCTATGATCCGCTTGATGGGTCGGTGCTGCTTGATCGCGGGGGGACGGCTGATGAGGTGT
Source organism: uncultured Gemmatimonadaceae bacterium (assembly GCA_964608715.1). Taxonomy (GTDB): domain Bacteria; phylum Gemmatimonadota; class Gemmatimonadetes; order Gemmatimonadales; family GWC2-71-9; genus Palsa-1233. The sequence continues at coordinate 32,511 of CAZSPH010000011.1, read as the reverse complement.
ATGACGGTCTGGTCCGGATGACCGGTCCGGGCAGCGAGCCGACGCTCCTGCTGCCGCATGCCGAGGGACGATGGGCTGGTTGCTATGGAGATGTCGCCCGCGACGGCCGGATCGTCTACACCCGACATGACGGCACCTTCGCCATCCTGCTCCGCCCCGGAGTGACCCGCCGCGACACCGTCGTGACCGGAGTGCGGGGAATCTGCCCGGTGTTCTCGCCCGACGGAGAGTTCCTCGCCTATCTCACCCAACAGCGGATCTGGCTCTACCGCTTTCGTGACGGCCGGATCACCCCGCTCCCGAGGGAGCAGACCGCGGGACATGATGGCACTCCGTACGTGTGGTGGTGAGATGTCGCAGCGCCGGCACGCCGCAACGGGATACTGTCAAGCGTGATCCGGATCCATCGATCCGGTCGTGGGGTATCATCATCTGATGATGCCCCTTCTCGTTGCTGAACGCGACCGCCCCCGTGAGCGCCTCTGGCGCCTGGGCCCCGGAGCGCTGACCCCGACCGAACTTCTCGCCATCCTGCTAGGCACCGGCAGCAGGAACCAGGATTCACTGACCACCGCCGCCCGGCTGCTCGAACTCTCCAACGGCGACCTCCGCCTGCTGGCCGCCCGCCCGCTCGCCGAACTGACGCGTGAGCCGGGAGTAGGGGCCGCCAAGGCTGCCCGGCTGGCTGCCGGTTTCGAGATCGCTCACCGGTTGATCTCGGACGGACGGCCCCGGCGCCAGGCGATCAGGTCGCCGGAAGATGTGGTACGACTGATGGCCCCGCGGATCCGGGACCTGGCAGTGGAGGAGTTCCACCTGGTGGCACTCGATACCCGCTCCTGCGTCATCCGGGACATCCTGATCACCCGCGGCCTGCTGGACTCCTCACTCGTCCATCCGCGGGAAGTGTTCCGGGCGGCTATCGCCGAAGCCGCTGCCGGTGTAATACTTGTCCATAACCATCCCAGCGGCGACCCGACGCCCTCTCCCGAGGATCGGGCCGTCACCAGGCAGCTGGTTGCCGCCGGGAAGCTGTTGGATCTTCCAGTCCACGACCATGTCATCGTGGCCGGAGACCGTTACGTCTCGTTCGCAACCATGGGATTGATGTGAGTCCAGCCGCACCAGCCGCACTGCACGAACTCTCGCCGTCGTTCTTCGCGACGCTCGAGAAGTATGCCGAACGACTCGACATCCCGATGATCGACCGCGCGCTGCGATACTCGGCGACAGCGCACCGCGGCCAGAAGCGGATGAGCGGCGAGGACTTCGTCGAGCACTCGATTGCGGTGGCTTCCATTCTTGCGTCGCTGCTGGTGGATACGACCTCGATCTGTGCGGCACTGCTGCACGACGTGGTCGAGGACTCCGAGCATTCCACCGACGACATCTCCCGCGAGTTCGGCAGTGAAGTGGCGGCACTGGTCGACGGCCTGACCAAGATCTCGAACCTTTCGTTCCGCTCCTCGGCAGAGGAGCAGTCGGAGAACTATCGCAAGCTGCTGCTCTCGGTTGCCAAGGATGCCAGGGTCATCATCATCAAGCTGGCCGACCGGCTGCACAACATGCGGACTCTCGAACACCTGTCGCCGGAAAGACGTCGCCGCATCGCAACCGAGACCCGCGAGATCTACGCTCCGCTGGCTCACCGGTTCGGCATGGCGAACGTCAAGACCGAACTCGAGGACCTGGCGTTCAAGTTCCTCGAACCCGAGGAGTACCAGCACCTGGCGCATCAGGTGGCAACCAAGCGCACCGAGCGGCAGGAGACGATCTCGCGACTCCGTGAACCGCTGGAGGACGAGCTGAAGCGCGCCGGCGTCACCGGTTTCGAGGTGAGCGGCAGGCCGAAACATCTCTGGTCGATCTACCAGAAGATGAAGAAGCGGGACAAACCCTTCGAGGAGATCTACGACCTGATGGCGATGCGGGTGATCGTCGGATCGGTACCCGAGTGCTACCACGCCCTCGGCGTGATCCACCACACCTGGACTCCGCTCCAGGAGCGGATCAAGGACTACATCGCCTCGCCCAAGTCAAACGGTTATCAGTCACTCCATACCACCATCTTCGGGCCCGGCGGCCAGCTCTTCGAGATCCAGATCCGCACCCGCGACATGCATCGCACCGCGGAGAACGGTATTGCCGCACACTGGCTGTACAAGTCGACTGGCGAGGAAGACGATATCGGTCGCCAGCTCGGCTGGTTCAGGCAGCTTCTCGAACTGCAGCAGGAGAGTGCCTCGCCCGAGGAGTTCCTGGAGTTCCTGAAGGTCGATCTCTATCACGACGAGATCTTCGTCTTCACCCCCGAGGGAGACGTCAAACAGCTTCCCAAGGGAGCCACCGCCATCGACTTCGCGTTCGCGGTGCATACCGGACTCGGGCTCCGGACCTCGGGAGCGCGGGTCAACGGAAAGATCGCCCCGCTGCATCGTGAACTGCGCAACGGTGACACCGTCGAGGTGCTGACGTCGCCCCAGGCAAAGCCGTCCCGCGACTGGCTTGCACACGTCCGCACCGGCAGAGCCCGCAGCAAGATCAAGCACTGGATCCGCCAGGAAGAGGAGGCGGTGTCCGCCCAGCTCGGCCAGGAGATCCTGGCGCGCGAGATGAAGCGGAGAAGACTGGACTCCCCTTCACGCGATCGGATCGACACGGCAGGTCGCACGCTCAATCTGGTGGACGGGCATGCGCTGGAAGTTTCGCTGGGACGTGGCGATCTCGCGATCGGTCAGGTGATGCGGGCGATCTTCCCCGATCTGCCGGCCGAGGCACTCCAGGAGAAACCGCCGACGATGTTCGGACGGGTGATCGACCGGATCAGACTCGGACGCGGAATCAGGATCCAGGGCGTCGACGGTCTGATGGTGCGGTACGCCCAGTGCTGCCAGCCGGTGCCGGGTGATCCGGTCGTCGGATACGTATCACTGGGTCGCGGAATCTCGATCCACCGTTCGGACTGCCCCAATCTGCTGACGCTGACCGACTACGATCGTCGGGTCGAGATCGACTGGCAGGAGCAGAGCGGGGAAACCTACGCGGTGAGACTGGCGGTGACAGGAGAAGATCGACGCGGGCTCTACGCCGATCTCATGCAGGCGATCTCCGAGACCGGAACCAACATCCGCGGCGCCGACATCCAGTCGAAGGATGGTACGATGTTCGGAACGATCTTCGTAGAGGTCGACAACCTGCCGCACCTGGCGAAGGTGCTCAAGGCGATCCGCCGGGTGAAAGGCGTCAGCACGGTTGAACGGCGGGAGGCGGGAGCGTAGTAGGGGCGACGCCATGCGTCGCCGTCTCTCAGGGGATGAGATATCGTCCTGTCACCCAGGGGCGCAGCATGCTGCGCCCCGACGGCCAGGTGTCAGTGCACTTTGCCGCTATCGTACCCCGAGCTTCTCCAGCTCCTTGCGGTGCTTCGCGCTCACCGGCATCGTCGAGAGCCGTGAGATCCTCACCAGCGCGAAGTCGGCCAGCGTCGGCACCGCCTTGATCTCGGCAAGGGTGACCGGCTTCGCGAGCGGTCGCACCATCTCGACGTCGACCACCACCAGCTTCGGGTCGTTCTTCTTCGGATCGGGGTACGGATCGCTGACGATCCTCGCGATCCCGACGATCGCCTTGTCCGACATCGAATGGTAGATCAGCGCCTCGTCGCCCGGCTGCATCTGCCGGATCGCGATCAGGGCGGTGGCGTTGGTGATTCCGTCCCAGACGGTCCGCTTCTCGCGGACCAGGTCATCCCAGGAGTAGGTCGAAGGTTCGGTCTTGAGGAGGTAGGTAGCCATTGTTTCAAGATAGCCGGGATTGCGGGTCGCCCCGGGCTTCCCGGGCCCGAACATCTCCCGAAGATTCGATTATCTTTGAGAGATGCCTGTCTTCGAAGTCCGTGCCCCGTTCGAGCCTGCCGGCGATCAGCCTCGTGCCATCGCCGAGCTGACGGCAGGGCTGCGGCGTGGTGACCGCTACCAGACACTGCTGGGAGTCACCGGCAGCGGCAAGACGATGACGCTGGCCCACGCAATCGCCAACTACGGCAAGCCGACCCTGCTGCTCTCCCACAACAAGACGCTGGCAGCGCAGCTCTACGGCGAGCTGAAGCAGTTTCTTCCGGGCAACGCGGTCGAGTACTTCGTCTCGTACTACGACTACTACCAGCCGGAGGCCTACGTTCCGGCCACCGATGTCTACATCGAGAAGGACGCCTCGATCAACCAGGACATCGAGTCGCTCCGGCTGCGTGCCACCTCGTCGCTGCTGGAACGGAACGATGTGGTGATCGTCTCGACCGTGTCAGCGATCTACGGCCTCGGCGATCCTGAAGCCTACGAGGCGCTGGTGGTCGCGGTGAAGGTGGGGGAGACCCGGGGGCGCGATGCCATTCTCGCCGATCTGGTCCGGATCCAGTACCAGCGCAACGATGCCGCGTTCGAACAGGGAACCTTCCGGGTTCGTGGCGATACCATCGAGATCTTCCCGGCCTACGCCGAGCAGGCGGTTAGGATCGAGCTGTGGGGCGACGAGGTCGAGCGGATTTCGCGGATCCATCCGCTGACCGGCAACACCATAGCCGAGCTGGACAAGTGTGCGATATATCCCGCGAAGCACTTCGTGATGGAGCGCCCCACGGTGGAGCGGGCTGTCATGAAGATCCGTGCCGAACTGGCCGGGCGGCTGCGCGAACTGCGCAGTGCCGGTAAGCTGCTGGAGGCACAGCGTCTCGAGACCCGGACCACCTTCGACATAGAGATGCTGCTCGAAGTGGGAACCTGTGCCGGGGTGGAGAACTACTCCCGCCATCTCGCTGATCGCGCCCAGGGTGAACGGCCAGCCTGCCTTTTCGACTACTTCCCCGATGACTTCCTGGTGGTGGTCGACGAGTCGCACGTGACGCTGCCGCAGATCGGCGGGATGTACAACGGTGACCGGGCCCGCAAGGAGACGCTGGTCGAGTACGGCTTCCGTCTCCCTTCGGCGCTGGACAACCGGCCACTGCGTTTCGAGGAGTTCATGGAACTGACTCCTCAGCTCATTGCCGTGTCTGCGACACCGGGCAATCTGGAACTCGAACTGTCGACGGGAGCCGTGGTGGAGCAGGTGATCCGCCCCACCGGCCTGGTCGATCCCGAGGTGGAGATCCGGCCGGTGGCAGGGCAGGTCGACGATCTGCTGCATGAGATCAGGATCAGGGCCGAGCGCCGCGAGCGGGTGCTGGTGACCACTCTCACCAAGCGGATGGCCGAGGATCTCAGTGACTACATGCAGCAGGCCGGGATTCGCGTGAAGTACCTCCACAGTGACATCGACGCGATCGAGCGAGTCGAGATCCTCCGGGGCCTCCGGCTCGGCGAGTTCGACGTGCTGGTCGGGATCAATCTGCTGAGAGAGGGGCTCGACCTTCCGGAGGTGTCACTGGTGGCGATTCTCGACGCCGATCAGGAGGGCTTTCTGCGGAGTGATCGTTCACTGATCCAGACGGTGGGCCGTGCCGCGCGCAATGTTCATGGCAGGGCGATTCTCTACGCCGACCGGATTACCGGATCGATGGAACGGGCTCTCTCCGAAATGGATCGCCGGCGCGAGTTGCAGCGGGCCCACAACATCGAGCACGGCATCACTCCGATGTCGATCGTCAAGTCGCTCGACGAGGTGAGACTCTCGACCAACGTTGCCGATCAGCGGACTGAACGACCAGAGCCGCGTCGCAAGGGCGCGACGAAGGAAACTGCCGTCGACCTGCGCGACCCGGCCAACCGGGCAGCCGCGATGGCGGCACTGGAGCAGCAGATGCGCGAGGCGGCCGCAAACCTCGAGTTCGAGCTGGCGGCAATGCTGCGCGACCAGTTGAACGAACTCAGGGCGATGAACGCGCCGAACGTGAGGAGAGGACCGCGGTGACCGGCACGATGAGTCTCGCCGAGTTCGAGGAATGGGCAGCGACACTCGGTCGCGGGATGCCGGAAGGTTCCGTCATCTGGCTCACGGGACCGCTCGGCGCGGGAAAGACCACCTTCGTCCGCGCTTTCGCGGAAGGGCGGGGGGCCACCGGCGAGATCGCCTCACCGACCTATGCGCTGGTCCACCGCTATGACGGGCCGCGGGGAACCATCCGGCATCTCGACTGCTACCGGCTTCGCAGTCACGACGAGGCCGCCGATCTCGACTGGGACGATATTGCCGGTTCCGATGTCGTGCTGATCGAATGGCCCGACCGCGCCGGCCCCTGGGCACTTCCTGCCACTGCCGTCATCACGCTGGACCATGATGGCGAGGACACCAGGCGGGTGGAACTGACTCCATGATCACCCTCGCCTGGGACACTGCCACCGCCCGCTGTACCGTCGCGGCGACCGACGGAACCGTCGTGGTCCGCCGTCTGGTCGATGGTGCCCGACAGCACAGCCGTGAACTGCACGGCTTGATGGCCGAGGTGCTGCGGGAGCTTGGTGCCGGTCCTCGCGACGTCTCGACCATCTGCACCGGCGACGGGCCAGGAGGGTTCACCGGCCTCCGTCTCGCTGCTGCCGCGGCCAAGGGGCTGATCTGGGGGAGGGAAGGTGATGTCCGGTGGCATGTGGCGCCGTCGCTGCTGTTGCGTGCCGCAGCGGCATCGCACGGGGATGACCGGGTGCTGGCACTGGCAGATGCGCTGCGCGGCGAAGTCTTCACGGGAATCTGGCAGTTCGGGTCTGGTCGGGTGAGTGCACATGGTCCGGGCAATGCTGCAGTCGATCCTGCCAGGCTGGCTGAACTGGGGCCATTCGACCGGATCGTCGGTACCATCACACCAGTCCAGTTCGACATGGTGGCTGCAGCCACCGGCATCATTCCGGTGATCGGCGACGACGCCCTTCCTGACGCGGCGGTCTTCTTCGAACTGCTTCGACTCGATGGCGGGACAGTGGCTGTAGATTCTCCGGCTGACTGGGAGCCCGTCTACGGGCGTCCGGCAGAAGCACAGGTGGTCTGGGAGCGGAAACATGGCCGGGCGTTACCGGGTTCGGCCGGCAGTCGCGGCTGACCTCGACGCGATCATGGCGATCGAGCTGCGTTCGTTCACCGATCCGTGGACGGGGGCCGCGATCGCCAGCGCGATGTCGACGGCAGGTGCCATTGCCACGGTGGCGGAATCCGACCGTGGTATCATCGGCTGCATGCTCGGCAGGGCCGCGGCAGGAGAAGGCGAGATTCATTCGGTGGCGGTGAACCCCGATGAGCGTGGCAGGGGGATCGGTTCGCTGCTGGTGGCTGATGCGATCGAACGGTTCGTTGCGGCGGGTGCCGGGACCGTCTGGCTTGAGGTCAGGGAGTCGAACGCGGCGGCACGGGCGCTCTACCGGCAGGCGGGTTTCACCGAGGCCGGAAGGCGCCGGAAATACTATCGGGCACCGGTGGAGGATGCGCTGGTGCTGCAACTGGAGCTGGGGTAACGCAGTATCAAGACCACCCTTGCGTAAAAATGTGATCACGATCCCGGCGGGAGGGACGAAATTGTCCCGGTCCATCGCAGGATCAACCATTTCCGAAACAGCGCGGGAGCGAAGAGATGAGCAAGTCCCTCAACAAGGTGATACTGATCGGCAACCTCGGTGCCGACCCCGAGGTCCGCAGCACTTCCAACGGCGGCCGGGTCGCCACTCTTTCGCTCGCGACCTCGCGGCAGTGGAAGGGGAGCGACGGCCAGCGCCAGGAGAAGACCCAGTGGCATCGGGTCATCTGCTGGAACAACAAGGGGCAGGCGCTGGCCGACGTGGCCGAGAAGTACTGCAAGAAGGGTGAGAAGGTCTATGTCGAGGGCGAGATCGAGTACCGCTCCTGGCAGGACAAGGACGGCCAGACCAAGTACACCACCGAGATCAACTGCCGGGAGCTGATCCTCCTTGGCGGCAAGGGTGGCGATGAGGGCGGCAGCAGTTGGGGCGGTGGATCACGCGCGGCCTCCGAATCGCCGAAGGCTGGTCGCAAGGATGACAGCTTCAAGGACTTCCCCGATGCGCTCGAGGGAGAGGACGACGACCTGCCCTTCTGAGGTGCAGTGAGGCCGGGATGACGGCGGTCCGGGGTTCCCGGGCCGCCGTTCTGCTGTCCCGGACCATGCGGTCCCGGAGGCAGCAGAGACACCTCCGGACCATGTCATCATGCCGTGTCCCGAGGTGGTCCGATCGGGCATCATACCGGCTATCTTCCCTCCCGACGAAAGGCAGTGCATTTCCGACATCGGCGCCTGCCAGCGCCCATCCCAGAGGTGTTATGAGCGGATCAGTCTGCATCACCGGCGGTGCCGGCTTCATCGGGTCTCACATCGCGGAGGCATATCTCGCCGCCGGCTGGTCGGTGACCTGCCTGGATGACCTTTCTCGTGGCAAGCGGGAGCAGGTCCCGGCAGGCGCTTCCTTCATCCAGGCCGATGTCCGTTCGCGCGAGGCCCGTGAGGCGATTGCCGACGGCAGGTTCGACGTGGTGAATCATCAGGCGGCACAGATCGATGTGCGGGTATCGGTCTCCCAGCCGGAAGTCGATGCGGCGATCAATCTGGTCGGTTTCGCCAATATCCTCGCCGGTGCTGGTTCCGGCGGAACGAAGCGGGTGATCTTCGCATCGAGTGGCGGCGTGGTCTACGGTGACCCCTCCGTGATTCCCACTCCGGAGACCACCGAGAACCTGCCGATCTCTCCCTACGGGGTCAGCAAGCTCGCCGGTGAGCACTACCTCCGTGT
>CAZSPH010000011.1:0-23778 GCA_964608715.1 uncultured Gemmatimonadaceae bacterium | reverse complement strand
CCCCAGCACACGGAGGTAGTGCTGGGGGAACTGAATGACTTCGAGGGTGTGGCACTGCGCTACTCCAACGTCTATGGACCCAGGCAGGATCCGAAGTCGGAGGCCGGTGTGGTCTCGATCTTCGTCTCGCGCATCCTCAGGGGTGAGGGGCTGACGATCTTCGGCGACGGAGAACAGACCCGGGACTACGTGTTCGTGAAGGACGTGGCGAGGGCGAGCGTTCTCGCTTCGTCGGTGGACGTGTCACGAGGGGCACACCTGGACGTCCCCGCTTTCAACATCGCGACCGGCACTGAGACGACGGTCAATCAGCTCGGTCGCCACGTGATGGCAGCACTGGGGCGGGAAGTACCGATGGAGCATGTCCCGGCCAGGGCCGGCGAACTGCTCCGGTCCTGCCTCGACATTTCCAAGGCGGAGCGGGTCCTCGGCTGGCGTCCGGAGGTCCGGTTCGATGAGGGCCTCAAGGCCCTGGCAACCTGGTTCGAAGGGACGGCTGGATGATGGAAGACGCGCCGGTGTCCGGATCCGGTGGAGGACTGATCGGGCTGCTGCTTACCGCCAACGTCGAGACGATGGCGGTCCTCGTCATCTGCCTGGTCTTCTCGATCATCTCGTGGTACATCATCTGGACCAAATGGGCCGAGTTCCGTCGCTACGACCGCGCCGGGCATGGCTATGCCGCTCTCCGGAGCCGCAGTCGCACCCTCGACGAGCGGGAGCAGGGAGCGATGTCGCTCGGCGGCTCGCCGTTCGCCGAACTGGTCCACGTGGCCACAGGGTTCATCAGTGATCTCCGGCAGTCCAACCAGCGGGAGGGAGTGGCTCGCACCGGTCTCTCGCTGACCCAGCTCGAAGCGCTGACGATGTCGCTCGACATGCAGGTACGGGAGACCGCCGAGCGTGCCTCGCGCTGGATCCCCTGGCTCGCGGTGATCGCTACCGCCGCACCCCTGCTCGGTCTGCTCGGTACCGTGCTCGGCATCATGCAGGCGTTCATGGGCATCCATCGAGACGGAGGCGGCAACATCGAAGCTGTTGCTCCCGGGATCGCGGATGCACTGGTCGCTACTGCCGCAGGCCTCGCGGCTGCGATTCCGGCGGTGATCGCCTACAACCTCTTCACTGCCCGGGTCGAGCGGCTGGAGGGGGAGCTGGAGCGTTCTGCTCAGGAGATCATCGGCACGATGGGACGAGAAGGGCGGCTCTGAGCGATGGCTCTGGGCGGAATCGGAGGGAGACGGCGGCGGCGCCATCTGAACGCCGAGGTTAACATCATCAACCTCGTCGACGTGGTGCTGGTGCTGCTGATCGTCTTCATGGTGACGGCACCGATGATGCAGACCGGCATCGATGTGCAGCTTCCGGTCGGCGAAGTGCGGCCGATGGAGGTTAAGGAGGCGCTGACCATCACGGTTACCGCCGACGGTCGGATCGCCATGGACGATGCGACGCTCACCTACGACGAGTTCAGGGCCAATCTTGCGACGGTGATCCGGTTGCGTGCGCCCGAGCGGGTGAACCTGCGAAGCGATGCCAGAGTGGACTTCGGTACTGTGGCCCGGGTAATGACAGCGTTGATGGCCGCCGGAATTCACGACCTCGGCATCGTAGCTGAGCCGGAGCGTCGACGGTGAGCAGGGGGCGGCCATCGGATCCGCATCGGGTGGGTCTGGTCGGTACGGTGACCGTCCATCTGCTGATGGTGGTGGCAGCAGTGGTCCTGGCTCAGCGGGCTCCTGCGGTTCAGCCCGCCGTCTATGAGGTCAAGCTGGTCGCAGCACCGGCGCCAGGGCAGGCCCCTCGCCGTGCGGTACAGGAAGCGGTCCCCGAGAGTCGTCCCGATCCGGTACCGACCGCTCCGGTCGAGGCGCCGGCAAAGACGCCGACCGAGGCCAACCGTCCCGTTCCGACGCCCGCACCGCCGCCACCTCCTGCTGCTCCGCCGCCGGCTGCGAGCACCAGGAATGACCCCGCGCTGCCGACCAGGTCGGACAACACCCCGTTGCCGGGAGAACGGCCGAGTACCGGTCAGGACATCCTGAACTTCACCCAGGAAGGGATGAGGTTCGAGTACCCCGAGTATACCCGGAACGTGATCCAGCGGATCCTCGAACGCTGGGTCAACCCGGTGGGGAACAACACCAGGCTGCAGACCGACATCCTGTTCACGATCCAGCGTGACGGGTCGGTCACCGGCATCTCGATCGGACGCCGGTCCGGCAGTACGGCGTTCGACATGGCGGCCCACAGTGCCGTTACGCGAGCCGCAGCAGATCGCGCATTCGGACCGCTGCCGGCAGGCTTCAGCGGTGAATCGCTGCCGATCTCCTTCTACTTCCGCCCGAGGTGAGAGTGGCGAGCTGTTCCAGAACCATGGTGATGACTCTGCTGGCGACGGCGCTTGCTGCCGGCTCGGTGCAGGCGCAGGACCGACTGCAGATCGGGATCGACTATCGACCCGGAGTACGGCCGGGCGTGCTGGTCGCGGCAGGCCCCGGACTCGACTCGACCCGCAAGATCATCGAGCGGGATCTGCGCTACTCGGATCGCTTCGAGATGGCCTTCTGGCCCGACAGCGCCGGACCGCTGACCGGGTCACTCAATGTCCAGCTCTACCGCCAGTTCGGCCTGGCCTGGGCGGTCGAGCTGCAGCCGATCGATGGTGGGGTCGAGGTCAAGGTGATCGAGCTGGCCTCTGGAGAGGTGCGGCACCGGATGGTTCGCGGGATCGACCGTTCAGGAGTCGGACCGTCGCGGTTGGGGATCCACCAGCTGAGTGACGAGATCGTCCGGGCCATTGCAGCCGCTCCGGGGATCGCCGCCACCAGGATCCTGTTCACTCGCGATGATGCGATCTGGTCGGTGGACAGCGACGGTGCCAACGTCACCCAGGTGAGCCGCGGCACCGGTCGAGCACTGTCGGCGACCTGGGCGCCCGGTGGTCAGCGGATCGCCTATACCGAACTTCGGGACTACGCCGGAGCGATCGTGCTGCAGACGCTGGGGTCGGGCGCCAGGCAGACCGTTCCGGGGACCACCGGGGGCGGGAACAGCATCACGCCTGCGTTCTCACCGGACGGCAGGGAGATGATCTTCGCGAAGAGCGACGAGGCGGGAACCGTGCTCTACCGTGTCGATGTGGAACGGATGTGCTGCCTGCAGCGACTGACTGCTTCGGGGAGACTGGTAATCGATCAGAATCCTACGTATTCTCCCGACGGACTGCGGGTTGCGTTCAATTCGACCCGGGCCGGACGGGTCCAGGTCTACGTGATGGACGTGGATGGAGCCAACCAGCGTGTGCTGGTACCTTTCGACGGTGATCAGGGGTCGTCGTACGCTCCCGAATGGTCGCCCGATGGGCGCAGGATCGCGTTTCATCGCGATGTTGCCGGTGGCCGCCAGATTCTGGTGCATGATCTGGCGAGCGGGCGTACCCAGGCGGTGACCTCGACTGGTCGGAACGAGGATCCGAGTTGGGCACCCGATTCGCGACACCTCGTGTTCAAGTCGAATCGAGGTGGTGGAGAACAGCTCTGGATTCTCGATCTCGAGAGTCACGAGATGAGGCAGTTGACCAATGTGAATGGGCGAGCCCGGCTGCCGGCCTGGTCGCCTTCGTTTGCCAGGACCAATCCCTAAGCTTGGAGCAGCATGATGCCGCGCTCAGTCGTTCTCGTTATCGGACTCGTCCTCGTTGCAGCAGGTTGCGGACGCAAGGACCCGCCGGCCACCACCCCGACGCCTATCGGCACGACGCCGGTCAATGTGAACTCCGACTCGATCGCGGCCGCACGGCGCGCCGATTCGATCGCAGCGGCAGAGGCGGAGGCCCGTCGCCTCGCAGCGGCCGCGGAGGCTTCCCGTGCTGCGCTGATCAACGAGCTGGCTTCGATGATCCATTTCGACTACGACCAGTTCAACGTCCGGTCGTCCGATGAGCAGCTCGTCGCTCGCAAGGTTGCGATCATGCGTGCCAACCCGGCGCTCCGCGTCCGGATCGTCGGTCACGCCGACGAGCGCGGTTCCGACGAATACAACCTGGCACTCGGCATGCGCCGCGCCGTAGCGGTGAAGGACTTCATGGTCCGGATGGGCGTCGATGCCGGCCGGATCGACGTCGCGTCGCTCGGCGAGGAGCGGCCGATGGATGTCGGTTCCAACGAGGCGGCATGGGCAATGAATCGTCGCGGGGAATTCGAGATAGTGGCAGGTGGTCAGAACATCGTGGCGCCGGGCAACTGACGATGAGATACCGCTACCTGACCCTGGGTTTCCTGGCGGCCGCGGCGTGCGCTACGCCGGGGCAGGTGCGGCAGGTCGAGACCCAGGTCGCCGTGATGGCCCGGGAACAGGAGCGGCGCGACTCGGCTCATGTGGCCGAGCTTCGCGCCATCCAGGGCGAGCAGCGCAAGGCGATGGAATCGATCACCTCCCTGGTCGGCGCAGTCTCGATGGCGACGGGAAGATCCTCCGCCGACTTCGAGGACCTTCGCCGTGAGGTCCTGGCTCTCCGCGAGCTGAATCAGCAGAACGAGCAGCGACTCCAGGGCTACATAGCCACGGTCGAGGCCAGGCAGGACGCGCTCGAGCTGAGCACCCTGCCTGATTCGATCACCGCCGGACGGGTGGAATCGCCGGTCCAGCTGCTGGCCCTGGGCAACGTCCAGCTCAACCAGGGAGCTTTCGCGACCGCGCGGATGGCGTTCCAGCAGTTGCTGGAGACGCACCCCCTCTCGCCGCAGGTTCCGGATGCCAAGTACGGTATCGCGGAAAGCTACCAGACCACCAACCCAGATTCTGCCGTCGCCTACTACCGCGAGGTGGCCGACAGTCACCCGTCTTCGCTCAAGGCGGCGACCGCGATGTACAAGCTCGGAGTCAGGGCCGAACGTGCCAACGATCTGGCCGGTGCCAAACAGTGGTACCAGCGGATCGTAGCCTCGCAGGCATACGCCGGAACGCCGGAGTACACCCTGGCCCGCGAAGCGCTGCAGAGGCTGCCGTAGCAACGCGGCAGATGTCGGCCTGATGTCCAAGGGAACCGGCGAGATGCCATTCCTCGATCACCTCGAGGAACTGCGATCGCGGATACTGAAAGTGCTCCTGGCGCTGGTCATCACGATCGGCATCGGGCTGTTTCTGGTGCTTCACTACGACGCGATAGCATGGATGAAGGCGCCGATCGCGCCATACCTCCCCGATGGCAAGCTGGTGGTCCAGAAGGTCACCGACCAGGTGGCTGTGACCTTCAAGCTCGGAACGGTCCTCGGCCTGGTGCTGGCCTCTCCGGTGATCATCTACCAGCTGTGGGCCTTCCTCTCGCCTGCACTGTACGACCGCGAACGCCGCCTGCTGATGCCGGCCCTGGTCGTTGGGCTGGGCCTCTTCCTCACCGGAGCATGGGTCGCCTGGTCGCTGGTACTGCCCAAGATGCTGGTGGTGCTGATGACGTTCCAGGCGGACTACGTTCTTGCGCTGATCACCTACGACTTCTGGTTCAGCTTCGTCGTTCAGACGATGCTTGGCTTCGGTATCTCGTTTGAGCTGCCGCTGGTGATGGTGATCCTGACGGCTCTGGGCATCGTGGATGCCCGACGATATCACGCCTTCCGTAGGTACTGGCTTGTCCTGGCCCTGATCGCTGGAGCGTTTCTGTCGCCGGGGCCGGACGTGATTTTCATGATGATCAGTACCCTGCCGCTGCTGGCGCTCTACGAGGTGGGCTACTTCGGTGCGATGCTGGTCCAGCGCCGGAGGCGTCTTCCCTCGGGTACCACCACTGCAGCACTGATTGTTGCGTCGTTGATCTGGCCGGTTGCGGCAGGTGCCCAGGATGTCCGTCGCCCTCCCGTCCGTGACAACACGCCGGCGCGGCAGATCGACAGTGCCTCCGCAAAGCGTCTCGGTCTGCCTACCGCTCCGTCCAGGGCGTTTCCGGGGCCCGATTCGGTGATGCAGGCGCTGCTGTCCCGCAAGGGATTCGCAATCACGAGATACCTGGGTGATTCGGCGCTGATGATGGCCGACTCCCAGCGGATCGTACTGTCCGGTGAGGCTGCGACGCTTCGTGATGGCGGTACGATGGAGGCCGCCCGGATCGTTTATGACGACGGTCGATGCGAGCTGGTCGCCAGTGGCGAGCCCAAGCTGTTCGAAGAGGACCGGATCGCGATCGGGAGAGTGATCAGGTTCGATACCTGTGCCGAGCGCGGAGTGTTCGAGGAGGCGTTCACCACCTTCGATGAACTGGGCTCCAACTGGTTCGTGCGGGGCAAGCTGGCAGTCGACTCGTCGGCCCGGAGGCTGTACGCCGCTCATGGCGAGTTCACTTCGTGTGATCTACCGCTCGCCCACTACCACTTCCAGGCCGGAGAGGTGAAGTGGATGTCGGAGTCGTTCATGGTCGCGAGACCGGCGACGCTCTTCATCCGGGACGTGCCGGTGGTCTGGATTCCGTTCCTCTTCCAGGACACCAAGCCCGGGCGCCGCTCCGGGATCCTGATTCCGCAGTTCGGCTTCAACGACATCGTGCGACCGACCCGGGGCTACAACCGCCAGATCACCAACATCGGCTACTACTGGGCGCCGAATGACTATGTCGATGTCACTGCGAGATTGGACTGGTTCTCGTCGCGCTACATCCAGTACGGCGGTGAATTCCGCTATGACTGGCGGGACCGCTTCGTCACCGGCGGGATCGGGGTGAACCGGCAGGTGGAACTGGGCGGCGGCAACTCGATGCAGCTTCGCTGGAACCACAACCAGCGCTTCAGTGCCGCCACGACCCTGGTGATGAACCTCAACTATGCCAGTGATTCCCGGATCATCGCCGGCAACGCGGTCGATCCATTGCTCACCACCCAGCAGATATCGAGTGCGCTCAACTTCACCCGGCGCTTCTCCTGGGGAAATCTGACCATCGGCGGCACCAGGAACCAGAACGTCACCGACGGCAGTGGCCAGATGACGCTGCCGTCGCTGTCGCTCTCGCCGAACCCGGTAGCGATCACCGACAACATCTCATGGGCACCGGCCTTCAGCGTCACCAATGCGACGACGTTCAAGCAACGCCTCGCGCCGGAGCAGGTGTTCACGCCCGGAGGGATCGACACGCTGGAGCTGCTTGGCAGCTCGCGCAACACCACCATGGGATTCGATACTCCGATCACGGTCGGGCGGACGACCCTTACCAACCGCTTCACCATTCAGGACCGGCTGGAGCAGGGGCGGCGGTCACGGACAGTGCGGATTCCCGATCTCTCGACCCCCGATCCTGCCGACTCGATCAGTGTGACGAGTGTGACCGGTGGGGACTTTGCCTCGGCAATCGACTGGAACACCGGAGTCAATCTGCCGTCGGTGCTCAGCGGCTCCTGGAAGGTGCAGCCCAGCATCGGAATCAGAAACGTCACATCGGGCGGCTTCATGATCCGGAATGCTGCTTCCCGGGGGCGCTGGGTCCAGCAGTCGAAGCGTCTGGAGCTGGCGGCCAGTGCTGCTCCGAGTTTCTTCGGATTCCTGCAGCGGGGAATAGGGCCGTACGACCGATTCCGGCACACGGTGGCACCGTCGATCCGGGCCGAATGGTCCCCGGAGGCGTCCGTCCCGGAAGAGTATGCCAGTGCTATTGGGCTCGGTACAGCGATCGCGCCGCCGCGGATGGCGGTCTCGGTGGGACTGCAGCAGGACTTCCAGGCGAAGCCCCGGATCGCGCCGAACGACACGACCACCGATCCGCAGACGGTGGTTCCGGTGACCCTGCTGTCGATCAGCACCTCGGCTGTCGGCTACGACTTCGAACAGGCAAAACTGGACGAGCGCTCCGGCTGGGTGACCGCGACGATCACCAACTCCTTCCGGAGCGATCTGATCTCGGGACTCAACGTCTCGCTCACGCATGATCTCTGGGAAGGGCAGGTGGGCAGCGACACAGCCCGGTTCTCGCCGTTCCTGTCAAACGCCCAGGCCAATTTCACCCTGACCTCGCGCACTTTCCGCAGTCTGGCCGGCCTGCTCGGGCTGGGCGGCGGAAACCGCGGGCGGCAGGACATGACACCTCCGGCCGAGGCGGCCGACTCGCTGCCGGCCCAGTACACCGTTCCCTCTGATCGGAGGTTCCGGCCCGGTTCGTTTGCCACCCCCGATCCGATGATGGGAATGGCCGGCCGGGGCGATTTCACCGCCAGCATCGCCTATTCCTACTCCCGGCAGCGGGTGGCGGGCATGAACGCGCTCCCCCCGGTGGGGCTGCCGGGGGACATCGACGACCCTCTGGGCTCCATCATCGACCCGCTGCCGACCTTTTCGGGCAACCGCAGCTCGCTTTCGCTGAACACCTCGTTCTCGCCAACGCCGTTCTGGAATGTCTCCTGGAACACCCAGTTCAACATCACCGACGGTCAGTTCGAGTCGCACCGGCTGGAGCTGAGCCGCGACCTGCACGACTGGCGTGCGGCTTTCAACTTCGCCCGGAACGCGAACGGGAATTTCGCGCTCTATTTCAACATCTACCTGCTGTCGCTGCCCGATATCAAGTTCGACTACAACCAGACCACCTTGCAGCCGTGAGCAGCGGCAACTTGGACTGCAAGGCGAATCGACCGATACTTATCCCGATGGACGGGCGGGGAGACGGCGCTTGTGCCGGTCGTCCGTGCTTCCTACACTTCACCAGCCACCTCGAACTGCGATTCCACAGGTTGGACCACGGCCCCATATGACACTAGACAAACTCAAGGTGGCCGCACGCCAGCACGAACTCCGCTCCGAGTGGCGAGCGGCGATCGATCTCTACCGCCAGGCGATCCGTTCGACCGAGGCCGACACCGGCTCGGCAGACCCCGGACTGTTCAACCGGATCGGCGACCTGGAGCAGCAGGCGGGTGACACTGCTGCGGCCTGCGAGGCCTGGGAGCATGCGGCAACCCGCTATTCGGAGCAGGGCTTCTTCAACAACGCCATCGCTCTCAGCACCAAGATCCTGCGCACCGACCCGTCCCGCACCAGGGCGTATCTGGAGCTTGCCCGATTCCACGGCCGCAAGCGGGTGATCTATGACGTCCGCCAGAACCTGACGGTCTACCATCAGCAGATGGAGTCTCACGGTCAGGGTGCTGCGGCCGCTGCAGCGATAGACGAGTTTGCCCAGGAATTCGCGAGCTGGCGGGAACTGCGGGACTTCATCAACGGTCTGCTGGGACGTGAGAGCGCGGCCGTCGACGGTGAGGGAGAGGCCTCCGAAACAGAAAAGGTCCCGTCCGATCTGGTCTTCCTCGACATCGATGCGAAGGATGACACGCCTCTGGTGATCGAGACCAGCTCCCTTGCCGTCGAAGTGGAACCAGTGGCCGCTGCGATGGAGGGGCTCGAAGTTCACCAGTTCGAGGATATCGCAGTGCCCGGAGACGGCACTGCCGGTGGGTCGGTGGTGGGTGAGGCGCTGGAACTGGAGCGGACCGGTGAAGAAGAGCCGATCGTCGCACCGATGGACGGCCTGGAGGGGACCTCGTTCGAGGCACCACCCGTCGACGACAGCGAGGCACGGTCCACTCTGGAAGGCCTCGAAGTGACAGTGGTCGAACTCGAGGCGGCTCCGGCTGAGGCGGATCCAGAATTCGATCGGGGAGCAGAGGAAGCAACTGCGGACATGCCCGAAGGCATTTCCGGTTCGTCGGAAGAACAGGACCAGCAGGGGGAGAGTGGTGGCAGTGATGGACTGGTGTTCATCGCCGAGCCCTCGATCGCCGATGCGCTGGCCGACGTCGTCGCGGCAGTCAATGCCGGAGGCGATCCTCTCGATGAACGGGCAGCCGCAGAGGAACTGATCCAGCAGGGTGACCGCGAGGGCGGTGTGGCTGCTCTCGAGCGGGCGCTGGAGCAGTATCTCGCGGCCGAGGACCTCGGCGGCGCGTGCCGGACTGCCCAGGAACTGGTGGCCGCAGAGCCCTGGTCCCATGCAAGGCACCAGCAGTGGGTGGAGGTGGCTGCCAGGAGTCAGGATGGCAGGCTCCTGGTACCGGCCTATGCGGCGCTGGGCGAACTGCTGGAGCGGGACGGAATGCAGGACAAGGCGGTTGCGATCTACCGCCGCATTCTCGAACTGGAAGAGGGCCATGTCGGCGCCCGCGCGGCATTGCGTCGGATGGTGCCGGATGCGCCGCAGGAGATCGGCGAGGACGGCTTCATCGACTTCGGTGCCATGGTCAACGACGACATCGGGCCGCGGTCGACCCGGATGCGGACCGAGACCACTGCGGTATCACCCGACGAGGATGAGACCTTCCGGGAGGCACTGGCCGAGTTCAAGCGGGCGCTGGACCAGAATCTTCCCGTCGAGGATCACCAGACCCACTACGATCTTGGACTGGCGTTCAAGGAGATGGGACTCCTCGACGAGGCTGTGGGCGAGTTCCAGAAGGCGCTGCGCTCGCCTGAGGGCCGCCTCAGGACGTCCGAGTCGCTCGGCGAGGTCTTCTACCTCCAGGGGAGGCCGGCGGTGGCTGAGGCCGTTCTCCGGGCCGTGGATCGCGGTGACGAGGACGATGCCAGCAAGGTTGGGGTTCTCTACTGGCTTGGCCGGTCTCTCGAAGTGCAGGGCAAGGGTGAACAGGCACGGGGATGCTACGAACGGGTGATGGCGGTGGATGTCTCCTTCGCCGACGTCGTCGAGCGTCTCACCGGCCTGGGGGACGGATCCACCGGGTGACGACTCTCTTTCGGCCTGGTCCGGTCGACCTGGCGACCCTGCAGGCTCCAGTGCAGGATCGCCTCGCCAAGGTCGATGCCGAGATGCAGCGGATGCTGGAAGAGGACTTCCCGCTGGTCGCCGATGTCAACCGCCATCTGCTCCGGATGCGCGGCAAGATGTTCCGTCCCACCCTGGCTCTTCTGGCCGACGAGGCCACCGGCAACGTCTCAGTCGAAGTCGAGTCCCTGGCGGCGGTCCTCGAACTCGTCCACCTGGCGACGCTGATCCATGATGATGCAGTGGATCACTCGACCCTGCGTCGCGGTATGCCGACCATCAACGCCGAGTTCTCCCACCAGATCGCGGTGATCATGGGGGACTTCCTCTATTCCAGGGCAATGATCGAGCTGGTGCGGGTTGCCGATCTGGATGCCATGGCCACCGTCGCCCGGGTCACCAACGAGATGACCATCGGCGAGATGCGCCAGCTTCTCTCGCACGATCCGCTGGCGTTCACCGAGCAGGACTACGATCTGCTGATCACCGCCAAGACGGCGTCGCTGATCTCGGGGGCATGCAGCGTCGGCTCCCTCGGTGCCCCTGTGGCCCACCGTACCGCTCTGGAGCGCTTCGGTACCCGGCTTGGCATGGCCTTCCAGATCATCGATGATCTGCTCGACTATACTGCGGATACCGAGACCACCGGCAAACCGTCGGGGCTGGATCTCAGGGAGCACAAGGTCACGCTGCCGCTGATTCATGTGATTCCGATGATGACTGCCGCAGAGCGACGGGTGCTCGACGAACTGATGGCGGCTCCGGAGCCGTCGGAGCAGCAGATCGCGGCGGTGGTCGGGGCAGTGGCCAGACACGGTGGTCTCCGGTATGCCACCGACCGGGCCGAACGGCTGGTTGAGCAGGCCGACGAGGAGCTTGCGTCGCTGCCTCCTACCGGGGCCCGGGAAACCCTCAGACAGTCGCTCGCGTACGTGCTGGAACGGAGACACTAGCATGGCAACCGGTCCCAAGCGCCCCCGCTTCTACATCGCAGTCCTCGCAGCCGGGTTCATCATCGGCGGTTTTCTGAAGGTACTGCTGGAGCGGTTTCTCCCCGAAGGAGCGGCGCGCGATTTCTTCACCTATTCTGCCACTCCATCGGTCGGCCCTGTTTCAGTCGACCTGCTGGTGGTATCCTTCACGCTGGGTCCCGTAGCGTTCAGCGTGTCGCTGCTGAGTCTGGTCGGGGTCGCATTGGCCTACTATACGGCCAGGTCGCTGTTCTGAGAGGGAGGTAGAGATGTCGCTGGGAAATCTGGGCTTCATGGAAATCATGATCATCATGGGCGCGATCCTGCTGGTTTTCGGCGCCAAGCGGCTTCCCGAGATCGGGGCGTCGATGGGTAAGGGGATCAGGGAGTTCCAGCGCTCGTTCAAGGACACCAAGGATGCGGTACTGAGCGAGGATGCAGGGCGGGGAAGCGTCGAAGGCGATCGTGGCGCCGCCGGCTCGGTCCAGCCGCCGGTCGGTGGCGAGCCGAAGCGGCTCTCGCAGTAATCCGTTTCCTTGCAGGTCAGGCAGGACAGCATAGACGAAGGGGCCGCTCAAATCAGGTGAGCGGCCCCTTCGATTTCAGTTTCTGCCGGCGTCCCGCTCGAAGGCGGGAGGTGCCAATCAGAACCCGCCGATTCCTGCCAGGGGGGCGATCTCCGCATCCGCCTGTGCCTGGGTCCGGAACAGTCCGGCGCGGTCATCCTTGACCTTCGCCGCGTCGCGCAGTGCGCTCAGGAAGTAGCGCACCCGGTTGTCCCTGACGGCGCGGACCTCGGTAGCCCGGATCATGTCGATGTTCTGCCGGAAGGCAGTGGAATCGGCCGGGGTACGGGCGATCGCCTTGATCACGTAGATCCCTTCCGGAGTCACCACCGGATCGCTCACCCCACCAACCGGAAGACCGAACGAGGTTCCGATGATGGAGGGGTTGGGCAGCGGCGGATTGACCCGGGTGAACGCCGGGAACTCGCGGTGCACCAGGCCGAGCTCGGCCGAGACATCAGCCATGTTCTCGCCGGCGCGGACCCGCTGGGCCAGCGTTCTGGCCAGTTCCAGCGCCATCTCCTCCTTCTTCTTCTCCCTGACGGCGGCTTCCACTGACGGCCGGATCTCCGACAGCGGAGGAACTCCGCCCTTCTGGAGGGAGTCGAGCCGGAAGACGTAGTAGGCCTCTGCCAACTGGTCGTCGATGACGGGTGAGGTCTCGCCGACCTTGGCCTGGAATGCCCAGACGCCCGGGTCGCCCATCATGAAGTCGCCGACGATCGCCCGGGAACCCTTCTGTACCGGCGCCGTCTGGCCGACCGGCAGCTTGAGGATTCTTGCCGCGGTGTCGAGGGCGGCGCCATCGAGCCGGTCGGCCGCATGACGCTCGAGCGAATCGACCTGTGCGTCCACCAGATCACGGTGCGCGCCGGCCAGAGTGAACTCGCTGAGGATGTGCCGGGCGGTTACGCTGTCTGCGGTGCGGGCAGTGACCTCGATCAGGTGATATCCCGCCGGAGTTCTGACCGGCTCGGAGATCCGGTTGAGAGGCAGCGAGAAGACCGCAGCCTCGAACTCCTCGTACATCACTCCGCGACCGAAGGTGCCGAGATCTCCGCCCGACTGAGCCGAGCCGGGATCGTCGGATTCACGGATTGCGATCTCGGTGAACGGTGCTCCCTCGCCGATCTCCTGCCGGAGACGCTCGGCCTTGGCCCGGGCAGCGGCGCTGTCCGAGGCGTCGAGGCGATGCGAGACCGAGAGGTAGGACATGAACGCGGTGGGCAGTCGCTCGAAGTCGGAGCGATGATCGCGATAGTAGGCGTCGACCTCGGCAGCCGTGACGGCAATCTGGTCGTCCGGAATCACCCGGTTGGCAACCAGCGGCGTAAGCGCGATGGTGGTCCGCTCGTTCTGATCCCGGTAGCGCTGCCAGAGTGCCGCGTCGGAGATGAAGACGTCGGCGGTGACATTGCGGAGGAGCTTGGTCCGCAGGATCTCCGAAGCGTACTGCGCCTCGAGGTAAGGAATCACCGGCGCACCGGCAGGCGAGGCCAGCCAGTTCCGGTACTTGTTGATGTCGAAGACGCCGTCGGTCTGGAGATTCGGATCGGCCTGGAAGTCGGGCAGCGGGACCATCTCGATCATCGCCGCGATCTCGTCGGGACTCACCGTCAGGCCCCGCTTCTTGATCTCGGCCGAGAGGATGGCCTGCTGGACCATCCCTTCCCAGACCTCGTTCCGGACCTGCTCGACCTCCTCGATGCCGAGCGATCGGCCTGCCTGCTGCTGACGGCGGCTGGTCTCGTCCGACACGGCCTGCTGGTAGAGGCGCGAGTCGATCTTCTGGCCGTTGATCGAGCCGACGTCAGTCCTGGTCAGCAGGCCGCTGTTGCCAGTCAGGCCGCTGAGGTCGACCACCAGCCATGCAATGAAGGTGACCGTGAGGATGACGACCACCGGCTTGGCGGCGTTGCGGAATGCTTGCATCATGGTCTGGAGCCCGGTTCTGCTGTTGAAGACATAGCCCTCAAAGCTAGCGTGAGGGTGCGACAAGCTCAAGCAACAGCGGTCGGCGGGTCGCCGGTTGACACTGTGCGGCAGCGGGGGATAGTCTTGGCCCGGATGTCCGACTCCGAACTTTCCCCTCCGATCTCCGGATCGGCGACGCGCCACGGCTCCCCCGCCGGGGAGCTGGCTGCTGCCGTGGACGCCCGCCGCAAGGCCGGCGAGCTGACCGCTGCCGGCGCGCTGATCGAAGCGCACGGTGGCCGCCACGAGGGCTCTCCGCTGATCTGGATTGCCGCCGCCCGCCTGGCCCTGACATCGGGGGACCGGGAGCGGGCCCTGACGTCCCTCAGGCGGGCACACCAGATCGCGCCGGAGCACCCCTGGGTGTCCGAACTGCTGACTCGCCTGGGGGACGCGCCTATCGTCATTCCCGCAGCCGAAGCCATCACGGAGGCACTTCCGGAACGGGATACCGGGTCGCTCGTGGAGGCGGATTCCGCCGGACCGGAGCCGGACTTCGGCCCGCACGAGCATGAGGACGAGGAGGAACTGGTTTCCCCTTCTCTGGCGGAGCTCTACCGCAGTCAGGGACATCCGGATCAGGCGCTGGCCGTCTACACCCGTCTGGCCCGGCGGAATCCCGACGATCATTCGATCGCGGCCAGGCGGGACGAGCTGGAAGCAGAGATCGCCGCTTCGGCTCCGGTGCCCTTCGATTCCCGGTCGAGCGGAGGGCCGTCGGTGGCCGACAGGATGGACCGCCTCTCGGCCGGGCGGCCGGAACTGCCGGGAACCCGCCCGGAGAGCTACGACAGCTTCTATCTGTCCCAGCGTGCCGATGAAGCAGGCGCCGACTACGATGCCTTCCGGCGCTGGCTGGAGGAACTCGAACGATGAGCCACCGGCTGCTGATTCTCAGTGGTCCGAATCTCAATCTCCTGGGGCAGCGCGAACCCGGGATCTATGGCGGCGATACCATCGAGCAGGTGGTGGAGCGGGCTACCGCCCGGGGCGCCGAACTCGGACTCGACATCGACCATCTCCAGTCGAACCACGAGGGAGTCCTGGTCGATGCGATCCAGGAGGCCTCCACCCGCTACGCGGCAGCGATCATCAACCTCGGCGGATACTCCCACTCGTCGATCGCGATCAGGGACTCTCTGCTGGCAACCGCGCTACCCTTCGTGGAGGTTCACATCTCGAACATCCTCGGCCGCGAGGAGTTCAGGCACCGGACCGTGACGGCCGACATTGCGCTGGGAGTGATCACCGGGTTCGGACCCGACGGCTACATGATGGCAGTGGAGTACCTCGCCCGCCGATTGAACGGATGATGGACCCCCGCGGGGTACGTGCCTGCCGGCTCCGCGAGGCACTGGGCGGGATCGAGCTCGACTCCTTTCTGGTCACCTCGCTGCCCAACATCCGGTGGCTGACCGGCTTCTCCGGTTCGGCCGCAGTGGTCGTGGTCGGTCCCGAACGGCTGACTCTGATCACCGACTTCCGCTACGCCTCGCAGGCACCCGCAGAAGTGGGCAACGCCGCCGACGTGGTGATCGCGCCGAGCAGTGTCTGGCAGGCGGTCGACCAGGCCCTCAGGTCGTCGGCTGCCGGCGTCTTCGGCTTCGAAGGGCACCTGGCGACAGTCAGGGAAGCCAGCCGGCTGGAACGGATGACCCCGGTGGTTGCCGTTCCGGTCTTCGAGCTGATCGAAGGGTTGCGGCAGGTGAAGGACGACACCGAGATCGAGGCGATCCGGGATGCGGCGGCAGTTGCCCACGCGGCTCTGGCCGAAGTACTGCCGACGGTCCGCGCCGGGGAGCGGGAGATCGACGTCGCCGGGCGGCTGGAGCTGGCGCTGCGACTCCGGGGCAGCGAGTGGCATCCTTTCGAGACGATAGTCGCCTCCGGGCCACGTTCGGCTCTTCCCCATGCCCGGACTTCCGAGAGGGTGGTCGAGCGGGGGGAGATCCTGCTGATCGATTTCGGCGCCCGGATCCGGGGTTACTGCTCGGACATTACCCGTACGGTGGTGGTGGGGCGGGCCGATGCCCGGCAGCGGGAGATCTACGGTATCGTGGCCGCCGCCCAGTTGCAGGCACGGACGGCGGTCCGGGCAGGGATGACTGGTCGGGAGGCCGATGCGCTGGCCCGGCATCCGATTGCCGCAGCCGGTCACGGCGCGGCCTTCGGCCATTCGCTGGGGCACGGGTTGGGGCTGGAGGTGCACGAAGCCCCCCGGCTGGCCGCTACCGCCGAGGGAGTGCTTCCGGTCGGTGCGGTGGTGACAGTGGAGCCGGGAATCTATCTTCCGGGATGGGGTGGCGTCCGGATTGAGGACGATGTCTGGCTGGCTCATGACGGGCCGGTCCTCCTGACCGACGGCGCCACCGACCTCATGGAACTCGACAACTAGGACTGCATGGCAACGACCGCCGACATCCGCAACGGCCTGGTGATCTCCCTCGACGGCAGACTCCTCCAGGTCACCTACTTCCAGCACGTCAAGCCGGGGAAGGGGAGCGCGTTCGTACGTACGAAGATGAAGGACGTCCGGACCGGCGCAGTTCTGGAGCGTACCTTCCCGTCGGGGGAACGGCTCGACACCGTCGAGTTGCAGCATCGCCCGATGACATATTCGTACCGGGATGGCGAGTTCTACCATTTCATGGACCTCCAGTCCTACGACGACGTGATGCTGACCGGCGCCCTGATCGGCGACCAGCTCAAATACCTCAAGGAGGGGATGGAGTGTACCGGGCTGGTGCACGACGAGCAGGTCATCCTGCTGGAGCTTCCCAATTTCGTGGAACTGGAGATAGTCGAGACCGACCCGGGAATCCGGGGTGACACTGCCACGGGAGGGACCAAGCCGGCCCGGCTCGAAACCGGAGCCGTGGTGCAGGTGCCTCTCTTCATCGAACCCGGTACGATGATCCGGGTTGACCGCCGCGACGACAAATACCTGACCCGAGTATGAATCCCGACGAAATGCAGGATCTCGCCCGCGCGATGGAACGCGTCCCCGGACTCAAGGGGGTCGACCTTCGCGACGTTCGCCGTCTGGCCCAGCTCCTCCACGATCACCCGGAGATCGGCTCGATCGAGCTGAAGGGGTTCTTCGGGACCGGGGTTGTGATGACCAGGACCAGCCACGGTGCTCCCATTGCATGGACCGGCGGTCCGGCCCCGGCTGCACCTCTTCCGGTGGCTGCCGCACCTGCGGCAGCGGCCGAACCAGCCGTGCCCGCTGCCGCAGCTCCGAGTACCCTCCGTGAGGTGAAGTCGCCGATGGTCGGGACCTTCTACGCTCAGCCGGAGCCGGGGGCCGAGGCCTACGTGAAGGTCGGCACCAGGGTCGCCCCGGGACAGACGGTCTGCATTATCGAGGCGATGAAGATCATGAACGAGATCGAGGCCGAGATATCCGGTGTCGTGAGGGAGGTCCTGGTGACCGACTCCTCGCCGGTGGAGTACGGCCAGGTGCTCTTCCGGGTGGATCCCAATGGATGACCTGACCGGCGACTCCGCCGAAGGGCCCGAGGCGGTCCCTGCCAGCGAGGGCACACCGGGAGGACTTCACTTCCGTTCTGCCATCGTCGAAATGGTGCGGCGGAATGGCTCCGACCTTCTGCTCAAGGCCGGGCGTCCGCCGACGGTGCGGGTGAACGGTCAGCTCCAGATGCTGGAGATGGCGCCGGTCAAGCCGGAGGAACTGAAGGCGCTGGCCGAGACGCTGATGACGCCGCGACAGTTGCGCGAGTTCGCCGAGAGCAAGGAAGCGGACTTCGGCATCGGTGTTCCCGGGATCGGACGGTTCCGTACCAACGTCTACCAGCAGCGGGGCACTATCGCGTTCGCGTTCCGCGCCATCCCCTACGAGGTACGGACGATTTCCGAGCTGCAGCTCCCCGAGGTGATGGAGCAGATCGCCGCGCGCCCGCGTGGTCTGGTGCTGGTCACCGGGATCACCGGCAGCGGCAAGTCGACGGCCCTGGCTGCGATGATCGACCACATCAATCGCAACCGGCGCGTGAACGTGATCACCGTCGAGGATCCTATCGAGTTCCTGCACCGCGATCTGCAGGCGAACGTCTCGCAGCGCGAAGTGGGCAGTGACACCATGTCGTTCGGTGCGGCACTGCGGCATGTTCTTCGTCAGGACCCGGACGTGATCCTGATCGGCGAGATCCGTGATCAGGAGACGATGGACACCGCGCTCAAGGCTGCGGATACCGGCCACCTGGTGCTGACGACCATCCACACCACCGATGCGACTCAGACGATCTCCCGGGTGCTCTCGTTCTATCCGCCGCACCAGCATGCCGAAGTCCGCATGCTGCTGTCGACCGCGCTGGCAGCAGTGATTTCGCTCCGGCTTGTCCCCCGCGCCGATGGCGCCGGGCGCGTGCCGGCGGCCGAGATCCTGGTCAATTCGGCGGCGGTGGCGGACAACATCCGCGACACCCAGAAGGCCCTCAACATTCCCGACCTCATTGCCGAAGGCGGGATCACCTATGGCATGCAGTCGTTCGACCAGTCGCTGATGCGCTGGTATCAGGACGGCGTCATCTCCTACGAGGATGCCGTGTTCCACGCCACCCATCCGAGCGAGTTCGCACTCCGTGTCTCGGGAATCAGTGCCGCGAGTGACCGTACCTTCGACGACATGACTCCGCGGAGCGCCAACTGATGTTCAGCAAGGTACTCATCGCCAATCGTGGTGAGATCGCCCTGCGGGTGATCCGGGCCTGCCGTGAACTCGGGATCGGTACGGTTGCGGTCTACAGCGAGGCGGATCGCGAATCGCTCCATGTCCGTTTCGCCGACGATGACGTCTGCATCGGACCGCCGCAGGGGCGGCTCTCGTATCTGCGGATTCCCAACCTGATTGCCGCCGCCGAGGTGACCGGTGCCGACGCGATCCATCCCGGGTACGGCTTCCTGGCAGAGAATGCCGAGTTCGCCGACACCTGCCGGGCCTCACAGATAGCCTTCATCGGCCCGACCGGTGATCAGATCCGCGCCATGGGAGACAAGGCTTCTGCCCGTCGGCTGGCAAAGCAGGCCGGTGTCCCGACGGTGCCGGGTTCCGAGGGGGTGCTGAAGGATGCCGACGAGGCACTGGCAGTCGCCAGCGAGATCGGCTTCCCGGTGATCATCAAGGCGACAGCAGGTGGCGGCGGCAAGGGTATGCGGATCGCCCGGGATGCGGAGGAGTTCTCACAGCTCTTTTCCCTGGCCCAGAATGAGGCGCTTTCCGCCTTCGGCAACGGCGACGTCTATGTCGAGAAGTATCTGGCCCGCCCCCGGCACGTCGAGATCCAGGTGCTGGGCGACGAGCACGGTCGGGTCGTGCACCTCGGCGAGCGCGACTGCTCGGTGCAGCGGCGCCACCAGAAGCTGATCGAGGAGTCGCCCTCGCCAGCTCTTACTCCCGAGTTGCGTACCCGGATGGGAGATGCTGCCGTGTCGCTCGCTGCCGCGATCGACTATGTCGGTGCGGGGACGATCGAGTTCCTGCTCGACGAGGACGGGTCGTTCTACTTCATGGAAATGAACACCCGGATCCAGGTGGAGCATCCGGTTACCGAAATGGTGACGGGATGGGATCTGGTGAAGGAGCAGATACTCGTAGCCGGTGGCGAGCCGCTCCGGGGAGATCCGATCGAGCTGAAAGGGCACTCGATCGAGGTGCGGATCAACGCGGAAGATCCCTACAAGAACTTCCAGCCCAGCCCGGGTACGATCACCGCCTATCATCCACCCGGTGGCCCGGGTGTCCGTGTCGACACTCACGTGTACGCCGGCTACACCGTGCCGCCGTACTATGACTCGCTGCTGGCCAAGCTGATCGTTCACGGCCGTGATCGTGCCGAAGCACTGGCGCGGCTGGGCCTCGCTCTCGACTCCTTCATTGTCGAGGGAGTCACTACCACCATTCCGTTCCTGGCGCGGGTGATCCGTCACCCCGAGTTCGTCGCGGGCAACATCGACACCAAGTTCCTCGAGCGGGAGTCGCAGCTGCTGAAGGCGCCGGACGGAGTGGCATGACCGTAGACGTAGCGTTCGCCCCCAACGACATCGCTGCTGCCACCGTTGCCAACCGTTCGGTGGTGGTGATCGACGTGCTGCGCGCAACGACCACCATCTGTGCTGCACTGGCGAATGGCGCGAAGGCAGTGATTCCGGCGGCCGAGCCGTCGGAGGCAACGCGACTGGCGCAGGCGATCGACACCCGCGACGTAGTTCTTGCAGGCGAGCGGAAGCTCGATCCGATTCCCGGTTTCCATCTCGGCAACTCGCCGCGCGAGATGACTGCCGAGGCGGTGGCAGGGAAGACGATCATCACCTCGACCACCAATGGAACCCGGGCACTGCTCGCTGCGGTCGGTGCCCGTGAGGTGATCGTGGCGGCTGCGGTGAATCTCACTGCGGTGGGTGAGCGGGCCCGGGAGATCCTGGAGGAGCATGGTGATCTGCTGGTGCTCTGCGCCGGCCGCGAGACCGGTTTCGGGATCGACGATGCCTACATCGCTGGGCGAGTGGTGCATGCCGCGATGGGTGGCCGTCGCACCCGCAAAGGGCTCAATGACAGCGCGATCGCGGCGGTCGACCTGGTGCGCCGCTATGGTGAACGGATCGACCGGGTGCTGAGAATGTCCCGGGCCGGCCGTGACCTGCGCGACCGCGGACTCGGCGAGGATGTCAGCTATGCAGCTTCGCAGGACCTCCATCCCATAGTCCCCATCTTCCGCGATCGCCGCGTAACACTGTCGGTCAACCGGACATGAACGAGCAGAAGCAGCGATTCGGTGCCGTGGCGGCTCTTGCTGCCGGCGCCTTCATGGCGCTGGCACTGCTGCCACTACCGCTCACCGGTCCACTTGGTGCCTCACTGGGCACCGGTCTGCGCAGCGCCCTGGGCATCGGCGCGCTGGGCTTCCCGCTGCTCGGCATACTGGTCGGCCTGGCGGGGTTCGGACGCCTGGGGCGGGTCGATCAGAAACATGCCGCCATTCTCACGGTTACCGGGTCGGTCCTGGTGCCGTTCGTGATCGGCGTGCTGTCGCGAGTGACCCAGGCGGATTTCCTCGGACCGCTTTCCTCGCGCGGCTTCGGCGCGGCACTGTCCGGCTGGCTGCCGGGGTTCATGGCGCGGCTAGCGCTCGACTCGATCGGTGTTGCGGGCGGACTGATCGCTGCCTTCGTGGTGCTCACCGGTGTGACACTGGCGACTCTGGCGTGGCATCCACTCCGTCGACTGGAACCGCAGGAAGAATCCACCGCAACGGCCCAGGTCACCATCGAGACCGGCCCGCCTCTGGCACCGATACGCCGGGGCAGGAGTGTGGAACCGCGGAGGAAGCCGGAACCACCCGCACTGCCACCGGCGATGGAGCAGTCCGAACTGGAGCTGGAAGAGGAAGCACCGATGCCGCCGCCTGTGGGAGGCGAGGACCTGCTGCCACCGACTTCGATGCTCGCGCTGCCGGAACGTGGCAATGACGACGATGATGCAGCTGAACTCCATCGTCTCGGTGAACTGCTGCTGGAAACGTTGCGGACCTTCAAGGTGAACGGCACCCTTGCCGGAATCACCTCGGGGCCGGCGGTGTCCCAGTTCGAAGTGATCCCGGCGGCCGGCGTGAAGGCAGGACGGATCGTGGCACTCGCAGATGACCTGGCAATCGCGATGCGGGCCCAGTCGCTGCGCGTCGCTCCGATCCCCGGTCGTGGTGCGGTGGGAGTGGAGATACCGAATCCCTCGCCCCGGATGGTCACGCTCCGCGAACTGCTCGACGCCGAGGAATGGGAAAAGAGCAGGGCGGTGCTGCCGGTCGCCCTCGGACGCGACGTCGAAGGCAAGCCTGTGATCGCCGATCTGGCGAAGATGCCGCACCTGCTGGTGGCTGGTGCCACCGGTTCCGGCAAATCGGTGGCGATCAACACCATCGTCACCTCGCTGATCTATCGCTACTCGCCTCGCGAGCTGCGGCTGCTGATGATCGACCCGAAGATGGTTGAACTGTCGATCTACAACTCGCTGCCGCATCTCAAGCACCGGGTGGTGACGGACAACAACGATGCGGCTGCAGTGCTCAAGTGGGCGGTCTACGAGATGAACCGCCGCTACGAACTGCTGCAGGTGAACGGCGCCAGACAGCTGAGCGACTTCAACCGCAAGGTCCGCGAAGGGAGGCAGCTCCGGAATCCGCCGGAACAGCGCCCGACCCTGACGGCGATCTCCCGTGAGGCCCCCGATACTCCGCCGCAGGGTGAGTCAGCCTGGCGAGCAGAGTACACCGAGGGCGAGCTGCCGATGATCGTGCTGATCGTCGACGAGCTGGCTGATCTCATGATGACCGTGCAGGGGGAAGTCGAGACGCCGCTGGCTATGCTGGCGCAGAAGGCCCGCGCAATAGGCATCCATCTCATTGTGGCGACGCAGCGGCCGAGCGTGAACGTGCTCACCGGTCTCATCAAGGCGAACTTTCCGAGCCGGATGGCGTTCCGGGTGGCCAGCAAGGTCGATTCCCGCACCATTCTCGACCAGAACGGCGCCGAGGCGCTGCTCGGCAACGGCGACATGCTGTTCGTGCCACCGGGCAGGAACGATCCGCAGCGGATCCAGGGAGCATACATCTCCACCGAGGAGACCGAGCGCCTGATGCAGTGGTATGAGGCGCATCGTGAGCGGACTGTAGTGCCCCAGACGGAGCAGGACATCCTCGAAGTGGTCCGGGCGATGACTGCCGACGATGGTGGACCTGTCACGGCTGCGGACGACGGCTCCCGTGATCCCCTGTTCCGGCAGGCCACCGAACTCTGCGTGCAGCATCAGGGCGGCAGCACATCGCTGCTGCAGCGCAGGCTCGGCGTCGGCTACGGACGTGCTGCGCGGATCATCGATCAGTTGCATGATGCCGGGATTCTGGGCCCCCCGAACGGCAGCAAGCCGCGCGAAGTGATGATCGGCATTAATCAGGTGGACGAGTACGCGGGGTCGTAGGGCAGCCCTCATGGCTGCCCACCCGCTCGAACGGCTGACCGCGAACCGATTCCTTCAGGTTCCACTCTGGTGTCAACTTGGAGCCAAGAATGCCAACGCCGAGAATCAAGGGATTACCCGACCAGGTATATCGGCTACTCCGGTCACACGCCGACGCCAATCTCTTCGCCTCGTCACCTCCGACCGGGAACTGCTTCGAGTCTTCCCGGGGCAGGCAGTGAGCACTTGCGAGTAGCGGCTCTCTGTCTGGCTGTCGCGGCCTGCGGCCAATCAGGCGACAGGCTCAGCAGGGCCGAGCCTGAGTCGGAGCCGATCAGCGTCACGCTCACCGAGCGATTTACGCTGGACTCATCAGCAGACCGCAGCATCGGCTCGCTGACCGAGGTCAGGCGGTGGCGAGACGGCTACGTCGCAGCCAGCAGCAGCTCACGCCACCTGGTCCTGTTCGGCTTCGACGGGAAGATCATGCGACTCCTCGGCCGACGGGGTATGGGGCCGGGCGAGTTCAGCCAGATGGGCCCGTCC
>CAZSPH010000010.1:0-33078 GCA_964608715.1 uncultured Gemmatimonadaceae bacterium | reverse complement strand
ACCGCCGTTCGCTGTTCGCCGCCCTCTGTCAGGCCGGCACCTTCAGCCGCTGCCCTACCCTGATTTTCGCGCTGGCGCCCAATCCGTTCTCGCGGATCAGCGCGCTCTGCGATACGCCATAGCGGCGGGCAATCGCGCCGACGGTATCACCTGATCTCACCACATGGCTTCGCGCTGCAGCGCTGCTGGAAGTCGCCGCCGCCGGACGCGTCGCAGCGCCAGTCGCCTCACGGATCGTGAGCCGCTGCCCCGCCCTGATTGCACCGGCGCTGTTGAGACGGTTGAGCGATCGCAGCGACGCCTGACTTACCCCGTAACGCGAAGCGATGCCGCTCAGCGTCTCGCCGCTGCGGACAATGTGCGATACCGCCGAACGGACTGCCGGCTCGGGCTCCCGCAGCAGCGACTCGGGCACCGAAGAGCCGCTTACCGGGACATACAGCGTCGCACCGACCTGCAGCGAATTTGCCCGGGCGACCCGGTTGGCAGACATCAGCGCGCTCTGCGACACTCCATAGCGCTGCGCGATGCCGGAGATGGTCTCGCCCCGCTTCACCACATGCGTGAGCACTGCGGGGCGCTCCACCGGCGGCAGTGAAGCGTACTTCTCGGTGACGGTCGGACCAAGATTGGCAGGCAGCCGCACCGGATACTTCATCCCCGGAGGCGTGACACCGCGCAGGATGTGCGGATTGAGTTCGCGGATCTCATCGAGAGTCGTTTCCGCCAGCTTCGCAATCACGTCCAGACCGGTACCACCTTCGACCATCACCGAGTCCAGCGGGAACGGTTCCACCGTGCCCACCGGCTCGAAGCCGTACTTCGCCGGCTCCTTGGCCACCAGTGCCGCAGCTATCAGCTTCGGCACGTAGTCCTTGGTCTCCTGATAGATGTGCCGACTCTCGGCCAGCTCGAAGAAGGCGTCATCGCTCATCGGATCGATGGCCTCGTCGCCTGCGCCGAGCTGGGCGGAAATCTGCACCAGACCGCGACCGACGCGTCCGGCACCGCCGTTGTAGGCGGCAGCGGCGAGATAGTGCGATCCGAAGCGGTTCACCAGATCGCGCAGATGACGTGCAGCAGCGTCGGTAGACTTGACCGGATCCCGGCGCTCATCGATCCAACTGTTCACGCGCAGTCCGTATGACGCACCGGTGGCCTGCATGAACTGCCACATCCCCACCGCGCGGGCACGACTCACCGCGTGAGGCGAGAACCCGGATTCGATCAGCGCCAGATAGATCAGGTCGCTCGGCAGGCCCTGGCTCGCCAGTCGCTCGCGGACCATTCCCTCGTAGCGCGGCAGGCGCTCGAGCCACACCTGGAAGCGGTCGCCCGATCGCGTGGTGAAATAGTCGATGTAGTACTGGACCCTGGGATGCTCGGCGTAGTCGACGACGTTGATGTCCCAGACCGGGATCGTTTCGTCGAGCTCCAGCTCGGGGGTCCCTGCGGCGGTGAGATCGGCCAATGAATCGAGTGCGGCCGCATCGGCGATCGAGTCGGCAGCGAGCCTGGCATCGAGCCAGCCGGCCGGTCGATCCTGGGATACGACGAGCGGACTGACGGGGGCGGAATCGTTCCCGTCCTGCTGTTCCAGCCGATCCGGTGCGGTTTCCACTCTCAGGGTCGCGCAGCCGGCAGCGAGATACAGCAGGACCACAGTGGGAAGGCGCTTCATCTGCGGACTCCGTCCGGGAGGTCTGTCGGCGACCGCAACGCGGCTGCTGAGCGAATCAGCCGGCAAGCTGCTGCCGCAGCGCGGAAGCAAGATCGCCGGCACTGAGGGTTTCGGCCCTCGCGAAGACCGCCGCCTTGGATGACGACGAGATCGGCAGCTGCACCAGGAGTCGCCGCGGCTCGGGCGTCAGCGACCTGAACCAGGCCACCAGCGTCCAGTCGTCCGAGCCGGCACGCCTTTCGGCGGCGACCGAGACGGTCCACTCACGATCGTCTACAGCCAGTGTGCGCCAGGCCATTGCGCTCCGAAACGCAGGCTGGAATCACTGCCCGACCCGGCTCCCGCGAGGGCCGGAACGGACGAGGGACAACCCTACATAGTTATGAAACCCGACCCGATACCGCAACCCCGTCGTCAAGCACCCCGGCCGACCAGGTCCCGGAAGCCCTCCAGCAGCCGCGACGTAACCGGGCCCATCCCCCCCTCACGCCCGATGATTCGCCCGTCGTACTCACGGATCGGAACGATCTCGGAGGCGGTGCCGGTGAGAAATGCTTCGTCGGCGGTGTAGACATCGTAGCGGTTGAACAGCTCCTCGCGTACCGGCATTCCGATGCCTGCTGCCAGCTCCATCACCACGTCGCGGGTGATCCCCTTGAGGATGCCGGCGCTCGCCGGCGGAGTGCGGATCACGCCGTTCTTCACGATGAAGAGATTCTGCGCGGTAGCCTCGGCGACGTGACCGGTCGAGTCCAGCATCAGCGCCTCGTCCATGCCGGCAGCATTGGCCTCGAGTCGCGCCATGATATGCGGCAGGTAGTTGAGCGACTTGATCCGGGGCGAGAGCGATTCGCGGTGAGGAGTGGGAGTGCCCGCAGTGATCACCCGGAGACCAGCGCGGCGACGCTCTTCGGAGAACATCGTCAGTTGATCGATGATGATCACCATGCTGGCGCGCGGGCACTTGCGCGGGTCCAGCCCGAGGTCACCGATTCCGCGCGAAACGACGTGCCGGAAGTAGCCGTCGGTGTAGCCCGACCGCCGGATCAGCTCCTCGCTCGCGGCAATGATCTCTTCCCTGCTGTACGGAATCGTCAGCGCGATGGCCCGTCCCGAGTCATGCAGCCGGTCGAGGTGAGCATCGAAGCGGAAGATCCGTCCGCCGTAGGCACGGGTTCCCTCGAAGATCCCGTCGCCGTAGAGAAAGCCGTGATCCATCACCGATACCCGCGCAGTTTCGCGGGTGTGGAAGACACCGTCGAGCCAGATGGTTTCAGTCATCGATTGAACTTTGCAGCGGAGTCGATGGATGTGCGGGCAGAACCCGAAGGGATAGGGGCGGTGGGGATCGAACCCACGACCTGCCGGTTAAAAGCCGGTTGCTCTGCCAGCTGAGCTACACCCCCGAGATCGGAAATCTAACCCCGCAGTGCGAGAGAAGTCCGGTCGTAAGGGCGCAGCATGCTGCGCCCCGATCGCCGAGCACTGTCCCACGGATATGGGCGCAGTCCCATCCCGAGCGAAGTCGAGGGCATGCTGCGCCCCGATCGCCGAGCACTGTCCCACGGATATGGGCCCAGTCCCATCCCGAGCGAAGTCGAGGGCATGGGTCGACGCGGTTGCATCAGCCACAGCGCTCCAGCGGCTACAGCAGCGTGCCCGAGTGACGACGCCATTGGCTGATCGCGGTTCGCGGTTCGCCGCTCGCCGTCAAGGCTTCAACGTGTAGATGATCCAATCAGCCCGACCACGATCCTTTGCGGGATCGAGATCATCGAGGTCGGCCACCGGCACTGCAGTCACCACCAGCGTCTTTGCATCGGGCAGGCGGCGCCTCACCCGCTCGGCGGTGCCGTCGCCGTAGTCGGAGTGGAACGAGCCGTTGACGTGCACCACCAGTCGCGATCCACCGGTGGCGTTCCTGGCGATCACGATCGACTCCGCCATCGTCTCGTCCTTGACGCACTGCGACAGATAGTACCGCTGCATCCGGCGCTCAGCCTCGGCGGAATCGGCTCCGCTCGGATGCCCGCCCATCGCGCCGAAGAAGTTGGTGCGGTAGCGGTCGTCGGGACAGGAGATCTCCCGGCCGTAGAGCCGCGGATCGAAAGCGGTCAGGGTATCCAGTCCACCGCGGGCCACCGCTGCGGCAATCGGACGCGGCACGTTGGCCGCCACGATCGACCATCCCTTCACCCGGGCAAACTCCACCAGCGGTCGATAGTCGGTGTCGTAACGCGGCCACGGCCTCGATACCGCGAGCATCGAGTCCTCGCTGATCACGTCGCGCACATAGGCATCCATCGAGAGCTGGACGTCGCGCTCGAACATCTCGAGCGACAGCATCACGTCATTGCGACGCCGGGCAACCGATTCCAGGATCGCGCGCTGCATCGCATGCGTGCCGGGATCGTCGTGCTGCTCGCCCAGGAAGACGGCATCGACCTTCGACGCGGCGAGGGCCAGGGACTCGAGATCGGAGAAGGCGCCAGACGCGACGTGATAGACGCGATGCGGGGTCCAGCGCAGCGTGTCGGCGGAGGCGAGGGGGGTACCTGTCGAAAGACTCGAGAGTGCCAGGAGAAGAGATGTGATGAGCATCCTCTATATATAGCCGGGACGACCAGGGCCCGTCACGCCAACCGTAGGCGCCATCACCGCCGCCTGACGGCGGCGGGTGGTCCGTTCGCTGTTTGCCGTTCGCTGTCTACCTCATCGCCGTCTCACAGAAAACCCGCCGATGGTGCACGGTCATCCCCTGCTCCCGGAGGCCGGCCAGGTGATCCGCTGTGCCGTAGCCGGCGTTGGATCCCCAGCGGTACACAGGATGCTGCCGATCGAGTCGGCTCATCAACCGGTCGCGCGCCACCTTCGCGATCATGGCGGCTCCGGCGATGGTATGACAGTTGGCATCTCCCTTGACCAGCGCCTGGTGCAGTTCGCCCAGCTCCGGTACCGGCGTGCCATCCACCATGAGGATACCGACATCACCAGCCCTCCCGGCGAGCCGGCGCCGGCACTTGGCGATCGCCCGCTTCATCGCCAGCGCCGTCGCACGGCGGATGTTGAACTCGTCGATTTCGGCCACGGTAGCAGCACCGAGCGCCCAGGCCAGTGCGGTACCGCGAACCAGAGCTGCCAGCTCTTCCCGGCGTCGGCGCGACGTGACCTTCTTGGAATCCCGGAGACCGGTGATTGCGATACAGTCCATCGGCAGTACCACCGCCGCCGCGACTACCGGTCCAGCCAGCGGCCCCCGCCCGACCTCATCGACGCCGAGCAGAAGGGAGCCGCGCTGCCAGGCGGCGAACTCATGGTCGAGGGGAGCGGTGGTCGGTGTTGTGGCAGTCATCGCGTCCAAACTCGCGCTTGCCGGGGAGGGGCGCAAGCGGCTGCGGCCAGCGGTTGCCAGATACTTCATGATAATCTATCATGATTCATGACATACCCACGAAAGTCGGCTCGATCAGCCCGGGAGGCAGAACCGGTCCAGGTGTACCTCCACTCGGAAGATCGGGAGCGACTCGCGCGACTTACCAACAGTACGGGCACCACCAAGTCCGCCGTTCTTCGCCAGGCGCTGGCTGCGCTGGAGAATCAGCTCGGAGATCCTGCCAGCCATCCGGCACTGCGCATCATCGGACTTGCTGACGGCGCGACCACTGCATCCGGCTACGATCTGGCGATCGAGCACGATCGTGCACTGGCCGACGACGAGCTCGCCTTCTGGTCGTCACTCGCGCCCAGGCGGAGGCGCCCTCGCCGCCGTCGCCGAGATCCAGACGGGAGCACCACACCTGCGGCAGGTGAGCTGTTCGTCGACACCAGTGCCTGGTTCGCACTCGCCGACCGTGCATCCCCACATCACCACGCCGTAGTGGCAGCACTGCAGGATGCGCTTTCCGACCACCGACGCCTGGTGACCACCAACCTTGTCGTCGCCGAGACTCATGCGCTGCTGATGCGGCGGATCTCACAGGCGGCTGCGCTGCGGTTCCTGGAAGAAGTCGTAATGCCGCCGATCGACGTGGTCCTGAGCACTCCGGAGTTGGAAGAAGCGGCGGTCACCGACTGGCTCCGCCAATTTCGTGATCACCCCTTCTCCTTTGCCGACGCGGTATCGTTCGCGCTGATGCGGGATCGGAAGATCAACGAAGCACTGACGCTCGATCATCATTTTCAGATCGCAGGCTTCGCCATGCTTCCCCGGGGAAACTGACAACTCCCAGGAAAGCACAAAGCCCCGGATCTCTCCGGGGCCTCGTTGCTTTCACGACCTGCGTCCTGCCGACCGGCTCAGCGGTCCCGCTTCTCCTTGATGCGGGCGGCCTTGCCGGAAAGGTTGCGCAGGTAGTAGAGCTTGGCGCGACGCACGCGGCCGCGGCGGATGACCGTGATCGTATCCCAGAGCGGTGCATGCAGCGGGAAGACACGCTCGACGCCCACACCACCGGAGACCTTGCGGACGGTGAAGGTCTCACCGAGTCCGCCGCCGCGGCGGGCGATCACCACGCCCTCGAAGGCCTGCAGGCGGGTCTTCTCGCCTTCGCGCACGCGCACCATCACCTTGATCGTGTCGCCCGGGTCGAACTTGGGGATATCGGTCCGCAGCCCCTCGCGTGCGACCTGATCCATGATTTCCATGCCCATCGTGTCCTCCTTCTCGCGCGTGTGCGCGGTTCCTGCGTCAGGACTTCGCACCGCCATCGCGGTGCTCCGTTGCCGTGAACGTCTCCCAGATATCCGGCCGACGTTCCCTGGTGAGCCGCTCTCCCTCCTGCTGCCGCCACGCGGCGATGGCCGCGTGATTCCCCGAGAGCAGGACCTCGGGCACTCCGACACCGCGATACTCGGCGGGCCGGGTGTAGCTGGGCGGAGAGAGCAGCCCGTCGTAATGCGAGTCGGAACTGGCCGACTCATGATCGCCGATTGCTCCGGGGAGCAACCGGACCACCGCATCCACCACACAGAGCGCTGCCGGTTCACCACCCGACAGGACGAAGTCCCCGATCGAGACTTCCTCGGCACCCAGGAGATCGACCACCCGCTGGTCGATGTCCTTGTAGTGCCCGCAGAGGATGGTGAGCGACCCGCCGAGCGAGTAGCGCACTGCATCGTCGTGGGTGAAGCGGCGACCCCGCGCCGACATCACCACCACCGGACCGCTGCGTGGCCCCAGTGATTCCACCGCCTCCATCAGCGGTTCGCACTTGAGCACCATCCCCGCACCACCACCGAAGGGGGCGTCGTCCACCGTCTGGTGCCGGTCGTGCGCGAACTCGCGCAACTGCACCAGGTTGAACTTCACCTTCCCCGCTGCCGTCGCGCGCCCCGGGATGCTGGTCCCGAACCAGGGAGCCAGGGTCTCCGGAAAGAGCGAGACGATGTTGACCGTGAGCATCTGCGGTCAGTCCAGCAGGCCGTCAGGGATTGCCACCACCAGGCGGCGCCCCTCACGGTCGGTCTCCTTCACGTACTCGCCACGGAACGGGAGCATGAACTCCCGCTTCGGTCCCTGCACCTCGATCGTCGGGCCGGCCGGGAGTTCGTAGACCGCGGTCACCAGACCGAGTGCCTCGCCCGCCTCGTCCACCACGGCGAACCCCGCCAGCTCCTGGAGGTAGACCTCACCCTCCTCGAGCGGCGGCAGCACGCTCCGGTCGACTGCGAGGAACCGCTCCCTGAGCGATTCGACCGTCTCACGATCGCCGATCCCGTGGAACCGCAGCAGCCATTCGCGGTGGTAGCCGCGGACATGCTCCACCACGACGCTACCCTTCCGCTCGCCATTCAGCGCGAGCACGAAGAGTTCACGACCGGGTACGAAGACCGCCTCGGGGCTGTCGGTGAGCGGGAAGATCGACAGCTCACCCTTCAACCCGTGCGGCTTGCGCACCCGAGCAACGATGATCGGGGGCGCGGCCGCATCCGTCATCAGACGGTGACGCCGACCTTCTTGAGCAGCCCGGCGACGGTATCGGACGGAGTCGCACCCTTGGCGAGCCACTCGCGCGCCTTGTCGGCATCGAGCGTCACGTTGTCGGTCGCGGACTTCGGGCGATAGGTCCCGATCGTCTCGATGAACCGGCCATCACGCGGCGAATCCTTGTCCGCGATGACGATCCGATACATCGGCAGCTTCTTGCGCCCTTCGCGGCGCAGGCGAATACGTACGGCCATCTGGCTCTCCTTCGAGCGGTTCAGCGGGGTCCGAACGGGAGTCCACCGCCGAATGGCGACTTCTTCCCCGGCTTGCCCATTCCCTTCATCATCTTCTTCATCTGCTCGAACTGGTTGAGCAGCTGATTCACTTCCTGCACGGTCCGCCCCGACCCACGGGCGATCCTGGCCCTGCGAGACCCGTTCATCACCGAAGGGTCGCGCCGCTCCCCCGGTGTCATCGAGAGCACGATCGCCTCGACATGCTTGATGCGCCGGTCGTCCAGGTTCGCCGACTTGAGCATCTGCTGGTTCACTCCCGGCAGCATTCCCAGCACGTTCTTGAGCGGCCCGAGCTTCTGCATCTGGCGCATCGACGCCAGGAAGTCTTCCAGGTCCAGCCCCTTCTTCGTCCCCGCCTTGCGGGCCAGCCGGGCCGCCTCGGCCTCATCGACTGTGCCCTGCGCCTTCTCTACCAGCGAGAGGATGTCGCCCTGCTGGAGGATCCGGCCGGCCATGCGGTCGGGATGGAACGGCTCCAGCGCGTCGAGCTTTTCGCCGACACCGACGTACTTGATCGGCGCCTTCGTCACTCCGTAGATCGACAGCGCCGCACCACCGCGGGCATCGCCATCCATCTTGGTCAGCACCACACCGGTGATGCCCAGGGCGTCGTGGAAACCCTTGGCGATCCGGACCGCGTCCTGACCAGTCATCCCGTCGGCCACCAGCAGGATCTCGTGCGGCCTGATCTCGCCCTTGAGACGGACCAGCTCCTGCATGAGTTCCTCATCGATCTGCAGCCGACCGGCCGTGTCGACGATCACCGTACGAGCCCTGGCCCTGCCCGCAGCCTCGATACCCCGCCGAACGATCCCGATCACATCGGTGACACCCGGCTCCCCGTGGAAACCGACCTGCACCTGCTCCGACAGCGTCCGGAGCTGATCGACGGCGGCCGGACGGTAGACGTCGGCGGCCACCAGGAACGGCGCCTTCTGCTCCAGCTTGAGGCGACCAGCCAGCTTGCCCGCGGTCGTCGTCTTGCCGCTTCCCTGCAGTCCCACCACCAGGATCACCGTCGGCGGAACGCTCGAATGGGCCAGCGGAGCCTGCTTCTCGCCCAGCAGGGCCACCAGTTCGTCGTAGACTATCTTGACGAGCTGCTGCCCGGGCCGGACCGCCTTCAGGACCTCCTGCCCCGTCGCCTTCTCCTGCACCCGCTCCAGGAACTCGCGGGTCAGTTCGAATGAGACGTCGGCCTCGAGCAGGATCCGCCGGATCTCCCGGAGCCCCTCCCTGACCGCTTCCTCCGTCAGCACCCCCCGCCCGGTGATCCGGCGGAGCGTGTCAGTCAGTTTGGAAGAAAGCTCATCGAACATAGCCCTGAAAGATATCGGAAACCGGGCCGGAGGGGTAGGGGCTACGGTGGACAGCGAGCAGCGAGCGAATCACCCGCCGCCGTCAGGCGGCGGCGATGGTGCCTACGGTAGAAGTGACTGCTCGCCGTTTGCAGTTCGCTGCTCTCCGCCGCGCCGTTCCACCCTGAAACTTGCCCCCCGCTCCCATCGTATCATTCCCCCATGACTGCCGGCCTCAAGCCACTCCCGCCGCTCGACGAGGCCTCCCGCCGCATCGCCCTCCGGCGGATGCAGCGGGTCGCCACCGGACTGCTGGTTCTGGCTGCGGTGACCTTCCTGATCGCTCACCACTACGAACCGTTCTACCCTTGGCTCGGCTACGTCCGCGCCACAGCCGAGGCCTCGGTGGTAGGAGCCATTGCGGACTGGTTTGCCGTCACGGCGCTCTTCCGGCATCCGCTGGGCATCCCGATCCCCCACACCGCCATCATGCAGACCCAGAAGGACCGGGTCGGCCGGATCCTCGGCAACTTCGTCCAGAACCACTTCCTGGAGCGCAGCGTCCTCGAGAACCGTCTCGCCTCGCTCCGTCCCGGTGAGCGCGCCGCGGGATGGATGCAGGTAGAGGAGAATCGCCGCAAGCTGGCCCGGCAGATGGCTGGCGGTCTTTCGCGGGCGGTCGAGGCACTCCCTGATGCCGAGGTGCGCGGCTACATCCAGAAGAGCGCGGTGGCACGGCTGGAGAATGTGCGACTGGCCCCGCTGGTGAGCGAAGTGATTGCCACCGCTGCCGCCGGCAATCGCCCGCAGGAGCTGCTCGACGAGGTGATCCGGGTGATCGGCAGCGCGATCCGTGACGGCCGTGACCGGATCCGCGAGAAGGTGCGGGAAGAGAGTCCGAAATGGGTCCCGCTCGGGCTCCGCGACGCCGTCGCAGACCGGATGATCAACGCGGTGGAAAAG
This sequence comes from uncultured Gemmatimonadaceae bacterium, assembly GCA_964608715.1. Classification (GTDB taxonomy): domain Bacteria; phylum Gemmatimonadota; class Gemmatimonadetes; order Gemmatimonadales; family GWC2-71-9; genus Palsa-1233. Next base: position 22,914 of record CAZSPH010000010.1, on the reverse strand, counting down.
GTGATCAGCGAGATGGCGACCGACCCCAGCCATCCGCTGCGCCACCGGTTCGATGGCGTGGTAGCGGACTTCATCACCCGCCTCCGCACTTCGCCCGACACCATCGCCCGGGTCGAGGCCTTCAAGCGCGACCTGCTCGATCACCCGATGATGGAGGAACTGGTAGCCTCGATATGGGATCGGGTCCGCGATTCCGCAGTGAACTATCGTCAGGCACCGGAGTCCGTCTCACTGATTCCGCTGGAGGAAGGGCTGGCGGGACTGGCAGATTCGCTCGCCACCAACGACGAGCTGCGCGGGGAGATCGACCGCTTCGTGATCGGTGCCGGAATCGATCTGCTGGAGCGGCATCGCCAGGATGTTGCCGACCTGATCGCCCAGACGGTGGCGGAGTGGGATCCGGAGGTTGCGGCTGGCCGGATCGAACTCGCGGTAGGGCGCGATCTCCAGTTCGTCAGGATCAACGGCACCATCGTCGGCGGACTGGTGGGCCTGATTCTCTACACCCTGACCCGGCTCTTCTGAAATGTCGATCGGAATTCCTGGAATCGTCTTCCTGTCGATAGCGCTGATCGGCATTCCATGGCTGGCGGTGAGATCGCGCCTCGATCTGAGCCAGCTCGAGGCGATGCCACGCACCCAGAGCTACCGGATGATCATCACCCAGCAACTGGTGATGCTGGTGGTGGCCCTGCTGATCGGCTGGCTGGAATCGCTGCCGCTCAGCGGTGGCCGCGGTGACGCCATCGCCGGTGCGGTCGCGGGAGGAGTGCTGATAGCGGCGGTGCTGCTGCTCCGCCCGCTCTGGCGCCGCAAGGCGGCGAGCAATGAGCCGGGGATCCTCTTTCTGGCACCGCGCACTGCCGCCGAGCGACGCTGGTGGATGGTCGTGTCACTGGTGGTGGGGATTTCCGAGGAGGTCTTCTGGCGCGGGGTTGCCGTGGGCCTGCTGATTGCGGTGACCGGTAATCCGTGGATCGCGGTGGCGATTGCGGCTGCGGCATTCGGCCTTGCCCATGCCGCGCAGGGAAAGGACGGCATCGCCGTCGCAGCCGTGCTCGCAATGGTTCTTGGCGCGATGGTGATCTGGACCGGCGGCCTGTACATGGCGATCGCGCTGCACGTGATCTACGACGTCGTGGCAGGGTTCGATTATGGCCGAATGCAGAAGACAGAGAACGGATGACGGATGACAGAGGGCTCATAGGGGCGACGCATGCGCGAGGGCGACACGTGCGTCGCCACTACCGCATCGTGGCCGCAATCATCGCGGTCGCCATCGCCGCACAGTTCAGTGTTCCTGTGCCGGGATCAGCGGTACCGCAGAGCCTTCAGACGCTGGCCGTGGTGGTGGTCGGTGCCCTGCTCGGTCCGCGGGACGGTGCGATTGCGCTGATTCTCTATGTTATTGCCGGAGCAGCCGGACTGCCGGTCTTCGCCGACGGCGCCTCCGGCTGGCAGCATCTCACCGGCTCGACTGCCGGTTATCTGCTGGGGTTCATCCTGGCGGCAGCACTGGTAGGTGCCGCCGGTTCATCGCGATGGTGGCAGTTGCTGATCGTGATGATCGCCGGTCACGCGGTGATCCTGCTGACCGGCTGGCTGCGATTGCAGTTCATGATCGGCCCCGGTCCGGCCTGGCAGCACGGCGTGGCGCCATTCATCGTCGGCGGGATGGTGAAATCGGTGGTGGGGTGCGGGATTGCGCGGATGACAGCGAACAGATGACGGCGAACGGCGATCCGTCGCAACGCCATTCCCTGTCATCCCGAGAGAGCGTCGAAGACGCGATCCGAGGGATCTGCTTTTCACCGCCGCCGCCGACGGCGGCCGTTCGCCGTTCGCCGTTCGCCGCCTCTGTCATCTGCCCTCTGCCACAGCCTCCGGCAGATCATCCCACCGATCCCAGCCCGCTGGCGCAATCACCACCCGCACCCCCGGCCGGCCGCTGACATCGACCGCTTCGATCGCGGTGCGGTAGCCTTCGCGCCCGAGCCGTTCGAGGCCGTTGACGATCCTGGTGCGGAAGTTCGTGGCACTGCGATCGTCGTCCCAGACCGTGTACCACACCAGCGCATTGCCGTCGCCGGAGCGATAGAGCCGCAGGCGGTCTCCTCCCCATCCCAGCGGGATGTCGGTCACCACCGCGGTGATCCCGGCGAGTGAGGCCCGCAGCACCAGCATCTCGTATTCACCGAAGGTGTCATCGTGCAGCACATCGGTGCTGTCGTCGACGAAGCTGACGGCGACAGGACCATCACCGCGCGCGATCCGTTCCGGATGAATCACCTGCTCGGTCGACTGTGGCAGCAGAGCGTCGAAGGGCGATGCCCCCGGGTGGTTGCGCATCAGCCAGCGCATGAATCCCGTCCCCTCGACATACGGAAAGAGGAGCCCGGTACGGATCACCAGTGGTGCGCTGTTGAAGCTGGCCATCGACGGTCGGGGGGCGCTGAACTGCTCCCGCATCAGCTCCCAGGTGGCGTCGTCCTCGACGATCCTGTTGTCAGGTGCCAGCACGAAGATCGATGCGATGGTGGCGTGCCCTTCGAGTACTGCCTGCAGTGCAGCGGTGCGATCGGCGTCGCTGCGGTCCCTGAGCATCGAATCGAGCGGCAGATGCTGCCCCTGAAGAGCATGCACCAGCTCGTGTGCCAGCGTGAGCCGCAGCTCTTCCTTGCCGCTTCCTGCCATCGCGTACAGCGTCTTCGTGGCCGGATCGTAGTAGCCCGCCACCTGTTCGGTATAGAGATCAACGAAGAGCTGCCTGAGATCGAGGGTATCCGGCAGCAGGCCTAGCAGCCGGTAGATTCCGACAATCCCGTCCAGCCGTTCCGGTGGCAGGTCTTCGTCCAGTTTCGAGATCAGGAACTCGCGCAGCTCGTCCCGGGTACGCACCGCCGACTGCGGTACTTCCAGGAACTCCATTCCTGCTGCCCTGGCGACTGCGGGCATCAGCGATTCGACCATCGCGCGAAGTTCGTCGCCCTCGATCGAGTTCTGAGTCCGGGGAGCCTCGCCGCGACAGCCGATCAGTGCCGTGACTGCAAGCAGCAGCCTGGTGATTCCTACCTGCATTCGATATCTCCATCAGGAAGAAGCGATGCTTCCCCCTGTTCCGTTCGTTCAGAGGCCGATGTAGCCGACGTACCAGTCGATCAGCGGCCCGCCCACCAGCCAGGCAGCGGCCGCTCCCATCGCCAGAAAGATCCCGAATGGTACCAGCTTCTCCCGTCCCATGAGCTTGAACGGGAGAAAGACGATGATGCCGAGCACCGCGCCGAGGAAGAGGGTGAGGAGCATTCCCTGCCAGCCGAGGAAGGCGCCGATCATCGCCATCATCTTGATGTCGCCGCCGCCCATCGCGTCCTGGCCGAAGAGTTTCGCTCCGACGATCGCCACCAGCCAGAGGAGCGCGAAGCCTGCCACCGCGCCGATGATCGCTTCCGGCCAGGGCAGCGCACCACCGGCGAAGGCCAGCGCGATTCCGATCACCGTGCCACCGATCGAGAACTCATCCGGGATGATGTACTCGCGGGCATCGGTCATCGCGATGCCGAGGAGAATCGTGATGAACAGTGCGGCGCGAACCATCTCCACTGCTGGCCCGTAATGCCATGCGGCGGTGAGCCAGATGGCACCGACTGCCAGTTCGACCAGCGGATACATGATCGGGATCGGGAGAGCGCAGCCGCGACACCTGCCCCTTAGGATCAGCCAGCTAAGCACCGGGATGTTGTCGTACCAGGCGATCATCTTCCCGCACTGCGGGCAGCGCGATCGCGGCTTCACCACCGACTGCTCGGCCGGCCACCTGGTGATGCAGACATTGAGGAACGACCCCAGCAGCAGGCCGAATGCCGCCATGCTGCCCAGCCAGAGCCCGGGCGGGACAACCAGCAGGTAGTCGGTCACCGGTACCTCCGCGTCGCGGTCAGTTCATGGAGAATGACCGCAGCGGCAACGCCCACGTTGAGCGATTCGACCTCCGGAGCAATCGGGACGGTTATCCGACGTTCCGCCATCGCCATCAGTGCCTCGCTCACACCTGCCCCCTCGTTGCCGAACACCACTGCCACGCTCCGGTCGTCAGATCCTGCCGGATGAACCCCATCCATCGCAGTCACCTCCAGCGACGCTCCGGTCCGGACGAGCCATTCCGGCAGCGCATCGAGCGGGAGTTCCGCGAGCGGCAACCTGAACACGGCGCCGGCAGAACTCCGCACCACCTTGGGACTGTGCAGATCGACGGTGCCGGGCAACGCGATCACGCCGGCCGCTCCGAAGGCCAGGGCCGTGCGGACGATGGTACCGACGTTGCCCGGATCCTGGACCGCATCGAGAATCACTACCGGTGAGCCGGAACGCGGGCTGATCGATTCCGCCGCGTGCCGCTGCGGCTGATAGACGGCGATCACTCCCTGCGGCTGCTCGGTGGCAGCGGCATCGGCGAGTTCGCGGTCGGTCAGTTCCTCGACGGGTACACCTGCTGCGGCAATCGCGTCACGCAGTTTCCTGCCCCGTTCTGCCGCAAGAAGTGCCGGCGAGACGATGGCGCCCTTGCACGGAACCGCCGACGCCAGCATCTCTTCCACCACGCGCACCCCCTCGGCGAGGGCCAGCCCGCGGCGCTCACGTGCCTTGCGGCGGTGCAGATCTCTTACAGTGCTGATCAGCGCCATGGGTCCCGGGGAGTCGACAGTGTCAGATCAGAGTCGTCCGATTGCGTTGACGATAGCGGGTTCCGACTCCGGAGGCGGTGCCGGAATCCAGGCCGACCTCAAGACCTTCGCCGCCTGGGAGGTCTTCGGCACCTCCGCGATCGTCGCGATCACCGCACAAAATACCCTCGGCGTCCGCGCGATTCACCCGGTACCGGTGCCGGTAATCATCGGACAGCTCGACGCGGTTGCTGAGGACCTCCCGCCGGTGGCGTTCAAGAGCGGGATGCTGGCCACCCGCGAAGTGGTGGTGGCGGTGGCCGAACGGATCACCAGGCATGGCTGGAAGAACTACATCCTCGATCCGGTGATGGTGTCGACTTCGGGTCACCAGCTGCTCGATCGAGGGGCGGTCGAATCGGTGCGGGACCGACTCGTCCCGCTGTCCGCCTGCGTCACTCCCAATCTCGACGAAGCGGAACTGCTCACCGGCCTGGAAGTGCGCGATCCCGATTCGATGGAGGCTGCCGGGTACGCGCTGCTCGGTCTGGGTGCCAATGCCGCGCTCATCAAGGGTGGACATCTCAGGAGCGACATCCTGGTCGACATCCTGGTGACCCCCGGTGGGGTGACCAGGTACACCCGTACCAGAATGGCCACCCGGGCCACTCACGGCACCGGATGTACCCTGTCGGCGGCCATCACCGCTGGACTGACCCAGGAGATGCCGCTGGAGGATGCGGTGCCCGCAGCACTGGAATATCTGCAGGCGGCGATGCGCGCCGCTCCAGGGCTCGGTCGTGGCGCGGGACCGGTGTGGCACGGGGTGGTGCCGGAGTGATGGCCTGCCATAGGCAGGCCGTCAGTCGTCCGAAGATGTATCCGCTCCCGACGTCCGGCGTCTCGCGGTCGGGAAGTCCAGAAGGCCTCGCTAGTCTCTCGATCTCCGACCAGCCTGAGTCAGCCGATCGGCAACCTGATTGGCGACTATGACCTGTATCATGAGAGCCACGCCGGCGACGAACAGCGCCGTAGACTTGACGACGCTAGACACGACGTCAGATGGATGACAGCAGAGACGATCCAAGCTGCTGACGCCATCCAGTAGCTGAGGGCATCGGCCCCGGGCTGCACGGGTACCCGGCTACCCCCTCCGCTTCCACGCACCATCCTCCTGGTCGTGATGACACGCACCATGACCAGCATGGATCCGGCGAACAGGAGTTCCAGTGGATGGGAGACCACTAAGCGCCTCCACCCATGACGGCCTCTACTTCTGGTTTCAGCATTGCACTACCCCCCTCCAGCACATTACACAGGGTCCACCGCGGCTGACGTCATAGCGCCGAGAAAGCTCTCGGGCTTGCGTCGGCGCAGATCCGCCAGGATGTCGGTGCGATCCAGTCGCGCGACCGTCATGTCGGTTCCTCCGATGCTCGAATCGTATCACCGACGGCGACGTGAGCCAAGCAGGGGCGACTGACCGGTCGCCCCTGCGAATCGATGCCGCCGACCCGAACCATCATCGACGCCGCCCCACCACCCCGACCACCCGCTCGATCAGATCCGCCATCCGTTCGGCACCACTGGCCGCTATCGCAAGTACCTCGTCGTGGTCGATGCCATCGCCCGCACCGGCGGCATTCGAGATCAGCGATATCCCGACACACCGCATCCGCCGCGCCCGCGCAGCGATCACCTCCAGCACGGTGCTCATTGCCACCGCATCACCACCCATCCGCTCCATCATCACGATCTCGGCGGGCGTCTCATACGACGGGCCGTGCACCCCGACGAAAACTCCTTCGGTCAACTGGATCCCCGCCTCCGCCGCCGCCTTCCGGACCCGATCACGCAATGCCGGATCGTACCCGGCCGACATGTCGGGGAATCGCCCTTCTGCCGGCATCACGGCACCGGTGAGCGGACTCCGTCCGGTCAGGTTGATCTGGTCGGAAATCAACATCAGATCGCCAGCCCTGAGCGTCCGCCGGATTCCACCAGCCGCGTTGGTGACGATCAGCACCTCGATGCCGAGTTCCGCCATCATCCGCACCGGGAATACCACCTCCGCCGGCTCGCAACCTTCATAGAGATGCAGCCGGCCGCTCTGCATCAGCACATCGACTCCGCCGATCTTCCCCGCCACGAACTCGCCGCGGTGACCGTCGACCGATGGCACCGGCATTCCCGGAATATCCGAAGCCGCGATCCGCACCTGACGGGACAGCCGTTCAGCCACCGGGCCAAGTCCGGAGCCGAGGACAACACCGACCCTAGGACGGAGATTGCCGATCGCCGACCGTACCGTCGCTGCAGCATCGACGATCAGGGCGGCGGGCGACATCAGCCGCCCAGCCTTCCCGCGCCCGGGTTCAGGCATCGTCACCGCCCCGGGCCGACTCGCGCACCCGGAGGATCGCACCGGGAGCCAGCACATCCTCCGGCCGGACCGGCAGACCGCGGCCATCGGTCGCAAGGATCGTCCCGCCCAGCATCGACCTGGCAAGCTCGGGGGCGTGCTCGGCCAGAAGCTGAGCCAGGGTCATCCCGGCTGCAGCAGGAACCAGTCGTCCGTTCAGGAACACGGGGATCGTAGGGGATGTCACTCTGTAAAGATCCGGTCACAGGAAGAGGTCCGGCGGCCCTGGCCGCCTTGCGGGAATACCATCGGACCACGGAATATGCATCACATGAGCAATCGGGTACTCGTCGTCGACGACGAACCGGACATCACCGCACTGGTCGCCTTCCACCTCGCCCGGGCAGGCTATCGGGTATCCACCGCTTCCACCGGCCCGGAGGCGCTCAAGGCGGCCCGCGAGGAACGCCCCGACGTGGTGGTCCTCGACCTGATGCTCCCCGGCCTCTCCGGCTACGATGTTCTCGCCGAACTGCGCCAGCGGGAGGAGACCAGGGACGTGGGGGTGATCCTCCTGACCGCCCGCCGGGACGAGCCGGACCGGATCAAGGGTCTGTCCCTCGGCGCCGACGACTATCTGGCCAAGCCGTTTTCCCCTGCCGAGCTTACACTTAGGGTTCAGGCGCTCCTGCGCCGCCTGATGGCACCGGCAGTGGCCGGCGGTTCGACCCTGGTGGCCGAGGACCTGGTGGTCGACCGCAGCGCGCACCGGGCAGTACTCGACGGCGAGGAACTCAATCTCACCGCCACCGAGTACCGCCTGCTGGTGACCCTGCTGGAGCGCCGCGGCAGAGTACAGAGCCGTCCCCATCTCCTCGAAACGGTGTGGGACGCCAATCCCGAGATCCAGACCCGGACGGTGGACATGCACGTCCAGCGGCTCCGGCAGAAGCTCGGCAAGGTCGGTGAGATGATCGAGACGGTGAGAGGGTTCGGCTACCGCTTCAGAGCGGCCAGCAGCTCCAGGACCAGCACACCCCGGTGAGCCTGCTCGAACGGGTGGCAATCGGCGTGGCAGCGTCGACGCTGCTGCTGCTCCTCATTTTCGGTACCGACGCTGCGCTGATCGGGCTCGCGGTCGGACTGGCCCTGCTGGCCATCACCTGGTACGCCATCCGCCGCCCGCTGATAGCACTCGCCGCTGCCGCACGCGCGATCGCCGACGGCAACGCCCCGACCTACCCGGAATCTCGCGTCTCCGAAATAGCCGGCCTGGTACAGGCACTCCGACAGATGGCTCGCAGACTCGCCGACCGGCTGGGCGAACTCGATCGCTCCCGCGCCGGGAGCAATGCAATCATCGACGCAATGGACGAAGGCGTGATCGCGACCGATGCCCGTGGCCGGGTGATCACCGTCAACCGAGCCGCCCGCACCCTGCTCGAATACGCCGAAGGAATCGAGCTGCCCGAACTGCGGACCCTGTTCCGGGTGAAAGCCGCCCGCGAGGCGGTCGACGAAGTACTCGGTGGGTCGGCAATCAACGATCGGGAGCTGCTGCTCGACGACCGGATCCTTGCCCTCCACGCCAGGCCGCTCGCCGGTGGCGGAGCAGTAGTGGTACTCCAGGATCTCACCGAAGTGCGGCGCCTGGAGGCGGTCCGCCGCGACTTCATCGCCAACGTCTCCCATGAACTGAAGACGCCTCTGACCTCGATCTCGGGCTATGCCGAAACGCTGCTCGGCGGTGACCTCGACGATACCACGCGCGACCGCTTCCTCGGCACCATCATCGCCAATGCCCGCCGGATGCAGCAGCTCACTGACGACCTGCTCGACCTTTCGAGAATCGAATCCGGCCGCTGGACTCCCCGGCCCGCACTGCTCGGCCTGAGCGATGCAGTGACCGATGCCTGGCGCTTCTTCGCCGATACCGCCGAGGGGCGGAAGGTGAAGTTCACGGTGGACATCGCCGACGACGCCGGTCATCTGACCGCCGATCCCGATGCAATCAGACAGGTCCTGACCAACCTCTTCGACAATGCGATGCGATATGTCCCGGACGGCGGACGGATCGCCGTCACCGCGCGGACAAAAGGTGACATGGTGGAAGTAGCGGTGACCGACAACGGCATCGGCATTCCGGCCGAACACCTGCCGCGGATCTTCGAGCGGTTCTACCGGGTGGACCCCTCGCGCTCACGTGAAGCCGGTGGCACCGGGCTCGGACTCTCGATCGTCCGCCACATCATCGAATCACACGGCGGTGAAGTCGGCGCCGAAAGTACTCCGCGGGTCGGCACCACGATCAGATTCACGCTGCCGAAGTCAGATACCGACCTCGAGTGACCAGCGGGCGATCCAGGCCGAACGCCCGGGCCCGGAACCGTCGGCTTCTACTGTCTCCTTCAGCAGTTCGACCGTGCTCTTCACTCGATGTCGGTTGATGTACCTGGTCAGCCCCACTCCCACCTGCTCCTGGCGACCGGCACCAGCCTGATCGTCGATCACGTCATCGGGAGTGACCACCACCCACCGTACGATCGGCGACCATCCCCTTCCGGCCTGCCATGACAGTTGCCCGAGCAGCCCGGTGCCGACATACACGTACCGGCTGGCTGAACCCGGTGCCCTGGTGACAGGATCGTCGGCCGAGCGCTTCGCCGCCTCGCCGTAGAAGGCCAGCCCGCGATACTTGATCAACAGGTCGCCTTCGATGGTATTGATGTTGCGGGGCTCGTACAGATCGCTGCCCAGTGTACCGCCCACCCTGGTGGCTCCCCGGTTGTGCTGCGCCGCGATGCCCAGCGCCAGCTTCGGCGTGGCCTCGCCGACCAGATCACCCTCGAAATCGTCACCGCCGTCGATGAAGGCACCAAGCGGCAGCCATTCGACCCGTCCGGTGACCGCCATCGATGCGTCGTTGCCGCGACCGCGACCCTCGCCATTGGAGAGTGCGCCGCGGACATGGACCGGTTGCCCGCCGATGGTATCGGCCCAGCGGAACTGCACCCCGATGTCCCGATCGAAGGTGAAGCGGTTGTTGACGATCGATCGCTCCGGCAGCTCGAGATCGCCCGACGACACCGTCCGCTGCCGGTTCCCCGGCAGCTTGGTCTGCCCTGCCACGAGTTGGAGGTTGGACGAGGCCCGCCAGGTGACGGCTGCGTCGCGGATGATGTTGTGGGTTCCGTCCGGTGCGACATCGAGATCGCTGCGGGAGAACGAGAACTGCACGTTGACGCCGAGCCTCGGGTCGAACACGGTGCCGCCGAGGCGGAGCCTGGCCCGGCGGATCTGGAAGGCGCTTTCCACGAGGGAATGGTCGTCACCGGCGAAGCGCGCGGTGTAGCCCTGCTGAATCCGGAACCGGAGCGTCAGCCGGGTGGCCTGGTCGGAGGAGGAGAAGGTGATCCCGGCACCACCGACGGCGAGCCCTCCCTGACCGGAAAGATGAGCTGCCGCTGCTGCCACCAGTACCGCCATGCGGGCGATCGTTCGCGAAATCATCGGGCGTTCCTGAGCATCCGTGACAGAATCGTGACGGAAGGTAGTCGCCCGTGACAGTACTTTTCGGCCATGTCAATTCGACTCGCGGCCGCTGCCGTATTCGTTGCGGCTACGCTGGCCGGACCGGCTCCGATCGACGCGCAGCAGATCATCACTGGCGCAGGAGCCACCTTCCCGTACCCCCTCTATTCCAACTGGTTCGCCACCTACGCCAGAGAGACCGGGACCAGGATCAACTACCAGCCGATCGGCTCGGGCGGTGGCATCCGGCAGTTCACCCGCGAGACGGTGGATTTCGGGGCAACCGACGGTCCGATGCGCGACGACCAGATCGAAGCGGTGAACGGCAACGTCCTTCACTTCCCGACTGCGATCGGGTCGGTGGTGCTCACGTACAATCTCCGCAACACCGGGACCGAGCGACTCAAGCTCACTCCCGAGATCCTCGCCGACATCTACCTCGGCCGGATCACCTCCTGGCGCGATCCGCGGATTGCAGCACTCAATCCCGGAATCCGCTTTCCCGACCTCGACATCGTGGTGGTTCACCGCTCCGACGGTTCCGGCACCACCTACGTCTTCACCGACTACCTCGCCAAGGTCTCACCGGAATGGGTGCGGAGAGTGGGACGCGGCACGGCGGTACGCTGGCCTGCCGGGCTCGGCGGCAAGGGGAACGAAGGCGTGACTGCCCAGGTCAAGCTGCTCGAAGGCGGACTGGGCTATGTCGAGATGGGGTATGCGATCGCGAACCGGCTGCAGTTCGCGGCACTCCGGAATCCCGCAGGCAACTTCGTCGTGCCGAGTGCGGCTACTGCCACGGCAGCCGCGCAGGGAACCGACTGGCCCGCAGACACCGACTTCAGGGTATCGATCACCAACGCCGCCGGCGCCGATGCCTATCCGATCTCTTCCTTCACCTGGCTGCTGGTCTACCGTGATCATCGCAGTGAAGCGGTCGGTCGGCAGATCCGGGACTTCCTTCGCTGGATGGTGACCCCCGAGGCACAGCAGATCTCGGTCAGGCTCCACTATGCCCCACTCCCCGAAGTCGTTCTCGGGCGGGTGAAGGAACGGATTCCGGCTCTCCGGGCAGGAGGAAAGCCGATCCCATGAGCGACCGGATCTTCCGCAGTGCCCTTGCACTCGCCACCGCCGCAATCCCGCTGCTGCTAGGCTTCCTGGTATACGAACTCTGGATCGGTGCCGCACCGGCAATCGACAAGTTCGGCTTCGGCTTTCTCACCAACGACATCTGGGACCCCGTAGCCGAGGAATTCGGTGCCGCTCCGCTGATTCTGGGCACGCTGCTCTCAGCCTTCCTGGCGCTGCTGATCGCGGTACCGCTGTCGCTGGGCGTCGCGATCTTCCTGGTGGAGTTCGCGCCGGCCAAGGTCCGCGGTCCGGTCGGTTTCGTGATCGAGCTGCTCGCAGCGATTCCCAGCGTGGTCTACGGCCTCTGGGGAATCTTCTTCCTGATCCCGCTGCTGCGCAGCACCCTCTTCCCGCTGCTGCGCGACCTGTTCGGCTTTCTGCCGTTCTTCCAGGGGCCGATCTACGGCCCGTCGATGCTCACTGCGGCGATCATCCTGGCGATCATGATCATGCCCTATATCATGTCGGTGACGCGCGAGGTACTGATGACCGTACCGGCAACCCAGCGCGAGGCGGCACTGGCACTGGGTGCCACGAGGTGGGAGGCGATCACCGGGGCGATCCTGCCGTATGCCAGGTCGGGAATCATCGGCGCGGTAATTCTCGGCCTGGGACGGGCACTCGGCGAAACGATGGCCGTGACGATGCTGATCGGCAATCGCCACGCAATTTCAGCGTCGCTGTTCGCTCCGGGATACACGATGGCCTCGGTGATAGCCAACGAGTTCGCGGAGGCGTCGACCGACATGCACTTCGCGGCACTCACTTTCGTGGCGCTCACTCTCTTCGGGGTGACGATCCTGGTGAACGCGGGTGCACGGCTGCTGATCTGGCGGGTCTCGCGCCAGGGTGGGGGCTGATGCGCACCCTCGGCCGACGCAAGCTCTTCAACCGGCTGATGATCGCCGCGTGCGCCATGGCCGTGATCGTGGCGGTACTGCCGCTGCTGGCGATTCTGGCAACACTGATTGCCAAGGGCGCCAGTTCGATATCCCCGGCCTTCTTCGCGAAGGGGCCGGTACCGATCGGCGAGACCGGCGGCGGAGTACTGCACGGGCTGGTGGGAACGCTGATGATGGTGGGAGTCGCGGCCCTGGTGGGCCTGCCGCTGGGAATAGGAGCCGGCGTCCACTGCGCCGAATGGCCGCACTCGAAGCTCTCGCAGGCGACACGATTCGTTGCCGACGTGATGAACGGCACGCCCAGCATCGTGGTGGGCGTCTTCGCCTGGACCTGGATAGTGGCGCGCCAGGGGCATTTTTCGGCCCTCGCCGGGAGTGCCGCCCTCGCGATGATCATGATCCCGATGGTGATGCGGACCACCGAGGAGATGATCAAGCTGGTGCCCAATGCACTCCGAGAAGCAGCCCTGGCGCTCGGCTATCCGCGCTGGCGCACCTCGATCCAGGTCGTGCTGCGCACCGGATTGCCCGGCGTCGTTACCGGAGCACTTCTCGCGGTGGCGCGCGTGGCAGGCGAGACGGCACCGCTGCTCTTCACCGCGCTCGGCAACCAGTTCGTCACAGCCGATCTCGACCAGCCGATGGCAGCACTCCCGCTGGTGGTCTATACCTATGCGACCGGCCCTTACGAGGAATGGCATGCACTGGCCTGGGGAACGGCACTGGTACTGATCATCACCGTGATGGTCCTCAGTATCCTGGCCAGACTCGCCACCCGCCAGAGGAGCATCGAGAGTGACTGACCGCCCACCGGTGATCGCCACCGAGCGCCTCACTGCGATGTACGGCAAGACCTCCGCAGTCAAGGGCGTGAGCGTCTCGTTCGCGGCCAATCAGGTGCACGCCCTGATCGGCCCGTCAGGCTGCGGCAAGAGCACCTTCCTCCGCACCCTCAACCGGATGCATGAGCTGTCGGGTGGCGGTTGGATCACCGGCAAAGTGCTGCTGGAAGGTGAGGACATCTACTCCAATGGAGTAGATGTCTCCTCGCTGAGAAGGAGAATCGGAATGGTCTTCCAGAAGCCGACTCCCTTCCCCACCATGTCGATCCGGGAAAATGTCGCTGCGGGTCTCAAGGTCGGGCCACGGATATCCCGGCAGGAACGGGATGCAGTCGTCGAGGACTCGCTGCGACGAGTGGGCCTCTGGGATGAGGTGCTTGATCGCCTGGATGCCAGTGCCGTCGCCCTCTCGGGCGGACAGCAGCAGCGGCTCTGCATCGCCAGAACCATTGCCTCGCGTCCGGAGGTCATCCTCCTGGATGAACCGACCAGCGCACTCGATCCGCAGTCGACCCAGCGGATCGAGGAGCTGCTGCTGGAACTGAAGCGGGAGTTCACCATCATCATCGTGACTCACAACATGCAGCAGGCAGCCAGAGCGTCGGACACGACCTCGTTCTTCTACCTGGGTCAGCTCGTCGAGCACGGAACCACGGCGAAGATCTTCACTACTCCGAGCGACCCGCGTACCGACGACTATGTGACCGGGCGGTTCGGATGAGCACGCCGGTGATCGCAAGACCGATGATTCCCGATCGCCGGTCGATCGATACCACTGTGAGTCCGACCATCGCCGTCCGGTCGGCGGCCTTCTCGTTCTGGTATGGCCAGAAGCAGGTCCTGCACGGGGTCGACCTGTCGCTCCACCACCGCGAGATCACCGCGATCATCGGCCCGTCGGGATGCGGCAAGAGCACCTTCCTCCGGGCCATCAACCGGATGCATGACCTGGTGCCCAACGCGAGACACGATGGAGACATCCTGCTGGGTGACCGGTCGGTGTATGCGCCGGGGACCGACATCGTGGCGCTGCGCCGCCGGATCGGAATGGTCTTCCAGAAGCCGAGCCCGTTTCCGCTGTCCGTCTTCGACAACGTAGCCTGGGGACCGAGGCTCAACGGCACGGTTTCCCGGCGCGACCTCCCCGACCTGGTCGAGAAGCTGCTGCGTCAGACCGGCCTCTGGGACGAAGTCAGCGACCGCCTCGATTCGTCAGCCCTGGCACTCTCCGGCGGCCAGCAGCAGCGCCTCTGCATCGCCCGGGCCCTCGGCAATGCCCCGGAGATCATCCTCCTCGACGAACCGTGCTCGGCGCTCGATCCGATTGCCACCCAGAAGATCGAGGAACTCCTCTTCGAATTGAAGCAGGAGTACACTATCGTGATAGTGACCCACAACCTGCAGCAGGCGGCGAGACTCTCGGATCGCACCGCCTTCTTCGAACTAGGGCAGGTGGTGGAATACGATCGCACCGGTCAGCTCTTCACCAACCCGGCTCAGGAGCGCACCGAGGCCTACATCACCGGGAGATTCGGATGACATCCGAAAGCCAGCGTCATTTTCATGACGAACTCAACAAGGTCAAGGCCCGCCTCCTCACGATGTCGGGTGAGGCGGAGGCGGCACTCGGACTGGCAGTCGACGCTCTGCTCGGCCGCGACGCCGGCAAGGCACGCCAGGTTGTCGAGAACGACCGCAGGATCGACGCACTCGAACTCGAGCTGGAGGATCAGTGCATCGCGCTGATCGCCCTGCAGCAGCCGATGGCACGCGATCTCCGGATGCTCACCTCGGCGCTCAAGATCGCCAATGACCTGGAGCGGGTGGGTGATCACGCCGTGAACATCGCCGAGTCGGCCGAACGACTGGCGCAGCAGCGACCGATCACGCCGGAACCGGAGATCGTCGAAATGGCGCGGCAGGCACGCCAGATGCTGGCCGACGCGATCGAGGCATTCATCCGCGGTGATTCTGCCGCAGGACGCGAGATCTGCCGTCGCGACGACTCGGTGGATGCACTCCACCGCTCGGTATTCCGCATCCTCCTCACCCACATGATGGAGGACCCGCACATGATCGGGGCCGGCATGGAACTCTTTCTGGTATCCCGGAATCTCGAGCGGGTGGCCGATCTCGCCACCAACATCGGCGAGGAAGTGGTCTTCCTGGTCGAGGGCAAATCGATCAAGCATCACTCCGAACGGACCGGGACCGCACCGCAGTGAGCAGCACCGCTGCCGCCGGCGAGCGGGTAGCCGCGGTCGATATCGGCTCGAACTCGGTCCGGCTGGTGGTGGCCAACGTCGCCCCTCACGGCGGTTTCGAGATCGTCGACGAACTGAAGGCTCAGCCGCGCCTTGCCGCCGGAATCCACGAAACCGGTGAACTCGACGCCGCGGCGATGGAAGCCGCCATCAGTGCACTGCGACGGATGATCGACATCGCAGCGCGGCGCGGCGTTTCCCGCATCCGGGCCGTGGCGACGTCGGCAGTGCGGGACGCATCGAACGGAACGGCATTCGCCGAACGGGTCCGCCTTGAACTCGGCATACCGCTGGAAGTGATCTCACCCGAGCACGAGGCGGCCCTCTCCTGGCGATCGGTTGCCCATCACTTCCAGGTTGCCGATGGACGCACCATGGTGGCAGACATCGGCGGCGGTTCACTCGAACTCGCCGGTGCCGTCGACGGCCTGATCGACATGCTCGCCTCGATGCCGCTCGGAGCGGTGAGGCTTACCGAAGTGGTCGAACGGCGCGGAAGTCATGATGCCCGGCGTGAAGTGGCTGCAATGAGGCGCCACGCCTCGAAACTCCTCCGGAAATCGGTCTCGTGGCGCGACTGGCGCCAGGCACGACTGATCGGATCCGGCGGCACCTTCACCAATCTCGGCCGGATGGTTGCCGCCCGGCGGGGTCAGCCGCTTGGCGCCATTCACGGAATCACGGTATCGGCAGCGGAGGTCGAAGCGGTACTCGAGGGACTGAGCGTCAAAGGCCCCGAGGAACGGAGCCGTACCCCCGGCCTCAATCCGGAGCGCGCTGACATCATCCTGGCCGGTCTCGCGGTCACCGCCGAACTGCTGGATCTGCTCGATGCCCGGGAACTCACTGTCAGCGCCTATGGCCTGCGCGAGGGCCTCCTCCTCGAGATGACTGACACCGCACCGGCAGATCATGGGCCGGACGACGGCCTGCGACCGTTCCGCAATTTTCTCGAGCGCTGCCGCGGCGATCATGCCCATGCCGAGCAGGTCCGAGCTCTGTCGGTATCGCTGTTCGACCAGTTGGGCGGGAAGCTCGGAGCGGCACCGGAGGAACGTCGACTGCTGGAAGCGGCAGCGCTGCTGCACGATGTCGGACAACTGGTTTCGTATCGACGGCACCACCGGCACTCGGCGCAGCTGATTCTCTATGCCGATCACCTTCCGCTGTCTCCGGGTGACCTGGCAGTGGTCGCCCAGGTGGCCCGCTACCACCGAAGGAAGGGGCCACGAATGAAGCATCAGCAATTCGCCGAGCTGCCGCCGGAGGATCGTGCGGTGGTGAGGAGACTCGCTGCGATTCTACGGGTGGCCGACGGGCTGGATCGCGGCCATACGGCCGCAGTGAACGCCGTGAATGTGATTCTGCTCGACGACCGCTGCGTGATCAGGGTCGAACCTGCCCGCGCCGGAGACGACCTGTCCCTGGAACTGTGGGGAGCAGAGTGGAAGGCCGACCTTCTGGAGAAGGAACTGAGACGCCCGGTGGGAGTGGCAACAGACCACTGACCCCGCAGCTGATGAGCCAGTAGGCCATGGTTTTCACGCGTTGGTAGTGGTAACCCACCTCACCAACGGAGCAGACCGGATGATCGCCTCCATTCTCCCTGCCATTGCTGCCGGCACCCTGATTCTCTCCGATGTCCGCCCCAGCCCGGTAGAATCAGCCAACTCGCCCCTCGGCATAATCATCGCGGTGATCCTGGTGGCTGCCGGAATCTGGTTCGTCCGCAGCCGGACCCGACGCGACAGGTGACATCGGCAGTGGCAGTCACCGGCGCCTCGTACGGTGCCGGCTCCATCCGGTTTGCAGGTATCGCGTTCGTGCTGGCCGTCGGTACCGCAATGATTGCGGCCCTGGCTCCGCTGCCGTTCGCGATTGCGATCGTCTTCCTCTTTGCCGGACCGCACAATTGGGTGGAAGCCCGCTATGTCATGGCTCGGCTCCCGTCCAGATGGGGGCCGCTCCGCAGCTATTTCATTGCCGGTGCCGCCGGAGTGCTGCTGCTGTCGGGATCGTCGATCGCACTGCCGGGCCTCGCGCGGCTGACCGGCGGCTCGGCAGCAGGTATCGGGGCGATGCTCTGGAACCTCGCCCTGGTCGGGTGGATTGCAACCCTGGCGATGATGCGGAGTCGCCAGAAGCCGGCGCGCGACTGGTGGTGGATCGTGCCGACTGCCTGCTTCGCCGGAGCCGCGGTCTCGTGGCAGCCCTGGCTCTGGTCGCTGCTGCTGGTATACCTCCATCCGCTGATGGCCCTCTGGGTACTCGACCGGGAACTCCGCGCCCGCCACCGTGAATGGCGGCGACCCTACCGGCTGGTGCTCGCCACACTGCCACTCATTCTCCTGGCGCTCTGGTGGCACCTCCACGATGCCCCGCCACTCCCCGGCGATGGCACCGACGCCCTCACGATGCGGATCATCACCCAGGCGGGAGGCACCGTCCTGGCGAGCATGTCCTCGCATTTCCTCGTTGCCGCACACGCATTCCTCGAACTGCTGCACTACGCCGTCTGGCTGGTCGCCATCCCGACCGTAGCTCTGAGGGCTGTTCCGTGGCGGTTCGACCGGATGCCGCTGGCGTCCCGCTCGGCGAGATGGCGCAGTGTCCTGCGGGGCGGCCTGATCGCCTCGGCATTCGTGGCTGCCTCACTCTGGCTGGCATTCGCGATCGACTATACCACCACCCGTGACATCTACTTCACCCTGGCAATCGTGCATGTCCTGGCCGAGGTACCACTGCTGATCAGACTGCTATGAGCGGGATGATCACGGCGTGGTTCTGGACGGTGGTGATCGAAGGTGTCGTGCTCTGGTTTCTGCTCCCTCCGATCAGGGCGCCCCGTCTCCGGCTCGGTGCAGCCCTGTGGCTGTCGAGCTGCACCATTCCGGTGGTGCACCTGTCATTTCCGGTGCTGACGGAACACGGTTGGACCACGGTCTGGTGGATTGCCGCTGCGGAACTCTTCGCGCCGTTGGCCGAGTGTCTGCTGTTCGCGGCCATCCTGCGGGCAGGGAGAATGCCCGCGATGACGGTCCGGGATGCGACAGCGATAGTCGTAGCGAATCTAATTTCGTTCGGAAGCGGAGAGCTGTGGTACGCGCTGCGGTGAGGCACTGACCAACTGTTCTCGGTTCGCCGTTCGCTGTCATCCGAACAGCTCCCCCTGCGCCGGCCGCCATTGGACCGCAGCATCAGCCGCGAATCCGGCGGCCTCCCGGAGTCGCCTGACCCGTTGATCCAGTGCAGCGCGGTAGCCGGTGGAGACGTAGTCGCTCGCGGCAAAATGTGACCGGTACCGCGCGGCCAGTTCCGGTCGGTGGCGCTCCAGCCAGGGCAGCAGCGTGTGCCTGGTTGCCGGCCCCATCCGGAGCGGTCCGGCGTGAACCCCCGCAGCTCCGGCATCCTTCGCGGCGTTCATCAGTGCGGCGAGCTGATCCTCGCTGTCGGTCAGGCCAGGGAGCAGCGGCATCGCGAAGATGTCGGCATGGACACCCGCCGCTGTGAGCGCTGCCACCGCCCGCAGCCGGGCGTGCGGGGCCGGACTCCGCGGCTCGATCCGCCGCAGCAGTTCCCGGTCGGTCGATGCAAGCGAGAGATGCACGGTCACCGCATGGAGTCGGGAGAGCCGCGCCAGCAGTGCGGCATCACGTCGTACCAGCGCACTCTTGGTGATGATGCCGATCCGGAACCCCTCGAAGCCCAGCAGTGCCTCCAGCAGTTTCCGGGTGATCCCGAAACGTCGTTCCGCCGGCTGGTAGGGATCGGTGGCTGAGCCGATGACAATCGGTGCACCGCCCAGATCTACTCTGGCCAGTCGCCTGCGGAGAGCCTCGTCGGCCGCTCCCTTCACCAGAATCCTCCGCTCGAACGCCTCGGCAGCCGGCATCGACGCAATGGCCTTCGCGGCCCCCGAACCGCCGCGCCGATTGGCCATCCGCTCGACCGTCCACTTGTGGGTCTCACGGGCGTAGCAGTAGACGCAACCGAACTCGCAGCCGACATAGGGATTGATCGACCAGAAGCCCATTCCCGTGCTGGCGGGAGGATTCAGCACCGATCCGGCTGGCAGGGAGAGGTATGAGGTCCCGGAGGGGCTCCGGTGAAGCTCGACCCAAGCGGGAGCGGATTTCTGGTGGGCATCGGTCGGCATGAACCCGAAAATAACCCGAAACCGATGGGCGTGCAGTGGCGACCGGCTGGTCGCCCCTACGGACCGTCATTCCGACCGGAGGCCCGGCAAAGCCGGGCCGAAGCGGAGGAATCCGCTTTTCCAGCAGGAAGAAGCAGATCCCTCGACTGAGTACCCCTACGGGGCACTTCGCTCGGAATGACTACGGGATGGTGACACTATCACCGCCGCCTGACGGCGGCCGGTGATCGGTTCGCCGTCAGCCCCGCGCCCCACCCGCCCAGGCACGCGCCAGCAGTGCGTCGCGACGACGGTCGAGCAGGGCCTGCTGCTTGAAGCGGCCGATCAGTACCGCGCCGGCAACGAAGCCGCCGATGTGGGCCCAGAAGGCGACCCCGCCCACCTGGTCCACTCCCGTCCCCGCCAGTTGGAGCGCGAACCAGTAGCCGAGCATCGCCCAGGCAGGGACCTCGACCCGGAAGAAGAAGATGATCAGCACCACCAGGGTCTGGATCCGGACCCGCGGGTAGAGCACGGCGTAGGCCCCCATCACTCCGCTGATCGCGCCGCTGGCTCCTACCATCGGCACTGCGCTGGACGGATCCACCAGTATCTGTGCCGCCGCCGCAGCAAGTCCGCAGAGCAGGTAGAACACCAGGAACCGGACATGTCCCATCGCGTCTTCCACGTTGTTGCCGAAGACCCAGAGGAACCAGAGGTTGCCGAGCAGGTGGAGCCAGCCACCGTGCATGAACATCGAGGTGAAGAGTGTCCGCCACGGGATGCCGTCTTCGACCACGCAGACGAGGTTCTGACCCAGCGGCACCGTGTACCCGCCTGGCAGACCGCCCAGCAGATCACCGGGGATCAGCCCGAACTGGCAGACCGATGCCGCCAGCGGGTACTCCTGTCCCATGCCCTGAACCAGCACCCAGGCCGCGAGATTGATTGCGATCAGGGCCACCGTGACCACCGGTGTCAGGACACCGGGGTTCTCATCGCGGTATGGGAACATTTCGAATAATACCGGGTCCGGGAGCGGACGTCACAGCGGTCGCATTCGGCTTCGCACCGCCCTGCAAAGAGTTGGCCCTTACCGTGAGTAAGGAATCGGGACTTGCGGATCAACCCGGTCGATGGACCGTATGAAGCCGTAGCGCTGGAACCAGTTGACGGCACTGCCGCACCCAGGTATCATGAATTCATGAAATACCCCCGGAAGAAGAACACTCCCCCAGCCCGTGTAGCCGAACCGGTTCAGGTCTATCTCCAACCGCCCGACCGTGAACGACTGGCACGGCTCACCCAGCGCCTGGGCGCCACCAAGTCGGACATCCTTCGGCGTGGCCTGGAAGCACTCGAGGCCCAGACCTCGCTGCGCCCAGGTCCGAACGGGGAGGTCCGCCCTCCTCTGCCGACCTACGCCGGAGGTGTGCTCGCATCAGGGGTCGACCTGGACAGCAATGCTGCGCTCCGCGACCTGATGGACATTGACGCGGAGACACCAGATGCGGCTGGTTGACGTCAACGTCATGGTGCATGCATTCAGAGAGGCTGCCCCCGAACATCCGGAGTACCGGAACTGGCTCGACCGGCTGGTGAGGTCCGATGAGTCGTACGCCGTTTCGGACCACGTGTTGAGTGGCTTCCTGCGGGTCGCCACTCATCCACGGATCTTCAGGCCACCCACCCCGTTCGAATCGGCGCTGGGTTTTGCCGATGCGTTCCGGACTCAGCCGAATGCGGTACTGATTGCACCCGGCCAACGGCACTGGGAGATCTTCCAGCGGCTCTGCCGCGAGGCCGGAGCCGCGGGGAACCTGATCCCGGACGCATGGCTTGCCGCCCTGGCGATCGAGTCAGGCAGTGAGCTTGTCACGGCTGATCGTGACTTCGCCCGGTTTCCAGGGCTTCGCTGGGCGCATCCCCTGGCACGATAATCTGGGCCCCGGTTCCCTCCTCCCCGCTACCGCCCCCTGCTACCCAGCCACCCCGCACGGAAGGCACGCTGAGCCGTCGACGGATTTTCTACCGGTGCGGCCACCAGCCTCGCGTCCTCCGCGAGCGTCATTTCCGTAGAGATCTCGACGCCACGCTTCACCAGCACCACGGTGAGCCTGTCGCCGGGCTTGTGGGCCCGTTCGATCTCGTCGATCACCTGCTGGCCGGTGATGCTCTTCCCGTCGATCGAGCGGATCAGATCACTGCGGTCGATACCCGCATCGTATGCCGGAGTTCCGACCGTTGTACCCGCAGGCACGACTCCATCGTTGCCAACCCGGAGGCCGGAGAAGGCTGCACCGGGATTGGCCTTCCGGACCTCCACGCCAGCCATCGCCAGCAGTGCGGCATAGTCCGGCGCCTCGGTCCCCCGGATGTACCTGGCGAAGAAGTCCCGCGCGAATGCTCGATCGCCGGTGTAGTCGGCCAGTGCGGTCTCGATATCGTCGATGGTGTAGGGGTGCGCCACCATGTAGCGCTCGCCGCCACCGAACCGCTGCCACACCAGTTGCATGAAGCCGTCGAGGTTCTTGCCCGGGTAGTTCCCGCGCAGCGACAGATCCAGGCCGAGTGCGATTCCGGCTCCCCAGGTGTAGTAGGAGAGGAAGATGTTGTGGAAGTTGGTCGGATCGATCGCCGTGGCTGCATCGACGAACGGCGCCCGGATCGACATCTCCACCGGCGATCCGTAGCGGCGCGCCGGCGAGTTCACCACCGAGTTGACGATGCCACCGACGGTACGGAGGTAGTTCGCCTCGTCCACCACACCGGCGCGGTGGAGTGTCAACTGGCCATAATACTGAGTGAAGCCCTCACCGAACCAGAGATCGCCGGTCGGATCTGCAGTGGCGAAGTCGAACGGCTCGCTCGCCGCCGACCGGATCCGCTCCATGTTCCAGGCGTGGAAGAACTCGTGACTCAGCGTACCCAGCAGCCCTGCCATGTTCTGCGCCAGTGAGCCGGTGCTGGAGATGATCGTCGAGTTGCGATGCTCCATCCCGTCTCCCGCAGCCCAGGGGAGATAGTCAGCCAGGAAGGTGTACGCGCCATGATCGAAACGGGGCACCTCACCGAACACCGCA
>CAZSPH010000009.1:30961-33078 GCA_964608715.1 uncultured Gemmatimonadaceae bacterium | reverse complement strand
GTGACACCGGAGGCGAGATAGAGCCGAGTGGAAGTGGTGGCGGCCTCCACCCTTCGGCCGCCCACGGCAGTGTAGAAGAGGTGGTTGTGGACCCCGACCAGGCCGGGGATCACGGTGTGCCCCGGCAGGTCCATCACCTTCGCACCCGCCGGAACTGCCACGCTGCCGGTTGCTCCGATCTCGGCGATCCGGCCGTCCCGGAGGATCACAGTGCGACCTGCTACCGGATTGGCACCGGTACCATCGAAGACGGTCACATTGGTCAGTGCCACCACCGGCTCCTCGACGGCTACCATGCTCCTGGTAGTCTGGCCGAGCTGGGCGGGGCGCTGGGCCTGCAGCGGGAAGGTCAGCACCACAGCGGCGGCGAGGATACGGACAACCCTGGCGGACATGACGACTCCTCGGTCTGGCCGGGCTTGCCCCGGATTCAGGTGAGTGCGGGAGGGAGGCCCTCGGGGGCCATCATGAATAGATAACAGGTTTTTCCGGCACCGCCCTGCCCCTCGTCAGTCGAGAGAGTCGATCAGGCGTTCGAGCCGATCTGCCACATCCCTGAACTGCTCGATCCCTGCTCCTGCGGGATCAGGCATTCCCCAGTGCAGATGACGGGGAGCGGGTACTACCGGGCATGACTCCCGTGCTCCATCACAGACCGTGATAGCCAGGTCCCACCGCCCCCCGACCTCATCCATTCCCTTGCTTCTCCTTCCTTCCCACGAGATCCCCCGCTCGGCCAGCACGGCAACGGCCAGCGGGTGAACTTCCCCTGACGGAGCGGTACCCGCACTGGCCGCAACTACCCTGTCACCCAGGCGATGATGGAGAAGCGCTTCCGCAATCTGGCTTCTCGCACTGTTCGCGGTGCAGAGAACCAGCACCCTGATGGGACGGACCCGTCTCGACATGACCGCAGCACTCTCCGGACAGCAGGTCCGGAACTCTCCGGTTGCAGCAATCCCGGCTGGAGCTTCCTGACGACTCCGTACCCGGAATCCCAACCTGCTGAACAGCGGAGCTGCGGTCTCCGTCAGCAACCAGATATCGTCCAGGTCGAGCTGTCTGGCGTCGGCGATGATCCGCGCGATCAGCGCCAAGCCGGTTCCCCTGCCGCGCTCGCTCTCTGCAACGGCCACTGAGCGGAGCAGTCCCGATGTTTCCGCCACCTCCAGTCCGGCGACTCCGACCACCAGCTCATTCCTGGTAGCGACCACGAACCGGTCGAAGACCTCTCCGACCCCTGCGGTCGGAAGGCCGACAGAGATCAGCAGATCCAGGACGTGATCGAGATCGGCAGCCGCGGCCGGGCGGAGCCCGGCGGGAAGCCGGACTCCGCCAACCTGATCACTCAGCATTCGCCGGTGATGCAGGTGGTGCCGATGCAGCAGTCTTCACCCATGGCCCTCTCTCCTTTCATCAATAATGGTTGATACATCATGCAGTATCGTGCCATGACATCAGCCACAGCACTCCTCCCGGCGGATCGGCAGCGCCCGTTCAGGGGGGCGCAGCTTCACCACCAGATCGTGGAACTCCTCCAGCACTCCTGGCACGAGGGTGTAGTAGCTCCACCGGCCCTCACGTCGATCAGTCACCAGCCCCGCCTCTCTCAGCACCCGGAGGTGAAACGAGAGACGGCTCTGCGCGGCACCGAGGTCGTCCTGGAGATCGCAGACACAGCGCTCCCCGTGTCGGAGGATCTCCAGCAGGGCAATCCGGGTCTCGTCGGAGAGGGCATGAGCCAACCGGGCGAGCCGGGCGACATCGACCCGGGACCTGCGACGGCGGAGCGGAGCTGCGACAGTCATCCCGGAATCATATCAACGTTGGTTGATATGTCAATCCGCCACCACGAACGTCGTCATGACACCGGAACCCGGCCAACTCCGGGTTTGTGACCACGTTGACCCACACCGGCGACTCTGTGGGCAACGAACAGTCCCGCCGGAGACGACTTGCATGATATACTACCAGGTAGTATCCTTTTTCGAGTCGGAGAAGCAGGATGGTGTCGAGTTCGTATACACGCCGCAGTTCCTGGCATCGACTAGCGGCCTGCTCTCGGATGACGCTTTCCACCTCCTCGAGATGACACTGCTGACTGAACCCGGAGCAGG
>CAZSPH010000009.1:27968-30861 GCA_964608715.1 uncultured Gemmatimonadaceae bacterium | reverse complement strand
CGGAGCAGGATCTACCTGTTGTTTGCCTATGCGAAGAACGACCGGGTTGATCTGAACGCAGCCGACCGGAAGAGGCTGCGCTTGATGGCTGAGACACTCAAGAGGGAGGGACCATGACCCGGCGAAAGGGCACGCTGAGCAAACTGCTGATCACCAGCATGGAAGAAGCCGTTGCCATCAGTGAGGGCAGGCTCCAGGCTCCACGCCGTCATCGGGTCACGATGCACGGCTCCGCAGTGCAGCCACCACCGAGATACGCCTCACCCCGGATCCGGCGACTTCGCGAACGGCTTGCACTGTCTCAGCCGGTATTCGCCAGAGCACTGAACGTGAGCGTTGCAACCGTGCGCGCGTGGGAGCAGGGGCTTCGCGTTCCCGATGGTCCGTCACGCCGGCTGCTGGAAATCGCCGAGCGGTATCCAGCCGCGATACTGGGAATGATCGAGGTAGCTGACAGCTCGACGGGGAACACTGCCTAGCGCCTCCGCTCACTCCACCACAAACGTCGTCATCATCCCCGCCTCCATGTGCTCGGCGATGTGACAGTGCAGCATCCAGTGCCCCGGATTGGTGAATTCAACCAGAATGTCCACCGTTCCACCGGCCGGCAGCAGCACCGTGTCCTTCCACGCCCGTGCAGCCGGCGGCTCACCGTTCACCGCCAGCACCAGGAAGCGCTGACCGTGCACATGCACCGGATGCTGCATCGCATGGATGCTGTTCCGGAGATTGACCAGCCGGATCACCCGCTTCTCGCCCCGCTTCACCCGGAACTCCGCGGCATGGTTCTCCAGTCCGGTGGCGGCATCCCGGACGAACCACTCCGCCTGCAGCGCAGTGGTGGCCCAGTTCATCATCGGCATCGTGCCGCTCCACTCGACGGGATGGAAGTAGGCCGAATCGAGCAGCATCATCCGCTCGGTGACGAACGGGAGATCACGGGTGCGAAGTCCGAACTCCAGAATCAGATCGGGCGACGATGCGGCATGGCCGTCAACTGCCGCGCGGTGTTCAGCGGCGACTTCGGCCACCGGCTCATCGACGACCACCGTCCTGCCGTCTGCTTCTCCGGCGATCACTACCGCGCCGAGGGTGTCGTCCTGCTGGAAGAAGCGACCGTAGAGATGGTCGAGTGCTCTGACGCGATTGAGCAGTCGTGACTCGCCGCCGTGAAAGGTGACGTCCACTGCATGGCGTTCCGCCGGGGCCAGTACGACGCTCTCGACGATCATCCGGCGGTCGTATGCTCCCATGTCACCAGCCACGACCCGCATCGTGGCGTTGGTGAACGAGAGATTGAAGGTCCTGGTGTTGGCGGCATTGGTAAACCAGAAGCGGATCGTCTCCCCTGCCCTGGCAGTACCGCGCCACGCAGGCTCGCCATTGACCAGCATCACGTTGCCGAAGCGCCCCATCAGCGCATGAGTGACCGCTGCCACTCCGAACGGGACGAGACCGTCCTCGCCGATCAGGATGTCATCGAGGAGAAGCAGTTCCTCCCGGTCCACTGACGGCAGATGCTCCATTCCGCTGACGACGATGTTCCCCGAGAGTCCGAGGTCCTGCTGCATCTCCTCGCGGACATGCGGGTGGTACCAGTAGAGGCCACCATCCGGAAAACGGAGGGTATAGTCGAACGACTCGCCAGGCTGGACCACTTCCTGACTCAACTCAGGAACGCCATCCATCCGGTAGTCGTGCCGGAGTCCATGCCAGTGGATGGTCGATGGCTGATCGAGCCGGTTGTGGAAGCGGACGATGATGCTGGTGCCGCGCTCTACCCTTAGCACCGGCCCGGGAATCTGGCCGTTGAAGCCGTAGAGGACGTGCTCCCGGCCGTGAATCCGCTTGCGGACCAGACCGGCGGTCAGCTCCAGCGTATCGCCGTCCGCCAGCGTCATCACCTCGCTCGGTCGTACCAGTGGAGCAGTGCCGTCGTCACCGGGCAGTTGAGGTGCGACACCGGGCCTGAGCAGCATCTCGGCGGCCGCCATCGCAAGTCCTTCGGGCATCGGAACGGTGGTCCAACCGGAGCTGCCGACGCCGGCGTTACCGTGGTGGCCATGATCGAGTGATGCCAGCTCCTCCTGCGTCAGCGAAAGGAGACCCACCGCCATCTGCGAGACGTCGGGAGGGTGCAGTCGGGTCGTGGCACTTCCCGCACGCAGCACCAGTCTGCCGGTACGCTCAGCTACATCGGCCGACGGTTCGGCGCTGACTATCACCAGAAACTGTTCGAAGGAGATGATGCCGGCGCCAACGGTCTCGCCGTTGCCGACCTCGCCCAGTTTCTGCCAGTGGGTGAGCATGGGCGTCGCCACCCAGGCAACGTAGGTGCGGGCAGCGGGGTCCAGCGTCTCGGGAGCGGGAAGACCCTCGAGCAACAGGCGGGCGCGGTAGCGCTGGATTCCGTCGACGGTAACCGGCACGGTGAAAGGCGATGGGGCGGGGTCGAGCAGCACCCTGCCGCGTACCGTTCCGGGAATGCCCACGCCCTCCACCAGCGTCATGCAGTAGAGGTCCGACGAATGGGAACTGGAAGCCTGCTCCTCGCAGCCCGACGGCCGCTCAGGCTCCTGCGCGGCAAGAGGGGTGGCCAGCATTGCAGCCATGATCGCAGCCACGGCAAAAGGTCTGCTGCCGCACGATGTATGATCCCGGGCCATCTCTGGATCCTAACCCCGGGCCACGGGATGAACCATCCTGACCGGGGATGGCGGGATCCGGATTTCAGCCGTACGTTCAAGGATCAGGCTGGTTCTGCCCTCTCGGCCGTAGTGCAGAAGGATCTGGCGATGAGTCTCCCGACTGTCTCGGTAGTGATTCCGACGTGGAATCGCACCTCGTTCATCGAGGAGGCGATCGATTCCGTGCTTTCCCAGACCTACCGGGG
>CAZSPH010000009.1:0-27868 GCA_964608715.1 uncultured Gemmatimonadaceae bacterium | reverse complement strand
GCAGCTAGCCCTACACCAATCCTCTGATCGCCGCCTGACCCCAGCCGATCAGCAGCAGCAGCGCCAGCGCCTTACCCCAGCGCGGCCATTTCGGCCAGAGCACGGTCACGCTGACAGTCGCCACCATCACGGCGATCACGACCAGCGGCAGCACCGCATCGACACCCGGATCGGCCGCGTCGGCGACCAGCAGTTGGCGCAGAAGCTGGGCTCCGATCAGTGACGCGATCATCAGGCCGGATGCGACCATAAACCGGCGACGCGGATCGGAATCGGCAAACCGCGAGATCACCCGACGCCAGGCCACCGCGACCACTGCTATCAGCACCAGTGCCATATCGGCGATCGCGAACCATCTGAGTGGTCGGGCGTGCAGCATCGGCGCCATCTGGTCACCGATCACCATTCCTGCCGAGCGGAGGGAGCGGTCGAGTCCTCCCTGCCAACCGATCTCCGGATCGCCCGGCCAGATTCCGTCCGAGATGCGAATCAGCACCATCATCACCAGGGCGGGCAAGGCCGCCAGCGCCACCCGCGCCACCACTCCCCGGGTCGACCGGCGGGGCTGGCTGTACCCCCACAGCACCGCTGCGACCGGCAGTCCTGCGCCGGCGGGGTCGATCATCACGGCGGCGGTGCCGGCCAGGAATCCGTGGGCCAGCGAGAAGCGGGGCCAGTGGACCATCACCAGCAGAGTGACCAGGGTCAGGACCAGCAGCGGTGGACCCGCCAGCGAACTCTGGTGCATCGGGATGAAGCCGGGAAGCAGCACGACCACGAGTGCGGCGAGGAGACCTGCCACCGTTGATGAAAGCGAGTCGACCAGGACGAAGACCAGTGCTGCGGCCAGCCCGGCCGAAATGGCTGGGAGTACCGGACCCAGAGTCGATGCAGCCGGCTCCCGGAGTCCGTTGACTATGAAGAAGTCGGCCCTCCATGCCAGCCACCACACCAGGATGGCCGGCACGAGAAAGACCCAGACCGCCCTGCGGCGGGATCGGGTCAGATGGCCCTGCCGGTGGGATACCACCGGTCTCCGGTCTGGGCCATCTCCACCAGGACCGGCGCGGGAGCAAAGCGCGGACCGTGGAACTGGGCTAGACGCTCCAGTTTTCCTACGACCTCACCGGCACCCATCGCGTCGATGGTCCGGAGCGGTCCGCCCCGGAACGGCGGATAGCCGCACCCGAAGATCGCACCGATGTCACCATCGCGCGGCATCCGTACCACTCCCTCGGCCATCGCCATCGCCGCCTCGTTCAGCAGCGCCATCACCAGGCGATCCCGCACCCGCTCGACATCGACCTCGCCGGCATCACGGACGCCGAGCAGCCGGTAGATGCTGCCATCGGCACCGGTCTTCTTCCCGTTGCGGTAGAAGAAGAAACCGCGACCGTTCTTGCGGCCCAGGCGGTCGTCGCCCCGCATCGCAGCGAGCACCCGCGACGGAGCCAGTCGGTCGCCGAAGGCCTGGTGCACCACCCTGGCGGCCTTGTCCGCCACATCGAGACCGACTTCGTCCATCAGCGTGACCGGGCCGACCGGGAATCCCCATTCGGTCATCACCGAATCGATGGTGTCGATCGGAACCCCTTCCTCGATCAGCCGCCCTGCCTCGTTGAGGTACGGGAAGAGAATCCGGTTGACCCAGAATCCGGGAGAGTCGGCGACTACGATCACCGTCTTCCCCATCTTCCTCCCGAAGTGGACCGCGGTGAGCACCGGATCCACCGCACTGCCGTAGTGGGGAATGACCTCCAGCAGCGGCATCCGCTCCACCGGCGAGAAGAAGTGCATGCCCAGCACCCGTTCCGGGTGAGCTGCGCGGGATGCGATTTCGCCGATTGCCAGCGTCGAGGTATTGGTCGCTATCACTGCATCCGGCGGCACCACCCGCTCCAGTTCGGCGATCACCTGCTGCTTGACATCCAGATCCTCGAACACCGCCTCGATCGCGATCTGGACCCCACGGAATCCCGACCAGTCGCCGGTGCCGGTGATCAGCGCCCGCTGCCGTTCGAACTCGTACTTCGTCATCCGGCGTCGCTTGACCCGGTCGGAGAGAATCCTGGTGGCCGCCGCGACACCGCGCCCGGCGCGGGCGAGGTCGGCGTCCTTGAGTCTCACCTGCACACCGGCATTGAGCACTGCGGTCCCGGCAATGCCCGATCCCATGAAGCCGCTGCCGACGATGCCGATACGCTTGACGCTGCGAGGTTCTCCGGTCACACCGGCGGGAAGGCCGTCGTCCTTCCTGAGCGCGGTGGTGGCGAAGAAGACCTCGACCAGTCGACGCGAAACATCGGTAACCGCCAGCTCGCCGAAGCCCTGCGCCTCAGCCTCGATGCCAGCGGTCATGCCGTTCTCCATCGAGGTCCGGATGACATCGAGTGCTCTGAGCGGCGCCGGGTAGTTGCCACCGGTCTTCTCCATCACTCCTTCGCGCGCCTTGCGATAGACCATCATCCGCCCCAGCGGAGTGTCATCGAGAATGAAGTCCAACATGCCGCGCCTGCGCGCCGGCGCCTTCCATTCGCGCGAGAGCCGCTCGGCGGCGGCGACTGCGGTGTCGAGAAGAATCGATTCCGGCACGATCTCATCGGCCAGCCCGATCCGATGGGCCTTCCCGGCATCGACGCTCTTTCCGGCAAGGATGATGTCGAGTGCCGCGCGCAGGCCGATCCGGCGGGGAAGGCGATTCGACCCACCTGCACCCGGCAGCAGACCGAGCTGCACCTCGGGAAGGCCGAGCATGGTCTTCGGATGATTCGATACCACGCGGTAGCGACAGGCAAGCACCAGTTCGAGACCACCGCCGAGGCAGG
Source organism: uncultured Gemmatimonadaceae bacterium (assembly GCA_964608715.1). Taxonomy (GTDB): domain Bacteria; phylum Gemmatimonadota; class Gemmatimonadetes; order Gemmatimonadales; family GWC2-71-9; genus Palsa-1233. The sequence continues at coordinate 25,043 of CAZSPH010000009.1, read as the reverse complement.
CACCGTGAATCGCTGCAACCACAGGCTTCGGGCAGTCGGCGATCCGCTGCATCAGCAGCTGGCCGTCGCGGGAGAGGCGGATCGCGTCGTCGACTCCCTCCAGCGCGGTAAACTCCTCGATGTCGGCGCCGGCAATGAAGTTCTCCGGCTTGCCCGACCGGATCACGATCGCCTTCACCACTTCGTCGCGCCCGAGACGGTCGATCAGCTCCTCGAGTTCCCAGCCGACAGCCTTGCCGATCTTGTTGACCGGTTCGCCTGGCAGATCGAAGGTCACGATCGCGATCGATCCATGCATCGCCGTGGTGAAGGCGCTCATGGCACCCGCTCCAGCACCATTGCGAATCCCATTCCGCCCTGGGCGCAGATCGATATCAGGCCGAACTGGACGTCGCGTCGGGCCATCTCGCGTGAGAGGGTCGTCACGATGCGCGCCCCGGTGGCGGCGAAGGGATGTCCCAGCGCGATCGATCCACCCATCACATTGGTGATGCTCCAGTCGATCTCTCCGACGGGCGCGGGGAGACCCAGGCGGCTGGCCCAGCTCTCCGATTCCCAGGCCTGCACGTTGGACAGGACCTGTGATGCGAACGCCTCGTGGATCTCGATCAGTCCGATCTCGGCCAGGGTGATCCCGGCCCGCTTCAGTGCCAGCGGCACCGCGTAGGCCGGCCCCATCAGCAGTTGCCAGCCGGGATCGACTGCCGCCACTGCGTAGCTGCGGATGGTAGTGAGCGGCTGATAGCCGAGCGAGCGCGCCTTCTCCTCGCGCATCAGCAGCACGGTTGCAGCGCCGTCGGTCAGCGGCGAGGAGTTCCCAGCCGTTACGGTACCGTACTTCCGGTCGAACACCGGCTTCAGCTTCGCGAGTGCCTCGAGCGAAGTATCCGAGCGCACCAGGTTGTCGGCGGCAGTCACCTCATCCATGCCTCGCCCGCCGAGCCAGGGGGCGATCTCGGCAGCCAGGCGACCATCGACCGCGCCCGCAGCAGCACGCTGATGACTGCGAAGAGCCACTTCGTCCTGCGCCTCGCGGGAAATGCCGTTCTCCTTCGCCATCTTCTCGGCCGACTCACCCATGCTCTCGCCGGTGCTCGGTTCGGCGATGGCCGGCGAGACCGGCTTGAGATCGCGGAAACGGACCCTGGAGATCACACCCAGCCGTTCACCGAGCGTGCGGGCCCGGGACAGGGCAACCAGCGACCGGGAGAAGTTGCGGCTGTGGAGGATGGGAATGTCCGAGAGCACCTCGACTCCGCCGGCCATGATCACATCGGCATGGCCGGCTGCGATCTGGTCGGCGGCATTGGTCACCGCCTGGGCGCCCGAGGCGCAGGCGCGGTTGAGAGTGTATGCCGGAATCGTCCGCGGGAACTGCGGCAGCAGCGACACTTCCCTGGCGACATTGGGAACCAGCGGTGACGGCACCACCTGGCCGTAGATCACCTCGTCCACCTCGCGACCGTCCAGCTCGGTACGGTAGAGGAGTTCGCGAGTGCAGTGGCGGGCGAGTTCGGCTGCGGTGGCGTCCCGGAGGACGGTACCGGCCTTGGCAAACGGGGTGCGCAGGCCGGCAACGACGACCGGCCGGGCGCCAGGAGGTGCAGCGGGCATTCTGTAGTATACCCCGGGCCGGATCGGCTGCCGACCGGCGGCTCCGGAATGAGGCCTCTCCCCCCTATCTTTCGGGGTTAACCCGAGCCGGAGCTTCTCTTGCACGCCCCCGAGTCCGAGATCCCCGAAACGGCCATTCCGGCCGAGGATATTTTTGCCGCCCTGCTCGCGGAGCAGCAGCGGGTACCGTTCGAACAGCCTGCCGCCGCTGCCACCGGATCGGCCAACGGTCAGCCGGCAGCCGCTGCGACTCCGGCGGCGAAGGAGGAGCCACCCCTCCCTCCCAATGCCATTCAGCTCAAGGGACCGGCGGCAGCACTCTCCCGGAACATGGATGCCTCGCTCTCGATTCCGACTGCGACGACCTTCCGCGAGCTGGCGGTGGCCACCCTCGAAGCCCGACGGGCCGATATCAACGGCCGCCTGAAGGCAGCCGGTCGCAGTGAAAAGCTGTCGTTCACTCACCTGATCGCCTGGGCGCTGGTGAAGGCAACCCGCGAGTTCCCGGTAATGGGCACCGGCGTCGTCAAGCGTGGCAACGACGCCTTCAAGCTCGTCCCCGAGCACACCAATCTCGGTCTGGCGGTGGATGTCGAGCGGAAGGACGGTTCGCGCGGTCTGATGGTCCCGGTTCTCAAGGGTGCCGACGCCATGGACTTCGCGACCTTCCTCTCCACCTATGACACGCTGGTGGAGAAGGCTCGCAGCAACAAGCTGATGCCGGATGATTTTGCCGGCGCCACGATGACACTGACCAATCCCGGCGGCCTCGGCACGGTGGCTTCGTCCCCGCGACTGATGAGCGGCCAGGGAACCATCTTCGCGACCGGCTCGATCGCCTTCCCGCCCGAGTTCCAGACAGTCTCGAAGGAACAGATCAGGGCCCTCGGCATCTCGAAGGTGATGATGATCACCAGCACCTACGATCACCGGGTGATCCAGGGTGCGGAATCGGGATCATTCCTCCGGCTGGTCGATCAGCTGCTCCAGGGAGAACACGGCTTCTACGACGAAGTCTATGCTGCCTTCCAGCTCCCGATCGGCGAACTGTCGAAAGCGGCACCAGGTCCGGTTGCATCACCTGCTCCCGCCGCTGCCGGCAATGTCTCTCCCGGCTCACTGCATCAGGTTGCTGCCGCGATGGCGCTGGTCAAGTCGTTCCGCACCCACGGTCACATGGCGGCCCAGCTCGATCCGCTTGGCACTCCTCCTCCGGGTGACCCGGCGCTGGAGCCCACCGGCCTCGGACTCACTCCCGAAGTGATGGCTGCGATTCCCTCCGATGTGCTGCAGACCGCAGTTCCGGGAGCGACGCTGGCCGAAGCGCTGCCGCATCTCGAAGCCGCATACTGCGGTACCATCGCCTACGAGTTCGAGCACATCGCTTCGCATGAGAAGCGGGTCTGGCTCAAGCAGCAGATCGAGTCCGGGGCACACCGCGTTCCGCTCGGCGCCGACGAGCAGAAGGCACTGCTGGAAAGGCTGACCCAGGTCGAGGGACTGGAGCGGTTCCTCCACAAGGCCTACCTCGGCCAGAAGCGGTTCTCGATCGAGGGCCTCGACATGATGGTCCCGATGCTCGACCTGGTACTCGAACTCGGCGCCGAATCCGGTGCACGGGACACGATGATCGGGATGGCCCATCGCGGTCGGCTGAACGTGCTGGCCCACATCGTCGGCAGGCCGTACGACGCGATTTTTGCCGAGTTCGAGGGTGGCAAGCAGATCGAGGGTTCGATGACTCCCGATGGCGGCACCGGCGATGTGAAGTACCATCACGGAGCCGAGGGTTCATTCCGGAGTCACAACGGGAAGACGATCAACGTAGCGCTTGCATCGAACCCGAGTCATCTCGAGTTCATCGGTGCAGTTGTCGACGGCCAGGCCCGTTCGAAGCAGACCGCGCGCAAGGGACACGCCGCCCACTTCGATCCGACCGCCGCTCTCCCGGTGGTGATCCACGGCGATGCCGCCTTCCCCGGCCAGGGAGTGGTGGCCGAGACGCTCAATCTCGGCTCGCTCAAGGGGTATGATACCGGTGGCACCTTCCACCTGATCGCCAACAACCAGGTCGGTTTCACCACCGATCCGATCGATTCGCGCTCGACCCGGTATGCTTCCGATCTGGCGAAGGGCTTCGACATTCCGATCATCCACGTCAACGCCGATGACGCCGAGGCATGTCTTGCGGCGGTCAGGCTGGCGATGGCGTTCCGGACGAAGTTCCAGCATGACGTACTGATCGACCTGGTGGGTTACCGTCGTCATGGTCACAACGAGGGTGACGAACCCAACTTCACCCAGCCGATGATGTACGCCCGGGTCAGGGAGCATCCGACGGTACGTGAGCTGTTCGCGCGCCGCCTGGCCGAAAGCGGTGTGATCGGCGCCGATCAGGCGGATCTGCTCTGGAACTCCACCTACGACCGGTTCGTCGAGATCCAGGCGGCCTTCAAGGCGGGAGCCACCCGCAAGGGCGCAAAGCCGGAGCCGCAGCGTGGCCCCGGTCCCGTCAGCGACGATGCGGTCGAGACTGCACTGTCGGTAGAGATCGTCACTTCGCTCAATGAACAGTTGATCACCTGGCCGCAGGGATTCACTCCGAACGCCAAGCTGGCGCGTCAGCTCGAGAAGCGCCGCACCTCGCTCAACGAGCCGGGCGGCATCGAGTGGGCCCATGCCGAAGCGCTGGCGTTCGCCTCGCTGCTGGTGGAAGGGACACCGATCCGGCTGACCGGGCAGGATGCCGAACGCGGCACCTTCTCGCAGCGGCATCTGGTGCTGCACGATGCGAACACCGGCGGCATCTTCGCTCCGATCCAGGCGCTCCCCGGAGCGCTGGCACCGATGGAGGTCTACAACTCGCCGCTCTCCGAACTCGCTGCGGTGGCGTTCGAGTACGGCTATGCGACCACCGCACCGGAGGCACTGGTTGTCTGGGAAGGCCAGTTCGGCGACTTCGCCAACGGCGCCCAGGTGATCTTCGATCAGTTCGTCTCGGCGAGCCTTGCGAAGTGGGGTGTCACATCGCGACTCACCTTCCTGCTACCGCACGGCTACGAGGGGCAGGGGCCGGAACATTCCAGTGCGCGACTGGAGCGTTTCCTCCAGCTCGCCGCCGAGGGGAACATCCGGGTGGCGAACTGCACCACTCCGGCGCAGTACTTCCATCTGCTCCGTCGTCAGGCGAAGTGGAGCCTGATGCGCCCGCTGGTGATCATGACACCGAAGTCGCTGCTGCGGCTGCCGGCGGCGGGGTCGTCGCTCGCCGATCTCACCAACGGTCGCTTCCAGCCGGTGCTCGATGATGTCCGCGGTGGAGAACTCGCCGCATCGTCACGCGGGCTGGTGCTCTGCTCCGGCAAGGTCTACTACGACCTGATGGATGAGGCGAACGAGAAGAGCGACCGTCCGGCGATTGCGCGGGTGGAGCAGCTGTATCCGCTGCCGGAGGAGGAGCTGAAGGCGCTGTTTGCCCGCTATCCCTCGCTCACCGAGGTGGTATGGACCCAGGAAGAGCCGCGGAACATGGGAGCCTGGTCGTTCATGGAGCCCCGGCTCCGGGCGATTCTTCCGGAGGGAGTCACCCTTCGCTATGCTGGTCGCCCACTCCGGGCCTCACCGGCCGAGGGATATCCGGCGGCGCACAAGCTGGAGCAGGAGCGGATCGTAACGGAGGCGCTGACGGCGGGAGCCGCCAGCGCGAAGGCGAAGCGCTAGGGACGGAGTACGGATCAGCCGCCGCCGTCAGGCGGCGGTGATCGTGCCCTCCGTCAGTCGCCCTTTCTGAGCAGCGGCCTCTCGCTGGCGTTGCGGGCCAGCTCCCTGAGCGGCTCGGAGAGATGTTCACCGTAGTGCAACAGGAAAACACCCCGGGCCCGCCTGGCCATCAGGAATGCCAGCAGCGGGGTGTCGGCCTTGGCCGCATTGCAGGGGCGGCAGGCTAGGACCAGGTTGTCGGGGCGGTCGTAGGCCGACTGACCCCGCCGCGGCCTGACATGGTCGAGGGTGATGGTCTCGGCGGGAACCCGGGTGCCACAGTAGGCGCAGATCGGCCCGTGGCGGGCGAGCAGCCATTCCCTGTGGGAACCGTATGAGCGTCCTGGGGACCTGCGGAGGCGGGTGCTGGTGCTGCCTTCGACCGGATCTTCGGTCGGTGGTGCGACGTTGGTTCCGCCGCGTCGTCTGGATCGTGCCACGTACTTCCTTCTTGTGATGCGTTTCTACAACCCCTTACGATAACCGGTCTACTGCAATTCCGGCAGGGCTCACCGGCCATACGTTACAGCCAGAACCGTGCCGAGGGGGATCAGAGAGCGCCTGATCGAGGCGAGGCGGAACTCCCGAACCACCTGTCACCGACCCGCATGAGCCGAGTCACAGTCGCTCCACCAGCCAGAGCAGGAACAGAGCCACCGCGCTCACAATGGCGAGAACAGTCAGATGGCGCTGCAGATCCGGAGACCGGGCTCCCCGCTCGGCGCCGTCCACCAGGGTGGCCAGCGGCGAGTGGGCACGGACAGGGACATGGTCCAGCGCCTCGAGTACCGCTTCGGCCGAGGCAAACGTTCGCTTCTCCTGATCGAGCAATTGGGCAACCACTCGATCGAGCGCCGGTGGTACCTGGGGACGGATCACTCTGGTGGAACGCTCCCCCGGGGCGTGGCGAGTGCCGGTCAGCGCAAACCATCCTACCCGTCCGAGCTGGTGGAGATCGTCCTCTGCCGATCCGGTCGAAGCAAGGGACATTCCTCCGAGCCGGCTCACTTCTTCTCGGATGAAGACCACTTCCGGCTTCAGTGCGCCGTGGCAGAGGTTGTGACGATGCATGGTTGCCAGGGCCCGGGCCATGTTGCGCAGCATCGTGACCGCCTCTCCGATCGCGAGCGGTCCGCTGTCCCGGACATACCAGGCGAGGGGCGGCAGCAGCGGACGCCCCTCTACGACCCAGGTACGGTCGGCTACGGCACCGACAGCAAGAGGGGGGAGGATCGAGGGATGATTGATTGCCCTGATCGAGGCCATCCGGTCGAGCATGGCACCGGCCGAGGGGCCTTCAGGTTCACGCGAGTGCAGCACCACCACACGCTCGGAGGGTGTTCCTTCCGGTTCGTTTCCCGACTTTACGGTAAAGAGACGATAGGGCCCCGATGAGGGGATTTCCTCTCCAAGTCTGCCGGCCTTGCCCAGGGCAAGACGCAATTCGACGAGCAGGGCATCGGACACGGCACGCTCGTGGTGAAAGGAGTGTCAGTCCCCGGGCGGGGAACGTCTCCATTCAATGTACCATGTTTCCACTCTGCGATCGGAGCATTGGATGAGCAAGCTGTTGAGAGGGCTGGCCGCCGGATACGGCGCGAAGAAGCTGGGCGGGGGCTGCATCTCCACCGTGCTGATATTCCTGGTGCTGTGGTGGCTGCTCGGCGGACTCGACATCTTCCGCTAGCAGATGAGGCGGCGACCGGGAGTCAGGCTGCCATTCGCGCCGACCCCGTTGCCCGGCGATAGTCGTCGACCAGACGATCGAACACCGCGTTCCAGTTCCGCTGCATTGCAGTGTTTCTGGCACCGGCTGCGAGGGATGAACGGATCTGCCGGCTCTCCAGCAGTGCAGCCAGTCCATCGGCGAAGTCGACCGCGTCATCCGGTGCCACGAGAAGGGCGTTCACCGGATGCTCTGCGAAATCCAGCACTCCGCCGGCTCTGGCCACCACCGAGGGCAGGCCTGACGCCATCGCTTCGAGCAGCACGTTGCCGAAGGTCTCGGTGGTCGACGGCATCGCAAAAATGTCGGCGGAGGCATACGCTTCACTGAGCTCCTGGCCGGTGAGTGTGCCGGTGAGGATCACCGACGAATCCGCCATCTCGCGGATCTGTCCGGCCACCGGCCCCTGCCCGGTCAGTACCAGCCTGGCATCACCGCGGACCGATGCCAGACTGCGCCACGCTTCGAGCAGCACGGGAATGTTCTTCTCCGCTGCCAGACGACCGACGTGAATCACGACCGCGGTATCCGGCCCTGCTCCCCACGAGGCACGCAGTTCCCCGTTTCGGTGTGCCGGTGAGAAACGCGTCGTGTCTACGCCGCGCGACCAGATCCCCGTGTGGTGCACGCCACGCCGGTTCAGATGCCGTTCGTAGATCGAGGATGGCGCGAGCACCATTTCCGCCTGGTCATAGAACCAGCGCAGGTATCGCCAACCCGCAGGTATCGCCCAGGCCAGGCCGTACCTGGCAGCATACGCCTCATAGTCCGTGTGAGCGGATGCGACTACCGGCAGGCCCAGGCGACGGGCCTGTGCGAGTCCGGCCTTCCCCATCGCGAACTCGGTCGCGACATGAATGACGTCGGGGCGGAATGAGTCGACGTCGGCGGCCAGGCGGCGCGCCGACGGCAGGCCCCACCTGACATCGCGATAGACCGGAAAGTCCACACCGGGCGAGCGGTGCAGATTCTCCGGCCACTCCCCTCCCTCGGGAAGCGGATATTCGACGCTGTAGACCCTGACCGAGTGGCCACGCGATTCGAGAGCAGCGGCAGTGCGGCTCAGCGTGAGCGAGACTCCGCTCACCATCGGCCAGTAGACTTCGGAGAAGAAGGCGATCCGCATCATGACCCAGAATCGCTACCGGAGATCACGATGATGCCACGACGTGGTACCGACTGATCCCGCAGTGACGCTCAGACACGGGGCTCGATGTCCGATACTGGCGTTCGTCTGCGCCTGCTCCTGCGCCAACCGCAGGATCGCCTCAACATCACCACGGACGATCATACATGACAATCCGATGCAACATCACGACGGGTTCCCTTTGCGTTCTGGTGGCCATGATGGCGGTGACCGTTCCCGGTGCCGCACAGGGAGAGCCTCAGGAGCCCATCAGGGCATGCTACGTCCCTGCCTCGGGAACGATCTATCGGATCGGAGTGCCGGGCACCCCGGCGGCCTGCCTGGCCTCGTCGCATCAGCCGATGGTCTGGCAGGTGACCGGACCTGCCGGCGCGCCGGGTGAGCAGGGACCACAGGGAGAACGCGGTGAACAGGGGCCGGCTGGTGCGGCCGGATCGGGTGGCGCAGACGGCACCCCCGGTCCCCAGGGTGAACCCGGGCCTGTCGGACCTGCGGGAGCTGCAGGCCCCCAGGGAGATCCCGGCCCGGCCGGGCCGGTCGGACCACAGGGCCCTGCCGGAGCAGGGGGAACTACCGACCACAGTGCACTGAACAATCTGACTGCGGACGACCACCCTCAGTATCTGAGTGCCGGCGTCCGTATCGCCGACAGCGGCTTCGCGGTCACCGGCACGCTCGGCAGCGGCGCCCCGCACACCAGTGGAGCTGGCATCAGGATGCTCTGGTACCCGGGAGCGGCAGCCTTCCGCGCCGGCGGGGTAACCGGCGCCCAGTGGGACGCACCGAACCTCGGCAACTACTCGGCGGCGTTCGGACAGAACACCCAAGCCTCCGGCGCCGGCTCCTTCGCCGCCGGTTTCCAATCCAACGCATCCGGCGCACAGGCGGCAGCCTTCGGCAACAATGCGAACGCGACTGCCGATCGCGCATTCTCCTTCAACGGCACGGCCAGCGCAACAGGGGCAGTTGCGATCGGCAGCGGCGCCCAGGCGACAGCCGATGATGCGATGGCGCTGGGACCAAGCTCGATTGCTGGAGGGCTCGCTTCGGTCGTGATCGGACCGAGCATTGCGAACGGCGCGTTCGGTGTCGCCATCGGGCTGCAGAACAGCGCAAGTGGCAACTACTCCGTTGCAATCGGCAAGAATGCCCGCACTGCCAATCGCCAGGGATCAGTAGTGATCGGTGACGGCTGCGCCGGTTTCTCGTCGGATTCGGTCTACCCCACCGCGAACAACCAGTTCGTGGCGCGCGGCTGCGGCGGGATCAGGTTCTACACCAGCCAGAACCTTTCTTCGGGCGTCGAGGTGACAGCGGGCGGCGGTTCATGGAACACCATTTCGGACCGCAACCGGAAGGAGAACTTCGGCGAACTCGACTACGAAGGAGTGCTCCAGCAGCTTCGTCACGTTCCGGTATCGTCCTGGAACTACATCGCGGAGGGTACCGCGACCAGACACATCGGCCCGATGGCGCAGGACTGGGATGCGGCGTTCCCGTTGAGCGGAGATTCGACCAGGATCAACTCTGGCGACTTCGACGGGATCAACCTTGCCGCGATCAAGGCACTGGACCACCGTACCGACAGGCAGAGTGGCGACATCGCGGCATTGCGTGAGGAGAATGTCGTACTGCAGCGCGAGCTGAGGACGGTACGTGACGAACTGAATGAGCTCCGCAGCCGGCTCGATGGAATTGCTGCCGCGGCGCGGGACCGGACGGGCACGCCATGAAGCAGCGCATCGTCTCCCTTGCTGGCATTCTGCTGCTGGCGGGATGCAGTGGCGACGGCCCGCTCACCCGATCGGAGTTGCTGGGATGTGAGCTGCCCCCTTCGCCCTTCGCTGCTGCAGCGATGGCCGGTCTGTCAGCCGACGAACTGGCGGAGGCGTCGCGCGATGCGGTGGAAAGGCTGATACCGGCCTTGATGCCAGGAGAGGACCGGAACCGCCTGAACGCGGCTCTCGAACACTTTGCGACCAGCCTCACCATCCCGTCCACCTCGATCCAGCTTCACTGCCTCGCAGCGGTGACTGCGGACAGGGCTCTCAGGCCTGGCAGCAGCGGCGAAGATGCAGCCGACCGCGCAGCGATACGCCTGGTAGTGGATGTGCTGATCGGCCATCTCGCCTACGGAACCACATCGCTGGCGGACCACGATCAGTTTCTCTGGTAGCTGCTGGCGATCTAGGTCGACCGGATGATCAGCGCGGGATCACCTCGACCGACAATTCGACGGTCCGGAAATCGCCGCCGGTGAGTCCGCCGGCATCGACCACCTTGCGCGCGACTTCCTCGCCGCGCTGGTTCCGGACCACGACCACGATCTGATACTCCGCGTCGCTCGACGCGGAGACCTTAGCCTCGACAGCAAAGGCGGTCTCGCCGGACGCCTCCTCTCCGCGCGCGCCGGCGCGAAGGTGATGGCGGCATGCCGGACAGACGGCCGAGCTGTCGAGGACGATCGCCCGACAGTGCGGGCAGGTGCGGGTTGCCCCGACGGTGCTCATTGCTCCCGCTTGGTCTCCCAGCCGAACTCGACCCGACCGCGCATCCGGGAACCGGCGGCAGCAGTGAGCGAACCGGCCTTGAGGTCACCGTTCAGCACTCCGGTCGCCATGAGCTGCACGGCAGAGATCGCTTCGACATTGCCTTCAAGCTCGCCTGCCACGATCACCGAGTGGGCACGGACGCCGCCGTTGACCTTGGCGCCGGCTTCCACCGTCACGTCTCCCTGGACGATCACGTCGCCGGTGAACTTTCCTGCGATGCGGACATTGCCGCTACCCTCGATCTTTCCCTCGATGATCAGATCGGAGGCAATGATCGATTCCTTGGCACCGCGCTGCGGAGTGGCCCGGGGAGGCTCGGTCGCCGGCGGAGGGGCGGCCTGTGGAGAGGGCGGTGGCGGAGTGGCGGGCTTGTCGGCGGTCTGCCGATCCTTCCAGATGGCCATTTGAACGGTCCCGGCTGAAGGTGGGGGAGAGGACTGTCACAGGATGATAGCCGGGACCATGGGCTCTGACTAGATTGATCGCGCCCGCTCGCGCCCTCGCCACCCTGGAAGCCCGAATGATGGCCCTCAGATCTCTTCTCCTGGTCATGGCGATTGCGGCAGGGACTTCGCAATCTCTCCCGGCTCAGCAGAAATCATCCCCTGAACGACTGGTTGCCATCGGAGACCTGCACGGCGACCTGCAGGCGACCCGCAGGACCCTGAGACTCGCCGGTGCAGTTGACAGCACCGATCGATGGATCGGCGGCCGGCTGGTGATCGTGCAGACCGGCGACATCCTGGATCGAGGCGGCGATGAGCGCGAGATTCTCGCGCTGATGGACCGTCTCTCGATCGAGGCGGAGCAGGCGGGTGGCGCAATACATCTGCTCAACGGCAATCACGAGCTGATGAATGCCTACTTCGATTTCCGGTACGTGACCGACTCCGGTTTCCGTGCCTTCGCCGACGAGGCTGATCCCGGCGTTACGCTGCCGGAGAAGGTCACGGCCGAACAGCGGGGCCGGGCGCTGGCCTTCCGCCCCGGCGGGCCGATCGCAACGACGCTGGCCGGCAGGAAGACCATGCTGGTGATCGACGGCACCGCATTCGTACACGGAGGCATACTCCCCGAGCATGCCCGGCGTGGCCTGGACGAAATGAACGGGGAAGTCAGCGCATGGCTGAAGGGAGCTGCCCCGCAGCCCGAATGGATCCGGGGAGACAGCAGTCCGGTCTGGAGCCGCCTCTACTCGAAGGAGCCCGATACCAGGGCATGCGAAACGGCCAGGGAAGCGTTGCGCATTCTGGGCGTCCGCCGCATGGTGGTTGGCCACACGGTTCATCACGAGGGCATCACCCCGCACTGTGACGGTGCGATCTGGGCGATCGACGTCGGCATGTCGTCCTACTACCGCGGACCCACCCAGGTGCTGGAGATCCGCGGTGATTCGATCACGGTGCTGAGGGCGGCAGCGGAGCGCTGACGCCCTCCCTCAGTCAATGCTGCTCCACCTTCAATCCGCTCACGATAGCATCGGTGTTGTGGGCGAACCGGACGCCGAAGACACCATCCGTCGAGCTGAGCCGTCCATCCTGCACCACATCGGACGCAGGCCAGGTCCCGACCACGGTGCCGTTGATGGCACATGACACGTTGCCGTCACGTACCGTTACCGCGATCTCCTGGGTCACCGGCTGTCCGGCGCCCACAGCCTTTGCCACCGCCTCGTTCGGCTCGCCGCGACGGCCGTTCAACTGGAACGGCTCGGGCCCGAAGCCGCGCGCGATGAAGGTGCCGTTGCCATATGCCGCGCAGTAGAGGTAGCGCTGCTGATCGCTCCCCATCCCGGCGCCGCCGATGACGATGCCGTAGGGATGAGGATGATCGTTGAGCTTCATGTACTCCGGCTCATGGAAGGTGGCCGAGACGGTGTAGCTGCCGGTGGCCACGTTGTCGGGATTCCAGTACACTGCGGCCGGGCCGGTGGTCACCCGGAACCCGTTCTCCGCAGTGGCGAACTTCGAGTTGGTGATGACCTGACCGCGTGCGGCTTCGGCTGAGTCCACCTTGCCGAGCCAGCCGGGAACGGTGATGCCACCGTCGGCAACGGAGCGGGCTTCCTCCTGGGCCTTGGCACAGCCGGCACCAGTGATGATGACCAGCGCGGTGGTGATGCTGGCGAGATGGGTGAAACGTGCGGACATGATCGGGCTCCTGTCGTTGCTGCGAATGGATCCATCAACGATACGTCGGAAGCCCGATCCGCGCCCGATCTCCTTCAGAGCCCGGTGGATACCACCGGTCGTTCGGCGGCACTCCGCCACGGCTCCTGCGGCCACCAGCGCCGGATTTCATCTGCACCGATCGAGTCATCGACAGGTACCGACTCGCCCGGTCGCGGAATCACCAGCGGCACCCCGGCATCGGCCGCCGCGACGACGACCCGTTCCACCGGTTCAGTCCAGCCGTGGAAGGCCAGTTTGAAGAGGCCCCAGTGGACCGGCATCATCACCTTCCCCCTCACCGCCAGATGAGCCTCCACCGCCTGCTCCGGCCCCATGTGCACATCCGGCCATCCCTGATCGTAGGCGCCTATTTCCATCAGCGTGAGATCGAACGGCCCGAGTCGCTCGCCGATCGCGGCGAAGTGCGGTGACATCGCGGTGTCACCGCTGTAGAAGATCGACCGGTCGCGTCCCCGGAATGCCCACCCGGCCCAGAGTGTCCGGTCGGCATCCCATATCGTCCTGCCGGAGAAATGACGCGCGGGAGTGGCGACGAGTTCGACGCTTCCCACCGCAGTACCATCCCACCAGTCGAGTTCGGTGATCCGGTCAGCCGGAATCCCCCAGCCGACGAGCCGGGCACCTACGCCCAGCGGGACGATGAAGCGGGGAACGGAATCGAGAGCGGCGAATCGCCGGATAGTCGGCATGTCGAGGTGATCGTAGTGATCATGCGAGATGACCACCGCATCGAGCGTTGGCAGCTCCTCCCAGGGCAGCGGCGGAGGGTAGAACCGATCGACACCGAAAATTGCCGCAGGCGAGGCCCTGGGACCCCACACCGGATCGACCAGCAGCTTCATGCCATCGAGCTCGATCAGCAGTGTCGAGTGGCCAAGCCAGGTCACCCTGCCCTCGTCGGAAGGCAAGGCGAACTCCGATCCGGTCCGTGCCACCACCGGCAACGGCTCGGCCGGTTCGGCTGCCGGAGTGCGCTCGGTGAACCAGCGCCAGAGAAGTGGACCCTGAGCAAGCATCGTCCGCGGCAGCGGATTGACGAATCGCCCATCACGGAACTGCGGCGAACTGCGAAAGCGCTCGCGCTCCGATGTACCAGGAAGGGCGCCGAAGGCGGAAGTCAGGCTCAGCAGGGTGATACCTCCAGCCAGAAGCAGGAAGACAGCGGTGAATACCGCCACCCGGACCGATCGTCGGATCGTCTTCACCCCGAAGAATAGCGATACCCGACCTGCGGACCGGGCTTTCGGTGGCGCGGGAGTTGCAGGCGGTTAACATTCATGCAAGTTCTCGCGGCAACGCGTCTACACCCACTGTACCCACACCAGGGATGAACCATCCATGTTCAGCAATCGTATCCTCCTGACCGGCACCCTTGCACTCGCGGCCGTGGCCTGCGGTGGCGACTCAGGCACCGGCCCCGGACCCGGTGGCAACAACAACGCAGCAATCACCAAGATCACCTCCAATCCCCAGCTCGCCGGCGCCCTCGGTCTCGGCAGCTTCGGGATGATCATGGCCGGCTCGAACCTCTCGGCCGCCGGTGAGGTCACGATCAACGGTGACAAGTACACCATCTACGGCGTCAACATGTTCGTCGAGCAGGACATGTCGGCGATTCCCGGAATGCCGGGCGGCATCGAATTCAAGGCTGCCTCCGTCGGCGTGATCGGAATCAGGATGGAAGGCGACAACGCCGTCGAGGGCTTCTCGATCAGCATGACCAAGGCTGACGCGACGGGCCTCTTCACCACCGGTTCGGGGTCGGTCGGCTCCGGCTCCACGCCGTTCACTGCGATCTACTTCAAGAACCTGGACAAGCAACAGCCCGACATCTACCTCGGCACCACCGGCCAGGGACAGTTCACCGCCACGCCGCAGGGCGGCAGCCAGAACTGCCCGGGCGCTGCCGGCTACGTGACCCAGCTCCAGTCCTGTACCTTCGGTCGCGGCAACATCCAGGGGAGCTTCTCGTTCAATGCCCAGCCCTATCAGGGCCAGGGCGAAGGGACCATCTCGATCCCGTCGACCACCTTCTCGGTACCTTCGGTCGACATGTCGCTCAAGCTGAAGGTCGGGCTCTGACGGAGAACGACGGGCAGCGATCGCCTCACCCCCAGGGGCGGGGACAAGCCCCGCATCTGCCGATCCTCGGATCGCCTCACCCCCAGGGGCGGGGACAAGCCCCGCCCCTACTGGTCCTCGGCGGCGGCATCGTGGGTGCGGGAATCGCCCGCGATGCCGCCCTGCGGGGCTTCGAGGTCACTCTGGTCGAACGCAGGACGGTCGGCTGGGGGACCTCCTCCCGCACCTCCCGGCTGATTCACGGCGGAATCCGCTATCTCGAACAGGGCAACATCGCGCTGGTGCGCGAATCGCTACGGGAACGCGCGACTCTCCTGGAAATCGCCCCCGACATCGTTCGACCAGTCCCATTCCTTTTCGTGCTCGACCGCGGCTCCTGGTGGCAGTGGCTCAGGATCGGCATCGGCGTCATGCTCTATCGCTGGCTGGCGGGCGGGCGATCACTCGGACCTCATCATCCGCTCACCCGCAGCGGTGTGGTGGAACGCGAGCCTGAACTGGCCTCCGCTCCGCTGCTGGGCGGGGCGCTGTATCAGGATGCCAGAGGTGACGATCTCGCACTTGTCCGCGCCAACATTGCCGCAGCCCGGAATGCCGGCGTGCGAATCCTGGAAAGCACTGCCGCAACCGTGGCCGTCGAGGACCACAGGGTAGTCACAACGCTGCCCGACGGCGAGCAACTGGTTGCCGATGCGCTGGTGCTGGCACTTGGACCATGGACCGATGAGGGACGGGCCGAAGTCGGCCTGCCCGATCGCCACCTGATCGGTGGAACGAAGGGGATCCATATCGCCTTCTCGCTGGACCAGCTGCCCCTGGGGCACGCAATCGCGCTGCGCCACCCGGCCGATCGGCGGGTGATGTTCTGCATTCCGGAGCCGGAGAACGGCCGGGTCGTGGTCGGCACCACCGACACCGACACCGACGAATCACCCGATGCGCTGACAGTCCCGGAGTCCGATGTCGATTACCTGCTGACTGCAGCGAGACACCTCTTTCCGCAGCGTGATCTCACCGATGATGACATCATCGACCGCTGGGCAGGACTGCGACCGCTGCTCCGGCAGAGCGGCAGCGAGAGTTCACGCAGCCGGGAGCACCTGATGCTGACCGAAGGACGGGTGCTAACCGTCGCCGGCGGCAAGCTGACGACCTACCGCGCAATGGCGGAGGAAGCGGTCGACCGGGTGGTGGAGATGACCGGGGCAGACGTGGGGCCGTGCGTGACGGGGGAGATCGGGCTGTAGGGCTGTGGTGCCTCCGGCGGATTCATGCCGCCCTCCCGCGTAGCTGGAGCGGCGGCACGAACCCGCCGCCCGCTGTTATCTTTGCCCGTCCGCATCGTCGCGGGCCACAGCGATGTCTTCAGACCCCAGAGACCCGTGACCGGTTCGACCCGCCCCGCCATAGACTCCGTCGCCGCCTGGCAGGCGATCAACAGCATCCGCGCCCTCTCGATGGACGCCGTGGAACAGGCCAACTCCGGCCACCCTGGCACCCCGATGGCACTCGCCCCTGCGGCCTGGGTCCTCTGGACCCGACACCTCAAGCATGCCCCGCACGCCCCGGATTGGGCCGACCGCGACCGGTTCGTCCTCTCCTGCGGCCATGCCTCGATGCTGATCTATTCGCTGCTCCATCTCTCCCGCTACGACCTGTCGATCGATGACCTCCGGAACTTCCGGCAGTGGGACTCGAAGACCCCCGGCCACCCGGAGCGCGGCCACACCGTGGGCGTCGAGACGACCACGGGACCGCTGGGCCAGGGAATCGGTACCGCAGTGGGGATGGCGATGGCGGAGAGGCTGCTGCGCACCGAATACGGAGCGGAGCTGGTCGACCACCGCACCTGGGTCTTCGCCTCCGACGGCGATCTGATGGAAGGGGTCGCGAGCGAGGCAGCGTCCCTCGCCGGCCACCTCCGACTCGGACGCCTCACGGTACTCTGGGACGACAACAGGATCACCATCGACGGGCGGACCGACCTCGCATTCACGGAGGATGTGGCCGCCCGATTCGCTGCCTACGGCTGGCGAGTACTCCGGGTCGACGACGGCAACGATCTCGACGCGATCGACGCGGCATTCGCCGACGCCGGCTCCCAGGAGGAGCGGCCGACGCTGATCGTCCTGCGCACCATCATTGCCGACCCCGCCCCGACCAAGCGCGACACTCCCGGCGCCCACGGCGCCCCGCTCGGCAAGGAAGAGATCGCCCGCACCCGCGAGGCGATGAACTGGCCACACGCCCCGTTCGAGATCCCGGCCGATGCCTATGCGGCAGGCGACGCAATGGCAGTGCGCGGCAACGCCCTGGTAGCGGAGTGGAAAGCGCGGGTTGCGGCCTCCGCCCGCGGCGGCGAACTCCGGCCAAGACTGGCCGGTGAACTCCCTGCCGACTGGGATGCCGATCTCCCCGATCTCTCGACCAGCGCACTCGCCACCCGGCAGGCATCGCAGAAGGCACTGGCCGCACTCGCAGCCCGCATCCCCGCACTCGCCGGAGGATCGGCCGACCTCGGCGGCAGCAACGGGACCGACATTCCCGGCACCTCATTCAGCGCGACCACCAGCGGCCCGCGCTTCCACTGGGGAGTCCGGGAGCACGGCATGGGCGCGGCACTGAACGGCATGGCTGCCCACGGCGGCGTGCTGCCGTACGGTGCGACGTTCCTGGTCTTCGCCGACTATTTCAAGCCGTCGATCCGCCTCGCCGCACTGATGGGCCTGCCGGTCACCTATATCCTGACCCACGACTCGATCGGCCTCGGCGAGGACGGCCCGACCCACCAGCCGATCGAGCATCTGGCGATGCTCCGCTCGATTCCGAACCTGGTGGTCATCCGCCCCGGCGATGCGGCCGAAACGGTCGAGGCGTGGCGTGCGGCGATGCAGCGGAAGAGCGGACCGACCGCGCTGATCCTCACCCGACAGAAACTGCCGGCACTCACCCGCAGCAGCGACGGTGTCAGCGACACCGCACGCGGCGGCTACATCCTGCATGAGCCTTCCTCCGCGCCGAGTGCGATCATCATTGCCACCGGGTCGGAAGTGTCCATTGCCGTGGCTGCCGCGGCGAAGCTCGGCGAGGAAGGGATTCCGGTACGAGTTGTCTCGATGCCTTCCTGGGAACTCTTCGCGGCTCAGGATTCCGCATGGCGCGAACGGGTGCTACCCGCATCGATCACCGCCCGCGTATCGGTCGAGGCAGCAACCACCTTCGGCTGGTGCCGCTGGACCGGTTCGGCAGGGCGATCGATAGGGATCGACCACTTCGGTGCATCAGCACCCGCCGAGCGGCTGTTCCTGGAATTCGGCTTCACCCCCGAGCGCGTCGCCGAAACAGTGCGGTCACTGGTCAAGTGAGAGATACGATGAGCAATCCTCTGGTGCTACTCGGCGAACTCGGGCAGAGCCCCTGGTACGACTTCATCACCCGCGACCTGGTCCGTTCCGGGAAACTCGCGGCACTGATATCCGAAGACGGCCTCAAGGGAATGACGTCGAATCCCTCGATCTTCGAGAAGGCAATAGCCGGGTCATCCGACTACGACGACGACATCCGCAGCCTCGCGGCCACCGGCGCCGATGCCGCTGCGGTCGTGGAATCACTGATGGTGGCTGATGTGCAGGCCGCCTGTGACGTCTTCCGTCCGGTCTACGACGCCTCCGGCAACGGCGACGGCACCGTCTCACTCGAAGTTGCACCGACCCTGGCACATGACACGGCAGGGACGATCGCCGAAGCGGAGCGACTCTGGCAGAGGGTCAACCGGCCGAACACGATGATCAAGATTCCGGGAACCCGCGAGGGCCTGCCGGCGATCACCCACTGCCTGGCGCAGGGCATCAACGTCAACGTGACGCTGCTGTTCGCCGTCGAGCGCTACCGCGAAGTGGTCGACGCCTTCATGACTGGACTGGAGCGGCGGCTGGCAGCAGGTCATTCGATCGACCGGCTGTTCAGCGTGGCAAGTTTCTTCGTATCGCGGGTGGATGGTCAGAGCGATGCGCTGATAGCTGCTGCAGGTGATGCGGCAGGCCAACTGAAGCACCGAATCGCGATCGCCAACGCAGTAGCGGCGTATCTCGCGTTCCAGGAATCGCTGGCGTCGACCAGGTGGCAGAAGCTGGCGGCGGCGGGAGCGAAGGTGCAGCGGCCGCTCTGGGCTTCGACCTCCACCAAGGATCCGTCGCTGCCGGATGTATACTACGTCGAAGCACTCATCGCCCCCGACACGGTGAACACCCTGCCACCGGAGACCTTCGCGGCCTACGGCAACCATGGCGACCCGGCAGTGCGTATCACCGGGGAGTCGGGCGGTCGTGCCCTCGCGGACCTGGCGGCATTCGACGGACTGGGAACTCCCCTGGCAGATCGCACCGCCTGGCTGGAGGTCGATGGCGTCAGGAAGTTCGCAGCGAGCTGGCAGGAACTGCTTGGCAGCGTAGCTGCGAGGATGACCGCTCTGGCGGACTGACATCGCCCACAGGCCGGTCCGGCCTGCAATCATCAACTAAGCCGGAGTCGCCTGTGCAGTTGCATACCCGGATACTCATCGGATTGGGACTGGGTGCCACCCTCGGCATCGCATCGAACCTGCTGTGGCACGATGCACCCACCCTCAACTGGATCGTAGACAACGTCGCTAATCCGGTTGGCCAGATCTTCCTCCGCCTCCTCTTCATGATCGTGGTTCCGCTGATAGTTGCGTCAGTAACGCTCGGTGTGGCCTCGCTTGGCGACCTCAAACAGCTCGGAAGGATCGGGGGCAGGAGCCTGGCCTTCTTCCTCGTGACCACGGGAATCGCGGCCACCATCGGCCTGGTCCTGATGAACATTTTTGCTCCGGGCCACAGCATCTCACCGGAACTGCAGCAGACGCTGCTGGCGCAGTTCGGTGGTCAGGCCAGCGATCGTCTGGCCGGGGCCGGCACCTTCGGTATCGACACCTTCGTACAGATCGTACCCCGCAACATCGTAGCCTCGATGGCGAGCGGCGACATGCTGGGACTGATCTTCTTCTCGGTGATCAGCGGCATTGCGCTGACCCAGATCCCGGCGGAGCGCGCCGCTCCGCTGATGCAGGTGCTCGACACGATCACCGAAGTGGTCACCAGAATCATCGGCTACGCGATGAAGCTGGCTCCGTGGGGTGTGGCCGGCCTGATCTTCGCCGTCACTGCCCGGTTCGGCAGCGAAGTGCTGCGATCGCTCGGCCTGTACGTCGTGATCGTTCTGGCAGGACTGGTGCTCCACACTCTGGGGGTGATCGGTGTGCTGGCCAGGACCGTTGCCGGTGTGGGTTACTGGTCGTTCTTCCGTCGGTCGCGGGCTCTGATCGTCACCGCATTTTCCACCTCCTCCTCCAATGCCACGCTTCCCACCACGATCCGCACGGCGGTGGACGAGTTCGGCGTACCCAAGGGAGTCGCCTCGTTCATCCTTCCGCTGGGTGCGACGATGAACATGAACGGCACGGCTCTATTCGAAGGAATGACCGTGCTGTTCCTGGCACAGGTTTTCGGTGTCGACCTCAGCATGACCTCCCAGATCATCGTGGTCGTGATGTGCATCATCACTGCCGTAGGAGCGGCGGGTGTACCCGGCGGATCGATTCCGCTGCTGGCCGGCATCCTCGTGATGGTAGGCGTACCGGCCGAGGGAATTGCACTGATCCTGGGCGTGGATCGGATCCTCGACATGTCGCGGACTGTCCCGAACGTGATGAGCGACCTGCTGACCTCCCTGGTCGTAGCGAAGGGCGAAGGGGTGGAGTTACGGCAGGAGGGCTGAGTTGCGCCGGTGAACTGTACATGAATCGGCCATCATGAATCCCCCGGCACTCACAGAGCGTCGGGGGATTTTTCATCACAGGGGGATGGCTTCGGTCTCACCGCTCACGCGGTGCGACCTCGCCATGTACCTTGCAGGATGATGCGCCCAGTACTCACCCTCGCCCTGGCATTGTCGCTGCTTGCCTCAGACGCGTCAGCGCAGTCGCCCATCGACGAAGCCGCAGCGGCTATCGACGCCGGACAGCCGTGGATCGCGTCACAGACACTCAGACCGGTGCTTGCATCACCATCGCCGTCTCCCGAAGCGGTGATCACCGCGGCTCGTGCAGCCGCCGGCTGGGAGGGTTGGACCACGGTCGAGACACTGCTCAAGGGCAGGCCGTGGCTGGACCAGAGCTTCGACCGCCTGGGCCGGCGCCTGCTCGCCGACGCGGCACTGGCCGCAGGGCGCGCCAGCGAGGCACTGACTCACGCGCGCGCGTCGCTGCCCCGCACCACCGCCGCTCGAAGCGACGCGGAACAGGCCCGTCGCCATCTGCTGATTGCCCGCGCCCATGAACGGCTGGGTGCCTGGGATTCCGCTGCGGCGGCCTATACTCACGCAGCGCCGCTTCTGCCACAGCTCTCCGACTGGCTGGCACTCCGTGCCGCCGGCGTATCCCGCGACTCGGCCACCAGGGTACGGCTCTATGCCACGGTGGTCGAACCGGCGGCAAGGGCGAGAGTCGGCTGGACGGAGGCGCTGGCCCTCTCCCGCAGAGGACAGCGGATCAGGGCTGCCGAGCAGTACGCTCTGCTGGGAGACCGCGGGAGATCGCTGCGACTGCGCTGGGAGGCGACCAGCGATCCCGCGCGCCGTGCGGAGATCGGCCGCGAAGTACTGGTACTGGCAACATCGAGCACCAGTTCCACCGAGATTCGCGCGGCACTCGAACTGATCTCCAGTCTCCGGATCGGAATGACCACCACCGACTCCCTGGTGGTCGCCCGGCGGGCGCATGCCGCGAACCGACCGGCACAGACCGTGGCAATCATGAATGCCATCGGTCAGGCGAGACTGACCGCCGACGACAGCTTCATTCTCGCCACTGCGCTGGCTGATCTCGGGCGCTGGGCCGATGCCGGCAAGGTTTTCCGTACGGTGGTATCCGGCAGCAGGGCGGGGATGGCGGCATATCAGGCCGCCAGGTCCGATGTCAGAATCGGCAATGTGAGTGCAGCCACCGCTGCTCTGGCCCGGATTCCCGGACGATTCCCCGGCGACACTGCGGCAGCCGGCAGTGCACTCTATCTTCTCGCCGACCTGGCACTCGATGCCGGCCGGATGGATTCCGCGCGGAAGCTGTTCCGGAGAAGTGCCATGGAATATCCGGGGTCACCGTTCGGAGCCCGGTCGATGCTGGTCGGGCCGCTGATCGCGCTGGCGAAGGGAAACGCAGCAGCGGCTTTGGAGGAGTTGTCCACCCATGTGCAGAGTGGACGCGCAACCGGCATCGAGGGTGATGCGCTGCGCTACTGGCTGGGACGGAGTCGCCTGGCAGCCGGAGATGCCGCCGCAGCGAGGGAAGTTTTCCGCACCGTGCTCGATCGCGGCCCGGAGAACTACTACGCGGTGCTGGCGGCACGACGTCTCGACACGATTCCCTGGCGACTCCCGCCGGAAACCCGCAGTCAACCGGTCACGATGCCGGCGCAGTTGCAGCGGGCAGCACTGCTCACCGAACTGGGACTCGACACCGAAGCAGGGTTCGAGATCGAGAGCTTTGCATCGGCACCGGGCACACCGGCGGAGATGGCGGAGGCCGGAATGGCACTCCTTACCGCCGGCCAGCCGGCTCGCGCAGTACGCGTTGCCCGTCAGGCAGCGGCCACTGCGGCGGAGCGCGACGGCACGATCTGGCGCCTCATCTATCCACTCCCGTTCCGCCAGGCACTGACCGCCCATTCATCTGCGGCGAAGGTTGATCCCTGGCTGGTCGCGGCGCTGATCAAGCAGGAATCCGGCTTCCAGCCGCACGCCACCTCGGCGGCCGGAGCCCGCGGACTGATGCAGATGATGCCCGATGTCGGTGTTGCCACTGCGCGGAGTGCCGGTCATCCGAATCTCGATCCGGCCCTCCTCTGGCAACCCGACGTCAATCTGGGGCTGGGCACCCGTCACTTTGCGGCGGCGATGTCACGCTATCCGGAGATGGAGCGGGCGCTGGCGGCCTACAATGCCGGCGGATCCCGGGTGACACGCTGGAGCGCCACTCCGCTCGACGGTACTCCGACCGGAAATGGCCGACTCGCCGACGTCGAAATGTGGATCGAACGGATCCCCTACGCTGAAACGCGCGGGTACATCCGCAACATCACGGTGAACGAGGCGATGTACCGGCTGCTGTATGGGCCGGCCCGTCGCTGAAGCGACGGCTCAACGAAAGTGGAATCCTTCAGGAATTCCGCGCCAGCTCCCGGATCGCCGCTGGCACCATGCCCCGTTCGCGCATCGCTCTGACCGTCTCGCTTCGGTCTCGCTTGCTGAGTTTGGTGCCCTCGGCGGCAAGCAGCAACGGGTGGTGCAGATAGATCGGCGGTGCAGTCCGTCCCAGCAGTCGACCAAGCAGCAACTGCCTTCCGGTGGACGGCATGATGTCGTCGCCACGTACGATCAGATCGACGCCATGGATGATGTCATCCACCACCACACAGAGCTGGTAGGTCCACTGTCCGCGTGAATCGACGATCACCGGGTCCCCGTGCTCGGCTGATGGGTGCTGGGTCACAGCGCCACGCAGCAGGTCGGTCCAGGTCACCGGTTCGTCGGGCAGCCTTACCCGCAACTGCCGCCCTTCTCCGGGGCCAAGCCCGCGATCGCGACAGGTGCCGGAATAGTATCGCTCGCCGTCATCAGTGCGTCGTGTCAGCATCGACCTGGTACAGTCACAGTGGTATACCAGTCCCAGGCCAGCCAGCCGTGCCACCGCATGGTGGTAGCGATCGGGACAATCACTCTGCCGATACGGTGAGGGTAGACCCGACCCGAGTGAGGCAAGCGATTCCTCCTCCGGCAGATACCCGAGCCATTCCATGTCGGCGAGAATCATCCGTTCGTACTCCGGTGTCGCGCGGGTCCGATCGTGATCTTCCGACCGTACGATCACCTTGGCACCCGAGGCCGCAGCGGCACTCCACAGCCACTCCATGTGGAGGACGTGACCGAGGTGCAGCTCTCCAGTCGGCGACGGCGCGAATCTCGTAACGGTCGCTTTACCGATCTCGAACATCACTGCTGCGACGCGTGCGGCGTTGGATTCATCCTCGATCAGTCCCGCTGATGGTTTCATCCATTCGATCCATGGAGTCAAGCGATGCGCGGTTACAGGTCGGCAGCAACCGTTCTGATACTGGCAGCAGTGAATCTACCGCTGTCCTCACAGGCCCCAGGGTCATCGATCTCACCGGAAGGCCGGCCGCCACTCTGGGTGAGGATTTCAGCGCCGTCTCCGGCTTCGCCGAGGCGCGACTGCGACCGCACTCCGCGCGCCCCCCCCGCGACGCTGAGCCCTCCGGAAGCATCTTCTGATGTGACCCGGAGTACGGACATGGACGCGGGACGACGGAGGATGGGGATGAGAGTAGCAGGAATGCTGGCAGTGGGCACGGTAGTCGGAGCGATCGGAGCCACGGCCCAGGCGCCGCGTGTGGTCGATCTGACCGGACGGCCGGCAGCAGCGCTGGCGGAGGAGTTCACGGCGATCAACTCCTTCGGTGAGGTCGCGCCTGGCAAGGTGGTGATTTCGGACATGATGGAGGACCGACTGGTGCTGGGCGATTTCACCGCCAACCGCGTCAGCTCCGTCGGTCGCAAGGGGAACGGTCCCGGCGAATGGTCAATGCCGTTCGGAATAGTACCGGGACCGCGGGCGGGGACGGTGTACGTCCAGGACCCGCTCAACCAGAAGACTCATGTAGTCGATGCCACCGGCAGCATAGTCGAATCCGTGCCCCCGCTCGGCTCTTCCTCGGCCGGCCCTGGCGGCCGGGCGATGACGATCGGCGGCACTCTCCGCAGTGA
The DNA here is from genome assembly GCA_964608715.1 of uncultured Gemmatimonadaceae bacterium. Classification (GTDB taxonomy): domain Bacteria; phylum Gemmatimonadota; class Gemmatimonadetes; order Gemmatimonadales; family GWC2-71-9; genus Palsa-1233. The sequence continues at coordinate 113 of CAZSPH010000009.1, read as the reverse complement.
TGCGCGCGGAAGGATCTACCGCGAGGCGCTGCCGACGATGCCCGGCAGCGGCAGCATCGACAGCCTGCCGATCACGCGATGGGATCCCGCCTCGAAGCGGACCGACACCATCG
>CAZSPH010000008.1:0-34662 GCA_964608715.1 uncultured Gemmatimonadaceae bacterium | reverse complement strand
TCAATGCCACCAGCAGGGACCTGCTGGCTCATCAGAATGCCACCGCATTGCTGGACGCCGGCGACAACCCGACGGAAGCGCTGAGCCGCACGGCGGCCACCCTGGCCCGGATGTTCGAAGCCGATTCAGTGACGATCCGAATGGCAGAACCACCTCTAGTAGTTGTACATGGTACTCCCAGATGGCGACCGGATGCCGCGCTCGCTGTTTCCGCCGAGACACTGGATGAACGCCGCGCTCTGGTGGCCCCGATCGGTCGATCAGCGGCACCGCTCGGCGACGTCCTGATCGACACCTCGGTGGTCGGCGCCTTTGCCTACCGGGAGCGCGACTGGCTGGCGGCGTTCCTGATTCCGATGGCATCGGCACTCCGGACCCGGCATCGCGAGCAGCTTCTCCTCCGGAAGCTGGCCGCGATGACCCAGGGAGCCGCCGGTGCAACGGATCGGTTGACGGAAGTACTCGAACAACTGCCACCTGCTCCAACAGATGACGGCCTGGCCGTTCCGCCACCGGTCGATGCCGCAGAAGTACTGGGGCGACTGGGCGAAGGGCTCGCAGAGATCTCCCGTTCCGGGGCGGAGATGGAGCAGTCTGCGATGGCATCGCGAGCGCGGGTCCGCGCAACCAACGACATGCTGGCCCGCAACCTCGACACGATGCGCCGCCTCGCCGCCGGGCTTGCCGGATTCGGTACTCTCCGCGACGAGATCCTGGCGGGGAACCAGACTGTAGCGGCCGTGGCGTTCCGGACCAGTCTCCTGGCCAACAACGCCGCACTCGAAGCGGGCAGGGCCGGCAACGCCGGGACATCGTTCGCCGTGCTGGCATCCGAGATCGGGCGGCTGTCCGAGGCAACCCGCGAAGCCGCAGGCTCGATGGATGAGCAGGCAGCCGCGATGTCGCAGTATCTCGATGGCCTGCTGGACGATCTCGATACCGCCCGTACGGCCCTCGCCGAGGCACTCGGTGAGTCGGAAACGGCCGAGGATCAGGTCGGCCGCCTGGCCGGAGCTACGGGGGAACTGCTGGATGGAACCCGGGCGATTGCTCCGGCACTCGAGGAGGCATATGCGGTCGCCCGGCGGCGGAGCGCACGCGATACCACGCTGACAACCGCGCTGGAAGCCTTCCTGGACCAGCGGGAGGAACTGGCGCTGGCACTCGAGCGGCATCGCGAAAGCCTCACCCGCCTCCGGGGCGAACTGGAGCAGCTCGGCGGCAACCGCCGGGAGTCGTGAGGGCGGCTACCTTCTCCGACCTCGTCCCCTTCCTCCACCACTTCGCCCACCGCCGCCGCCACGCCCGCCCGGCCTGCCGCCGCCACGGAACGGACGATGCCCGCTTCTGCCACCCGACCTCTCCCGATCGACACGGGGTGTGGTGACCAGCAGTTCCTGCAATCGTCGGATACCGGGTGCTTCGATGGCGGTGTCATCGCGATGACACCGCCAGCCTCACCTCGCGGTCGAACACCGGCAGGTCTTCCTCCTTCAATCGGCGCGCCCGACCCTCGCGCAGCACGATCCTGATGACCGGTGTTCCGTTCTCGATCTGATAGGATACCGGTGCCGCATCACCCAGAATCCTGAAGTGATCGGGAAGGGCATCGAGATGCACCCGCTCGGCCTCGGGAATCAGTGCCGCGACATCGAGCACCAGTTGCCGCTGCTGCAGTTCTTCCCATGAATGAACGTCGCCGAGCTGTCCGCGCAGCATTTCGTAGCGGCTTTCCGGCGAGGCGACAGCGAGCGCACCACCGCTGCGTCGCCAGTACTCGTCGAGTTCCCTGAGTGCCCGACCGACCCGGTGACGGTCGGGATGCAGCAGTTCGCCGCCGATCATCTCGCGGGTCATCAGATCACGTGCCTCTTCGAGGAAGCCTTCCGGAATCACTCCCTCGATCCGGTCCAGTGTGGTCTCCAGTCCGAAACCGAAGTACTCGAGCTGCCGGGAGAGTGCCAGTCCCTGACGCAGCCGGTGACCGGCAAGTACCACCCGGGGTGCCCCTTCCACCGCGTACTTCCGGACCAGGTCATACGGAATGGTGGTCCCCTCGACGCTCGCCCTCGGTGTACCGCTTCGATCGGCGAAGAACTTGATCGACCCCGCCACCGCTCCCCAGTTGCCCGCCACCGAACTCCGGCTGATCCGGACTTCCGCTCCATCGATGCTGCGCTCGTCGAGTACCAGTTCGAACGGCTGGATCCGCGCGATCAGATCGATGAAGTCGGCGCGGAGATCCCTGTCCGCCATCGGCAGTCGTGGCGGCAGCTCGAGATCCAGAGCACGATAGACCGAGGCCAGCCCCAGTGCACCATCCTCGATCGCCTTGATCAGCACGCCGCGGCGCTCGGCCCATGCCGCCAGTTCATCCTCGCGGAAGAGATGACGCGGCATGCCGTGCACCTGCCCACGATAGCCACAGGTGTTGACGGCCTCGGCAAGCACCTGGTAGACCGTGAGGTGGTCGCTGCCGGGAATGGTGAGACCACGGAGGTCGTACTCATCGCGGGTCATCCTGTGTAGCGAGTCGATCGAGCTGGCACCAGCAACCAGTGGCACCAGTGCAGGCTCGGCGTGGACCAGCAGTTCCGCCCATGGCCGCTCCACCGGCAATGCTTCCACCTGCCTGCCGTAGCTGGTGAGTCGCCCGTCCTCGATCACCCCGCGAGCAGTGAGGTGAGCCACGGCGCGACGATAGGCGTTGCGATCGAGCGGCACCGGCAGGTCGAGATCGGAAGCATCGACTCCCAGTTCGGCGCAGGTGAGGGCAACCCGTTCGGCGTCACCGCCCAACTGGAACTCCGGCGGACCGGGAACCATCGCGGCGAAGTCTAGGTCACGCTCGGAGAGAATCACGACTTCACCGCCGACCACGCGGCCGTGCACCCGGCCAGCCATCTGCAGGATCTCGTTGGCACCCAGCGTGAGTCGATGCAGCACGTTGCGACCGCGTTCCACCACATTGCCGTAGCGGGCGTCGTGAATGATCACGGTGTCGAGCCCCGGGAGATTGAGGGCGGACTGCCCCGCCGCAGTCATCGCGATCAGGTACGGCTTCGCCACCTCGCCTTCGAGAAACGGCCTGATCACCCGGACCGGCTCACCGCCGTGATAGAACGCCGACGCCAGCGCCGGAAACCGCTCCCTCAGATGTTCTCCCAGCTTCTCGACCTCGGCACGGGTTGGAAGGAAGACCGCCACTCCCCGCTTGCGCGAAATCAGCCGCCGCACCGCGCGGTCGTCGAGATACTGCTCCGGTTTCGCCCGCACTACTTCGACCCTGGCTCGCCTGGCAGGATCGAAGGCGCTGGTCTCCAGTACCTCGTCGCTGCCGAGATAGGTGCGATACACTGACGGATCGACGGTTGCCGAGAGCCAGATGAAGCGGCAGCCTGCCCGTTTGCCGAGTGCCAGGCAGAGTTCGAGTTCGGCTGAGGTCTGGTGGATCTCGTCGACGATCACGGTATCGCGCGCAGTGATCAGCTCGTCGGTGAACCAGCGTCGGGCGATTCCGGTGGTGACGATCACCACGTTGCATCGGGCGGTCTCCGGACCCGCTTCCCGCTCGCGGTTGACGACGCCGACTCCGAGTTCCCGCTCGAGAATCGCACCGGCGATCAGCCGGATGCCGAGCGTCTTGCCGGTGCCGGTACCGGCGACGATCCCGAAACCCTTGCCCGCGCCGGCCCAGTGTTTCAGCTCGCTGCCGTGGCGGGTGGCAAGCAGGGTGGGGACATCGGTATGCAGTGCCAGTTCGATCGTTTCGCACGCAGCCCTGGTGGGGGCGATCACGATCACCCGCCCGCGGGGATGGTCCGCGCGGCGGTAGGCCTCACGGTCGGGAGGAAGGATGTAGTCCCGGGTCGGTTTCACCCGATCAAGTTACACCCGCACCGTTGACCGGTGGTCTATATTTCCGGCTTGGGTAGTCCTCTTCATCCAGGATCTGGGAATGGGCATGCGAGGCAAGATCTGTCTGGTTACGGGTGCGAACCGCGGCATCGGCAGGGAGATTGCCGCCGGTCTGGCGCGCAGTGATGCGAAGGTGCTGATCACCGCGCGGACCCGGGAGAACGCCGACCGGGCAGTGGCAGAACTCCGTTCGGAAACCGGCAACCCCGACATTCACGGATTCGCCGCCGACTACATGCACCAGCACGAGGTGCGCCGGCTGGCTGCGGAAGTGATCGCCTTCACCGACCGTCTCGATGTACTCGTCAACAACGCCGGTGCGTTCTTCATGTACCGGACGCTGACCGACGACAACCACGAAGCGACCTTCGCAGTCAATCACCTGGCACCGTTCATCCTGACCAACGCCCTGGTCGACCTGATGAAGGCGAGCGCTCCCGCCAGGATCGTGAATCTGTCAAGCGAAGCCCACAGCCGTGCGACCAACATCGAGGACTGGGAGAGCCGCAGCGGCTACACGGGCTACCAGGCCTACGCCCGCTCCAAGCTCGCCAACATTCTCTTCACCTATGATCTGGCCCATCGCCTGGAAGGCACCGGCGTCACGGTCAACACTGTTCATCCCGGCGTGGTCGAAACCGGACTGATAGAGGGAATCCTCGGCCGCTGGTGGATGAAGTGGACCTGGCCGATCGCGCGCCGCTTCGCGATCTCCCCCGAGGAGGGAGCCAAGGGACCGCTTATGCTGGCTCAGTCACCCGACATGGCCGGTGTCACGGGCAGGTACTTCAAGCAGACCTCGCAGGGCAACTCGTCGCTGATCTCGCACGATCCGACCATCGGCGCCCGGCTCTGGAACATCTCGCTGCGCTATACCGGCGACCTGCCCGGAGTCGAGATCACCGGAGAGCATATCGCGGGGTGACGGGTCGCAATTGGACATGATGTGACCGCATTGATGGGCATGTCCGATCCGTAGGGGCGCAGCATGCTGCGCCCCTACGGATCGGACATGCCCACGTCACCACCCCATCATCGACGCGGGCGCGACCGGTCGTTACCCCGATTGTCGCGGCGATCGTCCCGCCACTCGTTCCGCTCGTAGCGCTGACGGTAGCGATCGAACTCGCGGTCGCGGGGCGCGCTGAAGTACTGGTTGCGGTAGCGGTAGACCACGACCTTGCGGGAACCGTTCCCCCACGGGCGATCGTAGTACCTGCCGTTGATGACGTAGAGCGTCACCGGACGCCAGTCGCGGGCGTGGCGCCGCCAGTCACCCCAGCTCAGTCGATGGTAGTCGCTGACGACGATCACCGGCGGAGGAGGAGCGGGACGACGGATCACCACACCACCACGACCGAAGGTCTGCGGTCCGATGTTGATGGTCGCCGAGATCTGGCCTGCGGCAGGTTCAGCCAGGGCCAGGAGAAGAAGCGGAACAGCGGCAGACAGAGCGTAACGCATGGTACACCTCCGAAGGTGAGGAGTTTGCACCCGAGGCAGGAAGCGAACAGTGTGCCACGGCGTAAAGCATTGCAGTGATTGCAGTTACCTTTTGACAGCGTGGGCGTAGCGTCCTTCTATCCGGACACCATCACCTTGGAATCGACGCCTCCTGACCGCTCCGGGAGGTTAGTTTCGTGACTCGCTCACCGGTACCACCAGGAGGAAATGGCGTGGGAACGTTTCGTGTCACGGTCAACAAGGACTACCTGGTCTTCGCGGCCGCACACTTCATCACCTTCCGCGGCCACACCTGCGAGTCGCTGCACGGTCACAACTACCGCCTGGGCATCACGGTGGAAGGTCCTATCGATTCCGAGTGCCTGTTCGTGATCGACTTCGCGATCCTGAAGAAGGCCGTCCGGAAGTATGTGGACCTGATGGACCACAAGGTGCTGCTTCCGACCGACAACCCCAAGCTGGCCTTCCGCGAAATCGGTGACTCGCTGGAGGTGGACTACTTCGGTGAGCCGACCTACCGCTTCCCCCGCAAGGATTGCGTCCTGCTGCCGGTGAAGAACACCACCGCCGAGATGCTGGCGGAATGGGTGGCCAACGGAGTCACCGATGAGCTGCTGGGCGCGGGAGCTGCGCTGACGATGCTGGAGATCGAAGTGGAGGAATCCTTCGGGCAGTCGGCCTTCTTCCGCCGCAGCTTCGAAGGGAGTGACCGATGAGCACAGGAGAACCGCTCTACACCGCCGCCACGATCGGCCCGCACCTGGCAGCACTGCCGGGCTGGAGCTACGACGACGGCTGGCTCATCCGCACCTACCGGACCGATGGCTGGCGCACCACGATGCTGGTGGTCGGCGCGATAGCCTTCGTCGCCGAGGCGGCGAATCATCATCCCGACCTCGGCGTCCACTGGGGCCGCGTGGTGGTGCGGCTCCAGACCCATTCAGCCGGTGGAGTCACCGACAAGGATGTGCAGTTGGCCGTACGGATCGAGCAGACCGTGCGGTGGCAGCCGGAAGGAGGATTCCCCGGCCTGGAGGGACAGCCGGGTGAGTGGCTCCCCGGCTGAGGAGGGTCCGGCTCCGCTGCTGATCCCGCTCGACCTGCCGGACCTGCTCCCGCTGCTGGAACAGTGGCGGGACCTGCCGGACCGGGTGCTGCTCGACGGAGCGGCGGATCATTCCGATACCGGTCGCTGGAGCTGCTTCGCCGCCGATCCGGTGGCGAGACTGGTCGGCAGTGCAGATGAATGGCCGGCAGCAGCTGCGGCGATCCGAAGGACCTCCCTCCCACATACGGTTCCAATCAGATACGCCGGTGGCTGGATCGGCTGGTTGGGCTACGAACTCGGCCGCACCTTCGACCGACAGCCGGTTGCTGCTGCCCCCTCTCCTGCTCCGGACTTCTCGCTGGCCCTCTACGATCTGGCGATCGTCCGCGACAACCTCCACGACCGGACCTGGCTGGTAAGTACCGGGATCGATGCCGACGGTTCGCGGTCGCCGGATCGCGCAGCCGACCGGGCAGCCGCCTGGCTCGATCGCCTGGCAGGAATGCCCGCGAACACGGCTCCCCGCCCGGTCCCGCTGACAGCACCGACCGACGATCATCTTCTCGATCGGTTCGCCGCCGACTTCACTCCTGACTCCTATCGCGATGGCGTGGCGCGACTGATCGGCGACATCAGGCAGGGAGAGATCTTCCAGGCAAACCTCACGCAGCGGTGGACCGCAGCCTGGAACGACGGCCCGCTCGCACTCTACCGCGCACTGCGCGCAGTGTCCCCGGCGCCGTTCGGGGCGTACATCGAACACGATGGCGTGACAGTCCTCAGTTCGTCGCCGGAACTGTTTCTCTCTCACGATGCCGCGACCGGGCGGACCGAAACCCGGCCGATCAAGGGTACGAGACCGCGAGGGGCAACGTCCGAAGCAGACGAGATGCTGGCGGCGGAGCTGCTGACGAGTGCGAAGGACCGGGCCGAGAACGTGATGATCGTCGACCTGATGCGGAATGACCTGCATCGGGTCTGCAACGCGGAGTCGGTGGAGGTGGAGCAGCTCTGTCGGCTGGAGAGTCATCCGACCGTCCATCACCTGGTCTCGGTGGTATCCGGGACATTGCGCGAGGAGTGCGATGCTCTCGATCTGATAGCAGCGACATTCCCGGCGGGATCGATCACCGGGGCCCCCAAACTTCGGTCGATGGAGCTGCTGGCGGAGATCGAACCGGTGCAGCGCGGCGTCTACTGCGGGTCGATCATCTGGTTCGGCAACGATGGCAGCATGTCCGCGAGCGTGGCAATTCGGACGATGGTGCTGGCCGACGGCGTCATCTCGATTCATGCCGGTGGAGGAATCACTGCACGATCGCAGCCGGACGAGGAGTACCTGGAAACGATCGACAAGGCACGCGGGATGATGATCGCGGTCGAGGCGGCGCGGTGATCCTGCTGATCGATCACGACGATTCGTTCGTCCACGTGCTTGCCGGCTATCTGACCCGACTCGGCGTGGCTGCGGAAGTGCGGCGTGCATCGACGCTGACACTGGCCGATGTCGCGGCAGCATCGGTAGCAGGGGTGATCCTCTCTCCCGGTCCGCGACGACCGGAGGACTGCCCGCTGGCACTGGACATCGTCACCTCCCTTGGCCCGGTGAAGCCGATACTCGGCGTCTGCCTGGGCCACCAGGTGATCGTCACCGCCTGCGGTGGCAGAGTCGAACCGTGCCAGCCGCGCCACGGAATGACATCACCGGTCTCGCATGACGGCACCGGAATCTTCAGGGGTCTGCCGTCGCCGCTGAACGCCACCCGCTATCACTCGCTGGCGGCAGTGCCGGAAACGATTCCGGAACGACTGGTGGTCTCAGCCCGTGCCGACGATGACGATGTGATCATGGCGGTGCGCCACCGCGAATGGCCGCTGACGGGAGTGCAGTTCCATCCTGAGTCCATCCTGACGGATTCGGGGGTGCGGATGATGGAGAACTGGGTGGCAGAGAACAGATGACAGCGACCGGCGGTGCCACCTCACCATTGTCATCCCGAGCAGAGTGACCCGAAGGGTCACGACGTCGAGGGATCTGCTGTTCTGGTCATGGCAGGAGAAGCAGATCCCTCCACGACGCACCCGCTGCGCGGGCGCTCTGGTCGGGAGGACGGTTCGCCGTTCGCAGTCAGCCGTTCGCCGCCTACAGCTCCAGATTCCGCCTGCGTTCGGAGCGCCAGCCGTCCATTCCCCACTTGAGGCCGGCATTCCCGATCAGCACTGCCAGCGCGATTGCGCCGAGCAGGAGATAGCCTCTCACATCGCCGCCGGAGCGCATCGCCGATGCGGCTGCCAGCAGTGCCGCGATCATACCTGCGATCAGCGCGGCCCAGCGAGTCCAGAGGCCGAGGATCAGCAGCAGGCCGACCAGCATCTGCGCCCAGGCTACGGCGCCGGCGAACAGAGCGCCATTCGGAATGATCAGGTCACGGGCGATGGCGCCCAGTGCACCTTCCGGGTGACCGGCCGCCCATGCCGCGACTCTGGTGGGCAGACCCTGCTGCCACTCGGCACCGACGATCGGGAAGGGGATCACTCCACCGACTCTGACGATCACCATCTTGGCGAGACCCGAAAGAAACAGTACTCCTCCGAGCATCAGCCTCAGCAGGACCAGCGCCAATGCAGATTCGAGCGGATGGTCCCGTCGCGCCATGAGATCAGTCTCCGAACGAGACGCCGAGGTGGCGTGCAGTGAGAATGGCGCCGGAATCGAGGGGCACCGGACGGGTGCGTCCGACGACCAGGTCGAGGGGAACGCGTACCACATCGGGTGGCCGGTATGCGACCATGGTTCCGAAGTCACCTTCGGCTATTGCTCTGACGGCAGCCGATCCGAAGCGCAGTGCCAGCAGCCGGTCGAAGGTGGTGGGCGAGCCGCCGCGCTGGAGGTGGCCCAGCACCAGCGACCTAGTCTCCTTGCCGGTCCCGCGGGCAATCGCATCCGCAACCTGTTCGCCGATTCCACCCAGCCGGGCGTTCTCCCCTGCCCTGGCGGGAGCCCGCAGCACCGATTCGCCGCCCGACGGCTTCGCCCCTTCGGCAACTACGACGATCGCGAATCGACGACCGTCGCGGTCACGCTCGAGAATCTTGGCGCAGATCCTGTCGATGTCGAACGGGATCTCGGGAATCAGGATCACGTCGGCGGTGCCGGAGATCCCGCTGTGCAGCGCGATCCAGCCGGCATCCCTCCCCATCACTTCGCAGACCATCACCCGATCATGCGACTCGGCGGTGGTATGGAGCTTGTCGAGAGCATCGGTGGCGGTGGCAACGGCGCTGTCGAAACCGAAGGTGGTCTCGGTTTCGACCACATCGTTGTCGATCGTCTTCGGGACGCCGACCACCGGCAGCCCCTTGGCCCAGAGCTTCGCCGCGATCCCGAGCGATCCGTCGCCGCCGATCGAGACCAGCGCATCGATGCGCTCGCGCCGGAAGGCCGCGATCAACTCGTCCGAACGATCGATGGTCACGACGGTGCCGTCGGCCAGTACCTCGGGCCATGCGAAGGGATTGCCGCGATTGGTCGTACCCAGGATCGTGCCACCAAGGTGGGTGATCCCGCGTACGGCCTCGGGAGGAAGAGGGACCAGTCCGTCGCCGGAATAGATTCCGTGGAAGCCGCGACGGATCCCGATGGATTCCCAGCCGCGGTCATGGGCGGTGAGCACCACCGCACGAATCACTGCATTGAGTCCGGGGGCGTCGCCCCCGCCGGTAGATATGGCTATGCGCACGGGGAGTAATCGTACTCACTATTCTTCCGTGATGCACCCTGCCCGCATCATCTCTGCCCTCCTGCTCCTGAGCGGCGTCGTCATTTCACCGGCCGAGGCCCAGTTCGCGGTCGCCGATTCGGCCCACCCGCCGATGGTCTCGCGATCGGTGGAACTCCGCCCCGGAGCACTCCTCCCGGCCCACCGGATCGTCGCGTTCTACGGCAATCCGCTCTCGACCCGGATGGGGATCCTGGGCGAGATCCCGCCGGCGGAAATGATGGCGCAGTTGAAGCGCACCGCTGCCGCCTGGCAGGCTGTAGATTCGACTACCAGAGTGCTGCCGGCTCTCCACCTGATCGTCACGGTGGCACAGGCCGATGCGGGGCGCGACGGGATGTACCGGCTCCGGCACGGCGATGCCCTGATATCGCGGGTGGCCGAGTGGGCGCGGGAGAATGACTGGCTGCTCTTCCTGGATCTCCAGATCGGCCGGAGCAGCGTGGCGGCCGAGCTGCCCCGCCTGCTGCCCTGGCTCAAGCTCCCCTGGGTTCACCTGGGGATCGATCCCGAGTTCGCGATGGCACCCGACCAGGTACCGGGGAAGCAGATCGGCTCACTTGATGCCACCTCGATCAACCACGCGGTTGACGTGCTCGCCGGGCTGGTGGAGGCCGAGGATCTGCCGCCGAAGATTCTGGTGATCCACCGCTTCACCCACCGGATGGTGACCGGCGAGGACGGGATCCGTGTCGACCCACGGGTCCAGGTCGTCATTCACATGGATGGGTTCGGCGGTCCGCAGCTCAAGTTCGACACCTACCGCAAGGTGATCACCGAGCGGCCGGTGCAGTTCGCGGGGTTCAAGCTGTTCTACAGGAACGATCGCCCGATGATTCCGCCGTCGGCCATCGTCCGGCTCGATCCGGTGCCGGTATACATTCAGTACCAGTAACGCCTCTACGGGATTCATCGATGCGCCTTCCTTTCCTTGCTGTCACGCTTCTCGTCACCCCGGCCATCGGGGTCGCACAGCAGGCCCCCGGTCAGCAGGCCGCCCCCGATACCGCCGCGATCCGGCAGGGGAAGGTGCTCTTCGAGGGGCGCGGGCTCTGTGCTTCCTGTCACGGACGGGCCGGGGAAGGAGTACTGGGACCGTCAACCCGACTGAACGCCGGCAAAGAGAAGTGGCTGCACAACGATGGCACTATCGCGGGACTGGTTGCGGTGATTACTGCCGGAGTATCCGAAGAGCACTCCGAAATGGGTACGCCCATGCCACCGCGAGGCGGCGCCAGGCTTACCGACGAGCAGGTGACCCAGGTGGCAGCCTACGTTCTGCATCTGCATGGACAGCCGCTGCCGAAGTGACCTTCATCGGCCGGGCACTCCTCATTCCGGGACTGCTGCTGTCACTGACTGCTCCACAGATCCATGGCCAGCGTTCCGACAGCATCTGGCCTGCCGGTCGGATGACCGGACCCACCCTCCTCGGCAGAATCAGCGACCGTGCACTTGCGGAGGCGAGCGGGGCAGCGTTGAGCATTGCCAACCCGGGCCTGATCTGGACGGTGGCTGACGGCGGCAATCCCGCCCGACTCTACGGTGTCGACAGCACCGGTGCCATTCGGCGGACCCTTTCCGTGCCGGTGCCCAACATCGACTGGGAAGAAATCGCGGTCGGCGACTGCGGCCGGGAGATCTGCATCTACATCGCCGATACCGGTGACAACACCGGCAGGCGCACGAGTGTGACCATTCATCGCTTCCGCGAGCCGGCCGCAGCGGCGAAGGCCATCGATTCGGTCGAGTCGCTCACGTTCCAGTACCCGACCGGACGGGAAGACGTCGAAGCGATGGCGGTGCTCCCGGGAGGTGAAATACTGCTGGTCTCGAAGGGACGCTCTGGCAGGATCGACCTGTTCCGGCTCCCGGCAGCCACCTGGCAGAGCCGTGAGGTAGCAACGGCAGAGCTGGTGGGCACGCTACCGATCACCCCGGCTCCGGGATCCGGCCGACTGGTCACCGGAATGGCCGTCGATCCCGGCGGAAGCGCAGTGGTGGTCCGCACCTACCGGGACCTGTTCAGGTTCTCCCGCCACAGTGACGGCACGATCGAACCGGTAGCCGCGTGCGATATTCTGGGTCGGGAGCCGCAAGGCGAGGGCGTGGCGCTGAGCCCCGACGGCTCAATGCTGCTGATCTCGGAACGGGGGTTCTTCCCCTCCGGGACGATCCATCGGGTCCGTTGCGACCCACAGCCGGGAAACGGCAGGGACTGAGGTAGTTCCTGGCAATACTACTCAGTGCGGTCGGATCGGCATGGCTGGTGGTTGGGCGGGACGGGCAGACGGATAGTGGTTGCACCTGATACGACCTGATACTTTTCCCCGCATTCCGGCCCTCGGGCTGGACAGTCGTAGCAATTGCGGATACCTTGTGCGACTTCGCAGGATCGGGTCGGCCCCACTGACTGTAGCAGTTCCCGGTTCAGTTGCCGGGGACCCCAGCTCAAGGAGCAGCTTCTGGACATTCCGACTTCCCACCGCATCCCGCTGACCTGGCTGACCGAAAATGCCGGCCCGGCGATCCGGTACCGTGCCATGACCGAACTGGCTCCGGAGGGAACCTACGAGCCGGCCGTGATCAATGCGGCACTGGTGGAGGCTGTGCAGTCTCCCGCAGTTGCGGCCGTGACCACCCGTCAGCAGTCGACCGGTCTCTGGGCGAACAACTACATCGCCTTCGAGCCGAACACCCGGGACAAGGTCGAAGAGCCCGGCACCGTGGCACAGTATCGCCGACTGGTCCAGCTCGGCGTTCCGATCACGACTCGCCCGTTTCGCCTGGCGAACAGGACTCTCTTCCGCACTCTCTCGCGCGATGACGACCCGCTGCTCTACGGCGAGTTCTTCGATGCCTCTCTCGAAGACGTCGACATCGGCGAATGGTATCGCAACCTGATCCGTGAGGCTGCTTCCGCAGCCCTCGCCGAGGCTGGCTATGCCGAGGATCCGCGACTGAGGCAGTCGGCACACCGGGTGATCTCGGCTGTATCGGCATTCCTGCGCTCGCCACTGGCCGAGGATCCGCTGATCAAGAAGGGGAGCGGCTGGCAGCTCCACCGGGAAGCGGCCCCGCCGAGCTGGTGGTCGATAGCAATGCTGGCTGCGATGCCGGCATTGCAGCGTGAGCGGGCAGGCTTCGTCGACCGGCTGGGACAGTACCTTGCGGCCCCCGCTCCGACCCAGAACTGGCACCTGGTGGTCGGGAAGAACTGGATCAGGAACAACCACCTGGTGCTCGGCGATCCGATCCAGCACGAGGAGGGAGTGGCCAAGGACGTTCCGCTCGCTCTGCACACGATGGAACTGCTGGCGAGCCTGGGACTCTTCGCGTCCTCTCCGTCGGCCAATGCAGTCTGGACGAGGCTGCTGGAGGATCTCGACCAGAGCGGCGTCTGGCACCCGCGCAATCTGCGGTCGCAGCCGAAGGCAGGATCGGGAATCACCTGGCACATCTGGCCACTGGTAGCAGATGCGGGAGAGGTCACATCGCGGCAGGCGGACATGACCTTCCGGATCGCAATGATTGCGCGGCGCCTCGGTCTGACACTGGAATACAGCTGAGGCCCGGTGGCCACCTCACGGATCGACCTGGTACCATTCGGATTCACTCCCACCGAGGGAGTGATCTACGAAGTTCTGCTTACCGGTGGGCCGGGTACCGGCTACACCATCGCCCGGGCGGCCGGGCTGGCGCGTGCCAACGTCTATGCCGCGCTGGAGGGGCTGGTTGCCAAGGGAGCGGCCCGGGTTGATGAGGGGCGCCCCCGCCGCTTCCGCCCCGAGCCGCCAACCACTCTGCTTGCCAGACTCAGTGACCGGCAGGGCGAAGCGCTGGATCGTCTTGCCAGTGCATTCGACAGCATCGCCACGCCGGCAACACCGACACTGGTCGAACTGGCCTCGCCTCGGGGAGCGGTCCAATTGATGGGGCACGAAATAGCGCGGGCCGAAAGTGGGGTGGTTCTGCTCGCCCCTCCCGACGGCTGCCTGGCTCTGGCACCGCATCTCCGGCGGGCCCATCAGTCCGGAGTGGAACTGGAGGTCCTTGCCACCGGACCGGTCCCGCTCGGCGTGGTTCCGGTCACTGTCGTCGGCGCTTCCGACTGGCCGGGAGAGCCGGTGCTGATGGTGGTCGACCGCAGGTCGGCGCTCATCGGAGCCCGGAACGGAGAACGGTTCAGCGGACACTTCGGACACGGGTCGGCTTTCGTTGCCGCCGCTGAACGGGTCCTGCGCAGCTTCAAGGAGCAGTTCTGATCGACCCCGACAACGACCTTCCGGCAGAACTGATCGAGGCGCTGCGCCAGGAGTATCTGAGCGAGGCCCCTGCCAGACTGAACGAACTTCGCAAGGACATCGCGGCATTCCGGGCAGCGGAAGAGGACGCCCTCGAATCGCTGCGGATGCGCTTCCACCGGCTGGCCGGCTCGGGTGGCTCCTACGGCTTCCCCCGGGTCACGGAGATCGCCAGGTCGATGGAGCACTGGATCGTATCCGAGACCCCTCCCACCCCGGCCGACGCCGACCGGTTCGACCAGGCAGTGGAAGAACTCGGTACCGCATTCGACGAAGTTCCTGTCATCGTTCCTCCACCTACCGTACTGGGCAGGATCCCCGGTTTCGGCTATCGGGCACTGCTGCTGATGGGCGAATCCGGTCTCCGCAGCCAGCTCGTCGACTCGCTCGGTGAAGCAGGATTCCTGGTGGTGTTCCGGTCGGATGCAACCGATCCGTGGAATGTCCCACCCAGCGAGCGCCCGGATCTGGTGGTGATCGGAACCGATATCGATTCGGACCCGCTCAAGACCGCCCACTACTGGTCGGCGGTACCGAGTCCCGACCGACCGCGTGCGGTGGTGCTGGCCGATCCGGCGAACATGATCGATCGCCTGCACGGTGCCGCCGCCGGTGTCGACGCATTCTTCGGCCTGAACGCGCTGCCCCGCGGACTGGTGCAGTATGCCAGGGCGCTGGCACAGATCGGCGCCAAGCCGGCTTCCGTGATGGTGGTGGAAGATGATCCCTCGCAGGCGCAGCTCTGTGCCACCTGGCTCAGGGAGATCAGCGCCGACGTCACGACCTTCGGCAGTGCCCAGGCGGCACGGAACGCTCTGCTGCACGAAGCCCCCGACATCGTCCTGCTCGACATCGACCTCCCCGACATCGACGGCTACGCGCTCGCACGACTGATGCGTCAGGATCCGCGTCTCGCGCTGGTTCCCATCGTCTTCCTGACAGCACGGCAGACTCTGGCGGACCGGATGGCCGGGCTGCGTGCGGGAGCAGACGACTTCCTCGCCAAGCCCGTCGATCGCGACCATCTGCTGCAACTCGTCCTGACGCGCACCGAGCGCGGGCGCCGGGTGCGCGAACTGGTTCATCGCGACGGCCTCACCGGTGCACTCAATCACGCCACACTGATGAGCGAACTCGACCACGCGATCTCGTTCTCGGCACGTCATGGCGAAGCGCTGTCGTTCCTGATGCTGGATCTCGACCACTTCAAGCGGGTGAACGACACGCACGGGCACATGGTGGGCGATCAGGTTCTGATGCACACCGCCTCGGTGTTCCGGAACAACATCCGCGGCTCCGACATGCTGGGACGCTACGGTGGCGAAGAGTTCGGGATCATCCTCCGCCGCTGTCCTCCGGCAAATGCCCGCGCCATCGCCGAGAAGCTCAGAGCCGCGCTGGAAGCAACACCGATGCGCAACTCCGGCGGCGATGACATCCAGGTCAAGGTGAGCATCGGAGTGGCCAGCTACCCTGGATCAGGAAGCTCGGCGGCCGAAGTTGCGGCCGCCGCCGATGCCGCGCTCTATCGAGCCAAGAGCAGCGGCCGCAACCGGGTGGAGATGGGATAGACGGATGGCAGAGGTCAGAGGAATGCGACTCTGACCTCTGCCATCGTGTTCTACTGCATCCTCACCGCGGTGAAGGGGAAGGGGTATCCCTCCGCCTGCCCGACGATATCGTCGTCGTAGTCCACGAACCAGATCCAGAACTCCAGCGCCCCGGACATCACCGTACCGTTCCGGGTGGCGTTGATCCGCACACCACCTGCGGGACCAGTCTGAGTGCCCGCGTTGTGCACGTTGTACGAAGCCATGCCGAGGATGTTCTGGCCCAGCACGTTGCCGCTGGACAGATCGCTGGTCGTCTGACTCCATGACCCAGGGCGCCAGGCCGAGAAGTAGGGACCCAGCGGATACGTCTGAGGAGCACCAGGTCCCAGCACCATCCGCCATTCGCTGCTGCCGTTGAAGGGTCCGGGCGCTCCGTCAGGCCAGGTGCCGCTCCTGCGCACCCGGAGGTACAGTGTCTTGCCATCGGGACCGTCCTCGATCGAGATGATAGCTGACCCAGGTGCGGCAACCATCCGCTGCAACATCATGTACACCTCGCCGGAACCCTCCACCTCATCGTCATCGAGCAGTTCGTCCGCGTCCGAAACCGCCGTGAGGCGCCAGTACGGCACCGGGCCGCCGCTTTCGATCCTGATCGAGTCGCGAGCAACCGGCCGCCTGTGCTCGCCTTCCAGTGCACTGAAGATCAGCCAGCCGTCGGTACCCGCCTCGAGATCGCGAGTGTGGGTCGGCACAGTCGTCTCGACGCTGTCCTGGCTGTCGGAGGTCCGGAGCAGCCAGCGGTAGCGGGTACCGGACGGTGGAGTCTCTGACGGCGTCACCACCACAGTGACGGTAGTGTCCTGGGAAAACTCGATCGCAGGGACCGAGGGCTCCAGTTCCAGCTTGCGGAACACCACCGTCTGCCAGTCCAGCCACCCGATCGCAATGCCGACGAAGCCGTCTTCCTCGACCGGATGCTGGACCAGAAAACCATGCCGATTCAGTCGCTGCTCTCCCTCGAAGACGCCATCCGCGCTCAGCCGGATGGATGAGAACGACGCGCTCAGGTTTGGCGACCCCCCGGCACCCAGGTTGCGGACCCCCCTGAATCGCTGGACGTTGCTGGCGGACTGGGGAAGCTGGGCCGGCCGCGATACTCGACTGGGACACTGGCTGCACTGCCACCACATCTGGAGCGTGTCCAGCAGAAAGACTCTGGCTGTATCGAGTTCCGCCTTCTCCCAGTGGAACTTCGGGGTCGGCCATCCCTCGGCGTCGCCGATCGTCCTGTTGGCAACCCGCGTCCACTGCGCAGCCAGCTTCGAATCGTCGATCACGTTGACATAGTGGATCCCGCCGATCGCCCTGACCATGTTGGCTGTGCCATTCTGATTGGGCAGCAGGAACGGCGTCATTCCCTGCTCGGAGAACTGCACCTGGATCTCGCTCCCCGGAGAACCAGGCCAGGCCAGATAGAGAGTGTTGCCGGCCGTGCGATATGCGATCGCCATCGGATGAGCTTCGCTGTTGAACTCATCCGGGTTGTCGGTCTCGAGCAGCACCACCGGCACCGGACGATTGAAGGTCGTCAGCATCATGGCCTTTATGCCCTGGAACTGGAGCCACTGGAAGCGACCACGGTCGTCGGTTGCCCAATCGTTCCATTCCCTGATCAGCAACCCGCCCGTCTGGGATATGGGCGGGACGTCCTTCTCGGCCAGCGCAGCCCAGCGGATTCCGTAGCGGGACGAAAGCGGCTGCTGTGGCAGGAGCTGCATCGAGCCGTGCAGTGACCCACTCGCCGCCCGCCGGTTGACGAAATACCAGAGCGAGGTAGTGACCATGCCGTCGTCAACTGCAGCGAAGGGCATCGATGCTTGGCCCGGACGCTTGAGGAAGGCGAGATCGGCGATGGCCATCCGGGGGAAATCCCAGTCATCCGCGCCGGGTCGGAAGCCGGTATCGAAGTCCCGGTTCAGCAGCTCCTCGTTGATCGCAAGCAGGAACATCAGCGACTTGGGTTCGTCCATCCGGCTGCCACTCATCAGCGAACCGGCTATCTGGACACCTGCCGTTCCTGAGGCATCCAGTGAAGGTACCAGGGCGGTGATCGAGGTGGCATCCTGCTTCAAGGTCGGGATCGCCGTCACCCGCTTCGAGACCGGATCGGCATAGCCCACCATCAGGATCTTGCCGGTCTGGGGTGTTGCCGGGAACCGGATCGACACGCCAGCGTCCAGCCTGCCTGCCGTGGATGACACTCCAATCCCCGGAGTGAGTGCGGTCATTCCGGCGGACAGGTTGTAGCCAGCCAGCGACTCCTCGGTGATGGTGACCACTGCCGCTGCCCCGAGGGCCCCGGCATCGAACTGCAGGCGGACCCCGTTGAGTTGCGAACCAGGCCGATTGATGCTGATGGTGCCACCACCGGTGGTGATGGTCTGGGTCAGAATCTCCTGACCGCTGCCGCCACCGGAAGTAGCGGTGGCTGAGAAGGTGACCTTCGGCAGTCCGGCAACCGTGGCCGACAGAGTCTGTGCTCCCGAAGTCGGACCTAGGGTCCAGCGACCGGACGATGCCACCCCGTTCTGGCTGGTGCTGGCAGTGGCCGATACCACCGAACCTCCACCGGACTCGACCGCGAAGCTGACCCGGACCCCCTGCAGGGTATTTCCGTCAGCGTCCTTCACCACCACTGCCGGATCTACGGCCACCGCCGTGCCCACCGCGGCACTCTGGTTGTTGCCGACGTGGATCGCCACCGAGGCCGGATCGCCTCCGGGATCGGGATTGGTGCTACTGTCGCCACCACATGCGGCAGCTGCGAGTGCAAGCAGGCCGAGAAGAGAGTCCCGGCCGGGAGACGATGAGAGCATGCCTTCCTCCACTACTGCTGGTCGATGGTCCACCATTCAACCGGCACGCGCAGGAATCGGCTCCAGGGGCTCACAGTCCCGGAAACGACAACAGCCCGGCACCGCCGGGCTGTCCTTCGGACTGGGTGACCCGTCCGGTCCTTCAGCAACTGCTCAGTGCCATCCAGCGCTTAGTGGCGTCACGTCGCTGGGATTCTCGTTTCCGAAGATCAGACGTCCTTCGGTGTAGCGGACGTCGCGGAGCGCCAGGGCCAGGACCTCTCCCAGCTCCTCGACCGGATGGACTTCCATCAGCTTCCGCGCTTCGGCGGGAAGATCGTCGAGATCTGCCTCGTTCTGCTTCGGGATGATCACCTTCCTGATCCCGGCCCTCAGCGCACCCAGCAGCTTCTCCTTCACGCCGCCGATCGGCAGCACCCTGCCGCGCAGCGTCACCTCACCGGTCATGGCGATGTCATGCCTTACCTCGCGCCCCGAAAGAGCCGAGATCACCGCAGTGGCCATCGTGATGCCGGCGCTCGGGCCATCCTTGGGGATCGCGCCTGCCGGGACGTGGACGTGAATATCGCGATCGAACCGGTCGGCAGGAATGTGCAGTCCGGCGGCATGCGAGCGGGCGTAGGTCCACGCCGCCCTCGCCGACTCCTTCATCACGTCACCGAGCTGACCGGTAAGCACCAGTTCTCCCTTGCCCGGCATCGTCGAGGCCTCGACGAACATGATGTCACCACCCATGGGCGTGTAGTACATCCCGGTGGCCGTCCCGACCAGATCAGCCTTCGACTTCTCCTCGGGATGGAGCTTCGGGCGCCCGAGCAGTTCGCGCACCATCGCCGGAGTGACTTCCGCCTTCTCGACCTCGTGCGCGGCGATCTTCCGGGCGACCTTGCGGGCCACCCGACCGACTTCGCGCTCGAGCTGACGCACTCCGGACTCCCGGGTGTAGCGCTGCACCAGTTCCAGCAGAGCCGGACCCGTGAAGGTGATCTCCTCCTCGGAGAGACCGTTCTCCTTGAGCTGACGGGGAGCCAGGTACCGTTCGGCGATCGCGACCTTCTCCGCCTCGATGTAGCCTGAGAACTCCACCACTTCCATCCGGTCGAGCAGCGGGCCGGGGATGTTCTGGATGAAGTTCGCGGTGGCCACGAACATCACCTCGGAGAGATCGAACGGGATCCCCATGTAGTGATCGGTGAACGAATCGTTCTGGGCCGGATCGAGCACTTCGAGCAGTGCCGAAGCGGGATCTCCCTGGAACGAGACGCCGAGCTTGTCGACCTCGTCGAGGAGGAAGACCGGATTGCGGGTACCGGCCTGCTTGAGTCCCTGGATGATCCGCCCCGGCATCGCGCCGACATAGGTCCGGCGGTGACCACGGATGTCGGCCTCGTCGCGGGCACCACCGAGCGAGACGCGAACGTACTTGCGTCCCATCGCGCGGGCGATGCTCTTGGCAACGGAGGTCTTGCCCACCCCCGGAGGGCCGACGAAGAGGAGAATCGGCGAGCGCTTGCGAGCCTCTTCGGTGCTGCCGGCTTCGGGGCCGTTCTCCGCTGCGACGCGATCCGAAGAATCAGCCACGACTTCTTCGACGACGGGCAGCCCGTCCTGCAGATCGGGCGTGCCTTCCCCATCGACAACCGTACCATCGACAGGAGTCCCCTCGACAGGCGACTCATCCGCCGATGCGGAGGCATCCAACTCGAGGGCCTCTGCATGTGCGGCGCGCTTGGCACGCAGGGCGTGGACGGCCAGAAACTCGATCACGCGATCCTTCACATCGCCGAGGGCGTAGTGATCCTCGTCGAGGATCTCACCGGCCCGCGGGATGTCGATATGCTCGGTGTCCATGGTCTCCCATGGCAGTTCGACGACATGCTCGAGGTAGGTCCGGATCACCTGCGACTCCATCGACTCGCGACCGATCCGGCGGAGCCGGGCGAGTTCGCGATCGACTTCCTTGCGCGCCTCGGGCGGGAGAGCGAGTGCAGCCAGCCGCTCGGCCAGCTCGTCGACCTCGGTGCCGTCTTCTTCCTCGCCGAGTTCGCGACGGATGGTGCGAAGCTGCTCCCGCAGGAAGACCTCCCGCTGCCGCTCACCGAGTTCCTCCTGAACCTGGCTCTTGATGTCCTCCTGGGCGTCGAGCACGGTGATCTGACGCTGGACATGCACCAGCACCCGGCGCAGCCGCTCGTCGACCGCGAGGGTCTCGAGGAGATCCTGACGCTGGGCGGTCGAAAGATCGAGATAGCCTGCCACCAGATCGGCAAAGCGACCGGCGTCCTCGACTCCGTTGAGAACCTGCTGGACAACCTCTTCCGGCAGTCCGGACTTCTGTCCCAGTTCGGCGGCTCTTGCCCTCAACTCGCGATGGAGAGCCTCGAAGGCAGGACCATTCTCATCGACAGCCGGCAGATCCTCCATCTTGCGGACGGTCGCAATCAGGTGGCCGTTCTCTTCCTGGAGATGGAGCGCCATCGCGCGCTCCTCGCCGTGGAGGAGCAACTGCATGCCGCTCATTCCCCGCTGGAGCTGTCCGATCCGGGCAATGGTACCGACCCGGTACAGCCCCTCGGAGGCAACCTGTTCCAGATTCTCACGCTGGGTGAGAGCAAAGACCAGCTTCTCGGGGGTGGCCAGCGCCGATTCGATCGCCTTGAGCGTCATCGGTCGGCCGGCTCCGATCGGGGCTGTAACCCCTGGAAAGAGCACCACGTCCCTGAGTGGCAGGACGGGAAGTGTGAGTCGATCAGTCATCGTCAGCATCCTCCTCGGGTCAGCTGCGGCGGCGCCATGCACACCGGTCAGCCCGTATCAGGTCTTGATCGGGCATCGTTCATGCCATGATATCTGCCAGTCAGGCGGCAATCCGGCACCCCTGTGGCAGGCCTGGCCGGAACGACCTGCCGTGACGGCAGGTCGTTCCGGCACGTTGCTAGCAGCGGCATTTCTGTGCAGATTCGGCAGTTGCACCGACTTCCAACCGGGCCCTGAATGAGCGACCCTTCCCAGCAATCTCCCTTGCCATCCCTGCTGCGGGAAGCCCTTGGCGAGGCGTACACGATCGAAGGCGAGATCGGACGTGGCGGGATGGGTGTGGTCTACCGGGCCCGGGACGAGCGGCTGCACCGGCGGGTGGCCGTGAAGGTGCTCCCACCTGAGCTGGCCTTCCAGCGCGAAATCCGCGAGCGGTTTGCCCGGGAGGCACAGACGGCAGCGAGACTGGCTCATCCTCATATCGTTCCGATCCATGACGTCGGCGAGGGCAACGGCATCGTCTACTTCGTGATGGGACTGGTCGAGGGAGAGTCACTCGCAGCCCGGGTGAAGCGGCGTGGTCGCCTCCCTGCCGACGAGGCCCGCCGCATAATGAGGGAGACGGCCGACGCGCTCTCGGCGGCACATGAACTCGGCGTGATCCACCGCGACATCAAGCCGGACAACATCCTGCTCGAGGGCGCACGCGGCCGGGTGATGGTCACCGACTTCGGAATCGCGAAGGCGGTTTCGGCCACTTCCAACGCCACGCTGACCAGTGCCGGGATGGCGATCGGGACACCGTCGTTCATGAGCCCCGAGCAGGCAGCCGGCGAGCGGGAGATCGACGGCCGGAGTGACATCTACTCGCTGGGCGTGGTCTCGTACTACATGCTGGCCGGAGAGCTGCCATTCAACGCCCCGACGGTAGCGGGGATCCTCATGAAGCACATCACCGAGCCGGCCCCGCTGCTGCATGAGCGCTTCCCAGATGTGCCGGAGGATCTGTCACTCGCAGTGGCCCGCTGCCTGGAGAAGGATCCGACTAACCGCTGGATCAAGGCCGATGCCCTGCGCCGCGCACTGGAAAGCCGCAACATCGGCGGCTACCGTCCGACCGGCACCGGCATGTCCCCGCGGGCCCGGCCACCGGCCCCCTCGACTCCTCGCGGCCTCGCCAGCCGGCGACCGGAGGTTGAGCGGGTACCGGCGCGGACACCGAGGCCGCTTACCCAGCGTCCCCAGGTACCCACCAGGTCGCGAGGGCGTGATCTGGCCGGTCCGGCTTCAGGGCGCACCGGAAGGCCCGAGAAGTCGAAGGACGATATGGTTCTCCCCGAGACCGGCGAGCCGAAGATCATCCGCCAGACCCGGGCCGAGTTCGCCAAGATGATGACCGTCACGGCCGGATGCCTGATGATCAACATCGCGACCGGAATCGGGGCTCCGTGGTTCCTGCTGGTGGGCGGCGCGATGTCGTTCAACGTCTTCAAGCGCTACTCGGAGATGTGGCAGGCCGGCTACTCCTGGCGCGACGTGATCAACCGTCCTCCAGCTCCCGACGCGATCACCAACGGGGAGTCCCGGGTGCGCCCCGGGCGGCAGCTCGGCAATCCGTCTACGGCAGAGTTCGGACCGCATGCCGGGCAACTCATGCAGGCGCACAACGACCGGCGGGTGATCATCTCGCTGTGGACTCAGCTCGCGCCGATCGACCGGGAGATGTTTCCCGAGATGCTGCAGACGGTGGATGATCTCTATGAGCGGGCCTGTCAGCTCGCCCGGCTGCTGCATGCCCTCGACGACGGCGGCATGCAGAATCTGGCTCTGCTCGATGCCCGCATCGAAGACCTCCGCTCCCGCCCCGAGAGCGAGGAGCGCGATCGACAGATCGCGCTGCTGGAACGGCAGCGGCATGCCCGAACCGACCTCGACGCACAGCAGTTCCAGACCGCTGAACGGCTGGAAAGCGCTCTCCTGATGATGCAGAATCTCCGCCTGGAGGTGCTCAGAATCAAGGATCGCGGCATCGGCGCGATGGAGAACTCGCTGGGTCATGCGACCCAGCAGGCGCGGGCGCTCAGCCGCGATGTCGACCGGGCGATCAGCGCCGCCGCCGAGGCGCGCAAGATCTGAACCGAACCGGCAGTTGACAGTTGCGCCCGGATAGCATAAATCATCTGGCAGTCACAATACCGCAGAAGTCCGGCCGCCATACCCCGGAGGTTCGCCATGGCTGACTCGACTGCATCTGTCCGGTTCCGCCCATCCTGCCGCCGAGGCCGGGGCGTACTGCTGGCGGCCGCACTGCTGGCCGGGTGCGATATCCCGGGGGCCTACTGGGACGGCCAGCGGAAGATGGAAGAGATCGCAGGCTTCCTGGGCACCCAGCAGGGTGATGCTGTCGCAGCCGGATCACCGCTCTTCGGCAAGGCGGGCACCCTGGGCTCGACCGGCAGAACGTCGTTCTCCCTGAGAGCAGTGCGAGCGGGACGCAATACGCCATCGGTGAGCGGCACCACCGTCTCGACCACCGGAACGAAGTCTGCAACATTCTCCACCAGCGACGGTGCGGTGACTGCAGTGACTGCCGATGCCGGCGTCTCACTCTGGCGCGGCTTCGGAGCAGGCAGGACCCATGCGGCTGGCATCACGCTGCTCGGCGGCATGTCACTTCACCCCGGATTCGGCGAGAGCGACATCGAGATCGACGGTGGTGACGGACTCGCCGTCGCACTGGGTATCCGGCTCGGCATCCTCGAAGAAACCGGCAGCATTCCGGGGATCGCCATCACGACCACCTGGCGCGGGCTCCCCGGCTTCTCGTTGCGCGCTCCGCCGCTCCCGACCGACGATGGTGGCACGATGGTCATGAAGCTGGATGAGGTCAATGGACACCTGATCCAGTCCCGCATCGCCGTGAGCAAGGAGTTCGGGAAGCTCGGATTGATTCTCGGCTACGGCGCTGATTCCTACACGGCGTCCGGCTACCTCGATCTGCGGATCACCGACTCTCCTCATCAGGGCAGCGAGTTCGAGGGACAGACCATCATGTACGACCGGACAGCGCTCTTCGCCGGCGCCACATGGCGCCTTGCAGGTGTCACCTTCGGAGCCGAAGTGGGACGACTGGGCGCTCTCAGGTCGGGATTCCCTTGGAACCGGTTCGGGGGCAGAAGCGACTGGTCACGGACCTACCTGAGCCTGGGGACGAGAATCGAACCCTGATTTCCGGACGATTCGAGATGCCGGAGGACGGTGGGACGGACAATGGCGCACGGAAGGTCGGATCGCTATCATCCCCTGACCGATACCCAGTCGATGTCAATCCGGAATACCAGGGAGTCTCCACATGACAGGCACGACCCTCATCGCCTCACACAGGTCCCCCCTTCGCACTGGCATGACCGTGATGCTGGCTGCCGCGCTGCTGGCCGGATGCGGCGGCGGCAGCGAGGAGCTGAGGGGCGAAGAAGTTGCGGTACTCACCCATGCTCCCGAGGTGCCACCGCCGATCACCCGCAAGCACCCCACCAAGGTGATAGTCAATCTCGAGATCACGGAGGAAGTCGGCGAACTGGCTCCGGGTGTCCAGTACGAGTTCTGGACCTTCGGCGGCAAGGTTCCGGGGCAGTTCATCAGGGTGCGCGAAGGCGACCTGGTCGAGTTCCACCTGCACAACCACCCCGACAGCAGGATGCCCCATAACATCGACCTCCATGCCGTGACCGGTCAGGGTGGCGGTGCGGAGGCATCGCTGACGATTCCGGGACACACTTCCGTCTTCTCGTTCACGGTCAGGAACCCGGGCCTGTACGTCTACCACTGCGCCACTGCTCCGGTGGGAATGCACATCGCCAACGGGATGTACGGCCTGATCCTGGTCGAACCGAAGGAAGGCCTGCCGAAGGTCGACCGCGAGTTCTACGTGATGCAGTCGGAGTTCTACACCGGCGGGCACTACGGCAGACAGGGACTTCAGCCGTTCGACATGCAGAAGGCGATCGACGAGCACCCGGACTACGTGGTCTTCAACGGATCCACCGACGCGCTGCTGGATGACAATGCGATCCACGCCGAAGTCGGCGAGACCGTCCGACTTTTTGTCGGCAACGGCGGCCCGAATCTGATTTCGTCGTTCCACATGATCGGGGAAGTATTCGACCGGGTCTACGGCGAAGGCGGTGTCAGGGTGAGCCAGGAGCAGGTCCAGACCACTCTGGTTCCCGCCGGCGGCTCGGCGATGGTGGAGTTCAAGCTCGAGGTCCCGGCCACCTACATCATGGTGGACCACTCGATCTTCCGCGCCGTCAACAAGGGTGCGCTGGGAATGCTCAAGGTCAGCGGCGAGGAGGATCCGACGATCTTCTCCGGCAAGCAGCACGACCAGGTATATCGCCCCGAGGGTGGTGCGATCCAGACGATGCCCGATGCGGCAGGAGTAGCAGCGGCTCCGCCGTTGAGCCTGTCGCGTGCGGAGCTGATGGAGCGCGGCCAGCGATACTATGCCCAGTCATGCGCGGCCTGCCACCAGCCGAACGGTGAAGGAGTTGCCCGCGCGTTCCCACCGGTTGCCGGTTCCGACTATCTGATGGCCGACAAGCTGAGGTCGATCGACGTGGTCCTTCAGGGGCTTACAGGCAGGATCACTGTCAACGGCGAACAGTATGACGGCATCATGCCGGCGCTGGGCCTGACCGACGTCGAAGCCGCTTCGGTGCTCACCTACATCCGGAACAGCTTCGGCAACTCCGGCGAGCCGGTGACGGTGGAAGAGGTGAGGGCACGCAGGGCGACGTACCGGTAGCAGAGGTTGCTGCTATCGGCGGTTGCCGATCTCGCGACGGTACTCGCCGATCCAGTCCGGCAGTGCGGAACTGTCCGGGTCGAAGACCGACTCCGGAATCGACACTCCGGTTCGGATCCAGGTGTACTCCTCGACCATGTTGGGTCGGCCGTTCGAATGGAAGACGATCTTCCGCTCGACCAGCGCCGACCCTTCGTGCGAGAAATCTCCGACATGGATGTCGCTCACCGTGCCGTTCTGCGAGGTCTGCAGAAACCGGACGGCAACCAGCCGCTCCGGATCGACCCAGAACTGACGTGAGGTGGTGTCACCGGTAACCGCACCCACGGTGATCACTTCACGTCCCTGCCAGGTGGCCTTGCCGGTCTTCGAGAGGTCGTAGCCCAGCCCCCGGAGTCGTGCGATGATCGACTCGGCATCGCCGACGTGGATGTCGTGAGCCACCAGCAGCAGGTAGTGGACCTGCGGCCGGGCCGAGCGCCGCGCATCTCCGGCGTACTGGTAGGCCGAGTCGCTCCGGAACAGGAGCCGTTCGACAATCTCGCCGTTGCGTTCGATGTCGATCCGGAGCTTCCCCGGCCGCGACATCGTTTCGTACCATGTTTCCGCAGCGCGATCGGTACCGGGAAAGGTGGTGTGCTGCACGAAGGTCATCGTGCGAAACCACGAATCGCGGTGTGCCGCGTTCATCCGGCGGAGCAGCGCTTCGCCATCGTCGACAGGACTGACAGCAGCGAGAGTCAGTGCGGCGATGAGAGCAAGGGTCATCCGGGGCCTCGGTGTTCGATCGTCAGCATCGACGGTTTCAGTGCGGGGTCGTCATCCTGGGGCGGTCGATCTCCCGCGCCGGCGGCGCGGCATGGCGATCGGCCACCAGTCGAGCCAGGAACTCCTGACCATCTACCACGCGACCGACCTGCTCATCCAGCAGTTCCAGTCGCTGACGCAGTTCATCGATCTCCGCGACCGGATGCGGGGACTCCGAACGATCACTTCATCCGGTGACATTGTCGGCCTCCTGAAAAGGTCCTGTACCTGTCGCGGCAAGTTTCTTCGCCAGCATCTTCCCCACGACATCCCTGCGACCGGGTCGATGGGTGATCCGTTCGCACTTATTGAAGGTAGCGACTTCCCGGAGCCTGGCTGCCAGTTTTCGGACGAACCGCTCCTCGTCCCCGACCGGCTTCTCGATATGCAGCGACCTGACGGTGAACTCGCCTGAGCGTCGATCGGCTTTGAGATCCAGTCGGCATGCGCCCAGTACTCGAAGATCCTGCCCTCGCGCTGCAGGGCATCGACGTCCGTCTCACGATATGACGGCACCCGGGCCCAGAAGGTGTGGTGATGCGAGCGGTTGACCACGGAAATCGTGTCGATCTGCATGTATCCCAGTTGTTCGATGCAGCGCTGCACTGCCTCCCGGCCGGTACCGAACGGCTTCGCAGCGTGCAGTCCCTGGGAGATGATCGCCAGCCGACTGGCTTCGATGGGGGACAGAGAAAGCATGAGTCACGTCACCAGTCGCCGAGGCATCACCGCCTGATCACCAGTGGCAACAGGGGGCGGAGGTCATCGATCACTCCCTTTGCTCCCCCATCGAAGGCGAGTGTCATGACCGGAGCATCGGCAGTGCCGAACTCCAGAAGTGCGGCGACCAGATGATCAGCAGCCATCGGACGATGGGGACGCGGGCCATGCACAGTTACGGCAGTCGCCCGCTTCACCTCGTTCGGGTGGAGCCACAACTGCGGCATGGACTGCCGGGCGGCACTGACCCAGGAGGTGAGGGCCAGGTAGGAAGGAACTACGAAGACTTCGGTGGCATCGGGTTCATCCGGTTGACGAAGGAGCGAGATTGCCGTGCCCGGCCGCATCCACTCGGGGGAATAGCGATGCGTTGGAACGCCGAAATCACTGCCATCACCGACCTGCCGGAGCCCCGCCCCGAACGGGCTTGCGCCGGTGGTACGCCACGCTGCAGCACGTGCGGTCGCCTCGCGAAGTGGCCCTGCCACTTCGGAGGTCGCAACGGTGCTGTCGACCCAGATCAGTTCCAGGTAGATGTTGTCGAACATCACAGCTCGTGATGCGGTCCCCTGTCCCTCGTGACGGGTGACCATGGAGTCCACCGTGAAACCGGCACGCTCGAGCGCGGCAACCTCGCGGATGGCACCCGCAGGCACCGCGATGAAGAGGTGTCGAGTTCGACCTTCGCGCGCTGGGCACAGAGCGCACCGGGCATGATGACTATCGCAGCGAGGAAGCTGAAGGGTCGCATGGGCAGTCCGAAGTGGCGGGTAATGATCCATGCTCATGGCATGGCAGTCGTCGGCTGGTGGCGATAGAAGGTGTTCCGACCGGGATCATACCTGCCCGGACTCCTCTTCAGGAAGAGGCGCAGCCGCCGGAAACGTCATCGCCTACTCCGGCAGAAACAGCGCGGCATGCCCCCATGCTGCACCACTGGGCCCATGCGGCCATGCCTGATCCGTCAGACTCAGGTCGGCGTGCGCGAATAGTCATGGGGAATACGCAGTGGCTCCGGGGGACTGAATGTCTTCGCCACGCGCGGTGCGCGCGGATCGGACACATCGACCAGCAGACTCAACTCGTGGTGATGCGCGTTCATGAAGAGCAGTTCGCCGGCGGGCGGCATCGCATACTCCATGTGGTGCGGCATCGACGCCTTCATGCCGATCGGGGTAGTTGCGATCACCCGACCGAGGTCCGGACTGCCCGAGCGCAGGTCGAATACGGCAAGAAAGTCGCTGTCGGTGGTATCCTCATCTCCGGCGAAAACGAACAGCCAGGGAGACGCTGCATCCCGTTGCGCCTGTCCAGATGGAGTTCCCTCGGCACATGCGGCAACCATGGCACATCCGGCCACGATGGCCAGGCAGGGACGCAGACGTCGCAGAAAGCTGATCATCGATGGAGTCGCGTTCATGATGTGCGGCCGTTCGTTTGGAGTTCCGATGTCGGTACTTGCGCCACGGTCCTTCGCGAAATCCGGGACACTTCAGTCGACCCGAACATACTCCAGGCCGAGGGCACGATCCACCGAAACAAACAGGCGACCAGGTCGTCCCGCACCATCGCGCAAGAAGACTATCCGCTGGGTGCCGGTGGCGGAGAACGAATCCGCTGCCACCTGCTGCATGGCCCAGGTCTTTCCCGGACGCAGTTCCACCACCAGTCGACCGTCGACCACGGTAGTCCGCAACGTGCCACCCACCTCATCGCTCAGCCAGGTCCCGGTGAAGTCCGCCACCTGCTCTGCCCCGACGGGTATCACATTACCGGGAGCCGTGGCTCGACGCTCCGGTACCGGCGCGAAAGGCAGCATGCCGTCGAGCATTGCCAGCGCCAGTGCCTGCGGGTTGGCGTCGCCACGATTGCAGAGGATCGCGACGTGCATGTCGGAATCGGTGAATCGTGCCAGCACCGCGCGATAGCCCGCCGTGGATCCGGTATGGCTCACCGCGGCGACACCGCGAACCGGATTGAGCGACAGCCCCCCGCCGTAGCCGACCGGCCTGCCGTCATTGAAAACGCCGCTGGTCTGCATCGCGGCAGACACTTCGGGAGAACCGATCCTCCCCTCCGCGAGTGCGTGGTTCCAGATCATCAGATCCCCGACGGTGGTCAGCAGGCCGCCGTTGCCGTACACATGCTCGAAGGGCATGTCGAGCCGCCAGCCACCTTCAGCCCGGCTGTATGCCTGAGCCCGGCCGGGCACTACGCGCATGTAGTCGTCACGCCATGAGGTATGGGTCATGCCGAGCGGCACGAAGAACTCACGGCGGGTGAACTCCTGCAGTGATTCACCCGCGACCCGCTCCACCAGCATGGCCATCAGGTTGTAACCGGTGTTGGTATAGCTGTATGCCGCACCCGGCTCATGGTTGAGTCCGCGCTGGCGGGAGATGATCTCCAGTGCGTCGTCGTGAGTATAGCTGGCGGTCCAGCGGGGCCAGCCCGCGACGCCCCGCACCGAGCCCCAGTCGCGCAGCCCGCTGGTATGCAGCATCAGGTGGCGAACGGTGACCGGTGACTGGTACTCGGGAATGCCGGGGAACCAGCGCTGGATCGGCGCATCGAGGTCGAGCTGGTTGCGTGCAGCAAGGAGCAGCACCGCTGCGGCGGTGAACTGCTTGGACACTGATCCGGCCTCGAAGATCGTTTCAACCGAAACCGGAATGCGGTATTCCATCTCGGCATTGCCGAATGCGGCCCGATGGTATGGTGCCGTGCCGCTGTCGATGGCAACGGCACACCCCGGTGCGTCACTGCCGACGAAGTTCCGCACGATCGAGTCGGCCCGCAGCGAGAAGCCCTGTGCCGGTGACGCGACGGGAAACAGTGCCGCAACTACCAGCAGGCGGAAGCCGATGACGACCGTGGAGCAGCGGCGCATGATGACCTCGGGGTGAATGGCGGTGATGACCCGCAGACCCCTCCCCTCGCTGCGCGAGGGTCGGATGGCCGGTGTCCGGATCTTCGATGTTTCCGAGCCGACCCGCAGACCCCTCCCCTCGCTGCGCGAGGGAAAGGAGACCCCTCCCTCGCTGCGCGAGGGTCGGGGTGCCCGACCTGCCTAAACCCTCAGAATCTCCTCGACGGCGAGTCGCAGGTCGGGCACCTGCGGCAGGATCACATCCTCCACGTCCGGTGCATACGCCACGAAGGTGTCCTTCGCCGCGACCCGCCTGACCGGGGCATCAAGCCAGTGGAAGTGGTCGTCGGCGATCCGCGCGGCGATCTCGGAACCATACCCCCAGGAGAGCGAATCCTCGTAGGCCACGATCACCCGGCTGGTCTTCCGCACCGAGTCACCCACGGTCTCCCAGTCCACCGGCGACAGCGACCGGAGGTCGATCACCTCGACCTGACGGCCGCTGGTCTCCTCGATCTCGCGCGCCGCCTGGAGCGCCCGTTGCACCACCGCACCGTAGGTGATGATGGTGACATCGCTCCCCTCGCGCACGACCTTGGCCTTGCCGAAGGGAATCATGAAGTTCGGACCGGGATACTGACCCTTGTTGTAGGTCTGGCGATAGAGATGCTTGTGCTCGAGGAAGAGCACCGGATCGTCGCAGCGGATCGCAGTGCGCAGCAGACCGTTGGCGTCGACCGCATTGCTGGGGCAGATCACCCGTAGCCCGGGTACGCCGGTGAACACCGCCGCGCCGGTCTGCGAGTGGTAGACTGCACCACCCTTGAGGTAGCCACCATAGGTGACCCGCACCACCGCCGGAGAGGCGAAGGCGTTGTTCGACCGCCACCGCATCAGCGCCAGCTCGTTCCTGATCTGCATGTAGGCCGGCCAGATGTAGTCGAAGAACTGGATCTCGACCACCGGCTTCATCCCGCGCGTCGCCAGCCCCACAGCCCGGCCGATGATGTTGGCCTCGGCCAGCGGCGAGTTGTAGACCCGGTTGCTGCCAAACTCCTTCTGCAGCCCCCAGGTGACCTTGAAGACGCCGCCCTTCCCCTTCACATGGGGAAGGCAGTCCTCGCGCGAGGCATCAGCCACATCTTCGCCGAATATCACGATCCGCGGGTCCCGCCGCATCTCGTCCCGGAGACAGGCGTTCAGCAGATCGACCACCGTGGTGGGCGTCCCCTCGAACTGCGGATCGTCCTCGGTGTCGAACTGCTCGGCGGTGGGATCGACGTCCGGTGAATAGACGTACTGCAGCGCGGTGGCAGGGTCAGGCTGCGGTGAGGCGAGCGCCACGTCGGTGGCCACCTCGATCTCCTCTTCCACCTGCTTCGCGATCAGTTCCAGCTCGGCCGCGGTCGCAATCCCCTCACTTTCCAGCCACTTCGGGAAGGTGATCAGGGGATCACGCGCCGCATCGGCCTCGCGCTCCTCGGCAAGACGGTAGTGCACTTCGTCGTCCGACAGCGAGTGCGAATAGGGGCGGATCACCTTGGCATGGACCAGCACCGGCCCCTTGCGCTGCCGGGCATGATCGTGCGCCTTCTTCATGACCTCGTACGACGCAATCGGATCGCAGCCGTCGACCTCCTCGACCACCAGATTCGGGAACGACCGCACCAGCTTGCTGATCGATCCGCCTGGAGTGTTGACCTCCACCGGCACCGAGATCGCATAGCCGTTGTCCTCGACCAGGAAGACCACCGGCAGCTTGAGGTTGCAGGCGCTGCTCAGTGCCTCCCAGAACTCTCCCTCGCTGGTAGTACCGTCGCCGGTGGTCACCAGCACCACCTCGTCTCCCGGGGTCATGTCGGCCAGACCCGGGATCTGTGACGCCCGGAGCCAGGTCTCGGCGGCACCGACCGCCTGGAGGAACTGCGTCCCCGTGGGAGATGACACCGAGACGATGTTGAGGTCCTTGTGCCCCCAGTGGGAGGGCATCTGCCGGCCACCCGAGTTCGGATCCTCGGCCGCGCCGACCGCCGAGAGGAGCTGCTCGGTGGCGGTCATGCCGAGGCCGAGACAGAGGGCGCGGTCGCGGTAGTAGAGGTAGAACCAGTCGTGGCCGGCGCGGAAGACCTTGGCCGTGGCGGCCAGGATCGCCTCGTGGCCGGCACCGGAGATCTGGAAATAGATCCGGTTCTGGCGCTTGAGCTGGATCTCCTTGTCGTCGAGACGGCGCGACAGAAGCATCAGGCGATGGATATCCAGCAGCTCGGACTTGTCGAGTCGGGCAGCAGCCCGGGTCCGGCTCGAAGTTCGGGTAGTAGCCATCCCGGAAAGATGCCCCCGGTAGGAGGAGGGGGGTAGGGGGCGCCCTGGTGGCGCCCCCTGACGGCGATCGGATGACAGCAGGTAGGGTGACGTCGCCATACGGGTCGCATGGCGTCGCCGTACAGGTCCGGATGGTGGTGCACCGCCGGGCGAGGCATGGCGTCGCATCAGCGTCCCGGAAGGTGGCAC
Source organism: uncultured Gemmatimonadaceae bacterium (assembly GCA_964608715.1). Lineage (GTDB taxonomy): Bacteria > Gemmatimonadota > Gemmatimonadetes > Gemmatimonadales > GWC2-71-9 > Palsa-1233. Next base: position 1,246 of record CAZSPH010000008.1, on the reverse strand, counting down.
ATAGCCGGGCGACGCGATGGCGCCGCCCCTACCTCCGGTACACCACCTGCCCACCGACCATCGTCGCCAGAACCTGCACGCCCCGGATCTCGTCGGCAGGGATGCTCAGAATATCCCTGGCAAGCATCGCAATATCCGCCTTCATCCCCGGCTTCAGCATTCCGCGCTCACCCTCCGCGAAGAGACCATAGGCGTTGGCGCTGGTGTAGGCCGTAAGCGCCTCTTCCACCGTGATCTTCTGCTCCGGCACCCAGCCGTCAGGATTGGCCCCGTCGACGGTCTGACGGGTGACTGCAGCCCAGATGCCCTCCAGCGGATTGAGCGGCGCCACGGTCCAGTCGGAACCGAACATCAGTGTGCCCCCGGCATCGAGGATGCTGCGGAAGGCGTAGGTGCCGGCAATCTGCTTCGGCCGGATCCGCTTGGCCGCCCAGCGGCCATCATCGGCCGCGTGATACGGCTGCATCGAGGCCAGCACATTCATCGATGCCATCCGGCCGATCTCCTGCGGCCGGAGATGCTGGGCGTGCTCGATCCGGAAACGGCGGTCCCGGTTACCGTGAGCGGTCGCCACCGAATCGAAGATGTCGAGCAGCAGTGCGTTCGCCCGTTCACCAATGGCGTGCACCACTACCTGCAATCCGGCTGCGTCGGCGGCACCGATCCAGGCGCGCAGCGAATCCTCCGGTGTGACCATCAGGCCATGGGAATGCGGTTCATCCAGATACGGTTCGAAGAAGAGCGCGGTGGTCGAGCCGAGCGAACCGTCGACGAATCCCTTCACACCGGCCAGCCGGATCCAGTCATCGCCGACCCCATTCGCCTTGAATGAATCGGCCACCTGCTGCCAGTTGGCCAGCGCCGGGAAGAAGGCCATTCGTGCGGTCTGCATGCCTGCCGCGCGGAGGCGCTTCACCGCCTCGTATTCACCCAGTGGCGCCGACACAGCCGCCATCGCGGTGATGCCGAGGGAATTGGCGTGCCGCATCGCGCGGACGGCTGCGGTGTCCATCTGTTCGGCGCTGGGCGCGGGCATCACGGCAAACACCGGTTCCATCGCCTCGTCGCGGAGGAGCCCGGTCGGGTTGCCCGCGCGGTCGCGGATGATCTCGCCACCGGCAATATCGGCAGTGTTGCGGCCGACCCCTGCGAGTTCCAGTGCCTTCGAATTGGCCACTCCCATGTGGCCGTCGAGTCGCTGCACGAAGACGGGATGGTCGGGAGTCACCGAATCGATCCAGTGCCG